>CAMNIH010000024.1 GCA_946540365.1 uncultured Bacteroidales bacterium
CTTCGGGACAGTACACCGCAGTCGTACGATGGGGAAAATGCCACCCCAATTCCATACTGCTGCGTCGTCAATTCGATAAATTCTATTTCGGTCACCATAAATGCAATTATCATATACTATTCTGTTGTTGTCGGTAGATAAGATACCATATCGGATTCTATACAAAGTATCCGATAGATGTTGCCAACGCAGATATATTTGTTCCATTGTGTAGTAGTGGGAAATGAAAAAATCTGATGTGATATCGTCTATTCCATGTGGTGTGTTAAAAAAGAATTCGATACAGGGAGAAATAACAGTTGGTGTACCGTCTGAACCTGATAAGGAGATGTTGTCATATTCATAAACAAAGTAAGAACTCCTATAGTGGTCGTATATATTGACTGAATCTATCAGTGTGACAACCGGTATACTATCATTTGTTTCTTGCCGATAGATGTATAACTGAGGCTTCTCTTCCCTTACCTGTGGAAAAAAAGAACAAGTTAATGCAATGCCATATACTTTTGAATTACTATTTGGCAACTCTTGTTTTATGTATATATTACCAATGGTAAAATAATTATTATGATTGGTCCCTTCAAGATCAAACAATGTACCGGAACTTCGGTCTTGATACAGATACCACGGATCACCCTCTCTGATTGTGTCCTTTTGCGCCGAGGCAACGCTGCAGCACAAAATACAAATGCCGAGAATAAGAATTTTTTTCATCATAGACAATGGGATTTGGGAATCAATGGTGGTCGTCAAAGACGAGGAATGCGGTTTTTGATGTTTAATATCAGTGCTTTATATGTGTTGTCTGTGGCGTTTTGTTTTGTTTTTCACCACTGCAAATATACAAAAATATTTGATATACAAAAAAAACGTTCTGCCGCCCCTGCGGGGCTACGGCGGGCGGGGTGGTGTGCCTACCGGGGGGGGCCGGCCTGCGGCCTCCACCCCCGGCTAACCGCTGGCGTCCCCTGTCGGGGACTTGGGGTCGGCACCCCCCTCCGAACGAGGGGATGAGTAGGGGTTGACTCTACCATTTCTTCAGTCGTTCTTCAGTCGTTCTTCAGTCGTTCTTCAGTGATCACTGAAGAACGACTGAAGAACGACTGAAGAACGACTGAAGAAATGGTAGACTTGACAGGGTGTTGGGTAGGCGGCAGGGCGGTGCCGTTTTTTCACGGTGCGGGACAATATTTCCGTGGGGAGATCGTTATATTGCTGTTATAATCATATAAACTGACGAAACACTATATGACCAAGACAACCATACTCTGGGCCGACGACGAGATTGACCTGTTGCGCCCGCACATCATGTTTTTGGAGGAGAAGGGCTATGCGGTGGTGCCCGTCACGTCGGGGCGCGACGCCCTCGACGAGCTGGAGGAGCAGCATGTGGACCTCGTCTTTTTAGACGAGCAGATGCCGGGCCTGAGCGGTCTGGACACCCTGAAAGCCATCAAGGAGCGCCACCCGAACCTGCCCGTGGTGATGATCACCAAGAGCGAGGAGGAGCACATCATGGAGGACGCCCTCGGGGGCAAGATCAGCGACTACCTGATCAAACCCGTGGGGCCCAGCCAGCTGCTGCTGACGGTGAAGAAACACACCGAGGGCCGCCGCCTGCAGACGGAGCACAGCACGATGGGCTACCAGCAGCAGTTCCGCGAGATCGGCATGCAGCTGGGCGACTGCCGGACGGCCGAGGAGTGGGTCGAGATGTACCGCCGCCTCGTCTACTGGGACCTCGAGCTGGCCAGCGTCGACGACGAGAACATCCACGACATCTTCCTCTCGCAGCGGCGCGAGGCCAACGCGCAGTACGTCCGCTTCTACGAGGGGCACTACCTCGACTGGATCAGCGGGCGCGAGGAGAAGCCCCTGATGAGCCACACGGTGCTCAAGGAGCGCCTGATACCGCTGCTGAAGGCGGAGGGCGGCGGGTCCACTTTCCTGATCGTGATCGACAATTTCCGCTACGACCAGTGGCGCTATGTGCAGCCGCTGCTCGAGCCGTTCTACCGCGTGGAGCGCGACGAGATGTACTACACCATCCTGCCCACCACCACCCAGTTTGCGCGCAACGCCATGTTCGCCGGCCTGATGCCCAGCGAGATCGAGCGCAAGTATCCGCAGTACTGGGTCAACGAGGACGAGCAGGGCTACAAGAACCAGTACGAAGACCAGCTGCTGGACGAGAACCTGCGCCGCAACGGGCTGAACATCAAGCACACCTACAACAAGGTGCTCAACGCGCAGTACGGGCGCCGCCTGGTGGACCGCGTGCCGGAGCTGATGCAGTCGCCGCTGAACGTGGTGATCTACAACTTCGTCGACATGCTGTCGCACTCGACGACCGACAGCGACGTGGTGCGGCAGCTGGCCGACAGCGACAGCGCCTACCGCTCGCTGACGCGCAGCTGGATGGAGTACTCGCCCCTGATGGAGCTGCTGCAGGCCCTGGCCGAGCGCGACGCGCGCGTGATCATCACCACCGACCACGGCTCGACGCGCGTGGAGCGTCCCGTGCGGGTGCGCGGCGACCGCGACGTGAGCGTCAACCTGCGCTACAAGCAGGGCCGCCTGCTCGACTACAACCCGCGCGAGGTGTTCGAGGTGAAGGATCCCGCACGGCTCTTCCTGCCGCGCCGCCACATCAACTCGCCCTACATCTTCGCACGGGCGGGCGATTTCTTCGCCTACCCCAACAACTACAACCAATACGTGCAGCTCTACACCTCGACGCTGCAGCACGGCGGCATCTCGCTCGAGGAGACGCTGGTGCCCTTCGTGATGCTGCAACCCAAACGATAAGACATTGAACCAGGAAATCAACGAGATATACAGCGGGAGCGCCCTCGTGCGGCACCTGACCGAGGCGTTGCAGGCCAACGCGGCCAGGGTGCATGTGGACGGCATGACGGGGTCGCTGCCGGCCATGGCCATGACGGCCTATGCCCAGGCGACCCCCACGACGAGCCACCTGGTGGTGGCACCGAACAAAGAGGAGGCCTTCTACATGGCCAACGACCTGGAGGCCCTGTCGGCCCCGCAGGATGAAGCGGCGCAAAACGGGGCACCACGGGTGATGCTCTTCCCCACGTCGTACCGCAAGGCCTATCACTACGACAGCGAGCAGACGGAGAACGCCAACGTGCTGATGCGCACCGAGGTGGTGAAGGAACTGGGCGGCGGGAGGCCGTGTGTGGTGGTGACCTACCCCGAGGCGCTGAGCGAGAAGGTGGTGGGCAACCGCATCCTGCTGGCCAACACCCTGCGGGTGGCGCGCGGCGAGCGGCACGACATGTGGGACGTGGTGGAGCGGCTGCAGGAGCTGGGCTTCGAGCGCGAGGACTTCGTGGTGGAGCCGGGCCAGTACGCCGTACGCGGCGGCATCGTCGACGTGTACAGCTACGCCTCCGACCTGCCCTACCGACTGGAGTTCTTCGACGACACGGTGGAGTCGATCCGCACCTACGACGCCGGCACCCAGCTGAGCGTCAAGCAGCTGGACCGCGTGGACATCGTGCCCGACCTGATGCAGCAGCCGGATCAGCCCGACCGGACGGAGAACCGCGTCGGCCTGCTGGACTACTTCGGCGCGGCCGACGTGGTGTGGACCCCGAGCCTGATGCTGGTGCTGCAACGCATGGACGCCCTGCTCGACGAGAGCCGCAAGGCCTACGAGGAGCGGCTGGCCGACACGGCGCACCCCATCGCCGGCACCCTGCCCAAGCCCGAGGAGCTGACCTGCGGCGCTCAGGAGCTGCTGCGGGGCGTGCTGAAGATGAAGGCCGTGGAGTACGGCAACAGCCACTACTTCAGCCAAGAGACACGGATCGAGGTACACAGCGAGCCGCAGCCCGTGCTGAACAAACAGATGGACATGCTGCAGGAGAACCTGCAGCGCCATGCCGAGCTGGGCTACCGCCTGGTGATCACCGTCACGGGCGAGAGCCAGGAGAAGCGGCTGCAGAAGATACTGTCGACCGTCAGCTGCCAGCTGACGACCCTCAACCTCTCGCACGGCTTCATCGACCACGACGAGAAGCTGCTCTGCTACACCGACCACGAGATCTTCGAGCGCTACCACAAATACACGGTCAAGAACGTGCAGGCGGGCCACGAGGCCATGACGCTCAAGGAGCTCTTCGAGCTGAAGCCGGGCGACTACGTGACCCATATCGACTACGGCGTGGGGCGCTTCAGCGGCCTGGAGAAGGTGACCAAGGACGGCAAAAGCCAGGAGCTGATCCGCCTGATCTACAAGAACAACGACGTGCTCTACATCAGCATCCACGGGCTGCACAAGATCAGCCGCTACGTGGGCCGCGAGGGCGAGGCGCCGACGCTGAACCGCCTGGGGAGCAACACCTGGCAGGTGCTGAAGCAGAAGACCAAACGGCAGGTGAAGGACATCGCGCGCGACCTGATCGCCCTCTACGCCAAGCGCAAAGCCTCGCGGGGCTTCGCCTTCAGCGCCGACGGCGAGCTGCAGCAGCAGCTGGAAGCCGCCTTCCAATACGAGGACACGCCCGACCAGCTGAAGGCCACCATCGCCGTCAAGCACGACATGGAGGAGCAGGCGCCGATGGACCGCCTGGTGTGCGGCGACGTGGGCTTCGGCAAGACCGAAGTGGCCATCCGCGCCGCCTTCAAGGCCGTCTGCGACTCGAAGCAGGTGGCCGTCCTTGTCCCCTCCACCGTCCTCGCCTTCCAGCACTACAACACCTTCCGTGAGCGACTGAAAGACATGCCGGTGCGCATCGACTACCTCAACCGATTCCGCACCACCAAGGAGAAGAACCAGATATACAAGGACGTGGAGAGCGGCAAGATCGACATCCTCATCGGCACCCACGCCATCACCAACAAGGAGCTGAAGTTCAAAGACCTGGGCCTGCTGATCATCGACGAGGAGCAGAAGTTCGGCGTCAGCGTCAAGGAGAAGCTGAAGCAGATGAAGGTGGGCGTGGACTGCCTGACCCTCACGGCCACCCCCATCCCGCGCACGCTGCAGTTCTCGCTGATGGGTGCCCGCGACCTGAGCATCATCCAGACGCCGCCGCCCAACCGCCAGCCCATCGAGACCGAGCTGAGCGACTTCAACGAGGAGCTGATCCGCGACGCCATCACGTTCGAAATGAGCCGCGGAGGACAGACCTTCTTCATCAGCAACCGTGTGGAGAACCTGCCGGAGATGGCGGGCCTGGTGCAGCGCTTAGTGCCCGACGCGCGCGTGGCCATGGCCCACGGACGCATGGAGGGCAAGGAAGCCGAGGAGACGCTCATGCAGTTCCTCGAGGGCGAAATCGACGTGCTGGTGGCCACCTCCATCGTGGAGAACGGCCTCGACATACCGAACGCCAACACCATGATCATCAACAACGCCCACCAGTTCGGCCTCTCGGATCTGCACCAGATGCGCGGCCGCGTGGGCCGGTCGAACCGCAAAGCCTTCTGCTACCTGCTCATCCCCTCCTACCTCACCCTCACCGACGACGCCCAGCGACGCCTCCGCGCCATCGAGGAGTTCTCCACCATCGGCAGCGGATTCAACATCGCCATGCGCGACCTCGACATCCGCGGCGCTGGCAACATACTCGGCGCCGAACAGAGCGGCTTCATCAGCGAGGTGGGCTACGACATGTACCACAAGATACTGAACGAGGCCATCGAGGAGCTGAAAGAGAGCGACTTCGCCGACCTCTTCGCCGCCGAAGCCGAGGAAAAGAAGGAGTACGTGCGCGAATGCACCATCGAGACCGACCTCGAGGTGCTGCTGCCCGACGACTACATCACCTCGGGCACCGAGCGCCTGGTGCTCTACAAGGAGCTCAACGACCTCACCACCGACGAGGAGCTGGCGGCCTACCGCAGCCGGCTGGAAGACCGCTTCGGACCCGTGCCGGGGCCCGTCGACGAGCTCATCAGCACCATCCGCCTGCGCCGCATGGCCAAGGAGTTCGGCATCGAGAAGCTCATCCTCAAGCAGGGGCGCATGGTGTGCCACTTAGTGAGCAACCCCGAGAGCCCCTTCTACCGCAGCGCCGGCTTCGCCAGCCTGATCCGCTACGCCCAGAACAACCCGCAGCGCGTGCGCCTCAAAGAGACACCCGAACGCCTGAGCATCAGCATCGAACACATTCCCACCATCACCGCCGCCCTGGAGCAGATGCGCCAGCTGACGGACTGACAGTTAAGATAATAATAGCATAAACAAACACAATATGCACCATTCTGCAAAAAAGGATTATATCCCCCCACGCTGACCGTGGTCTACGTTAAGGCGGAGCAGGGGTATACCAACAGCCTTCTGGGCACGTTTTTTCTTGGCAACTCTTGGTTGAACAATACCACCACATAAAACAAAACCAGCCGTGAGGGAGCGTCCTCACGGCTGGTTTTATATTATTCGACTGCAGGAACTACTGCACGTCCTTCTCGTCGAGGGGCTGTGCGAGGAGGTTCATGAACTGGCCACTGTTGTTGAATTCCATGCGGGTGAACTTGGTCTCGCGGGTGCCCTTGACCTTCTGGCTGACGACGACGTAGGTGTAGGGCTTGGGTTTCTTGCCAGTGGCGGGGTCGCGGTACTTGGAGTTGAACTCGTAGACCACCATCTTCTCGATCTTGTACTTCTCGCCGGCGAACTTCTCGGCTAGATATTTGCGGATGGCGCTGTTGTAGCGGTCCTTGGCAAGCACCTTGCCGGTCATGATGGGACGGTTGTCCTCCAAGCTGTATACAGCCTCCATCTTCACCTTCTGGGCGTTGCTGAAGTAGGCCACGGCATACTCGTCGTTGCGGTTCACCCACTCGGGGCCTGCGGTGATGCGCTTGCCCATCTGCTTCTTGAAGGCTTCGACAACCTCGTCGCTGGGGGTGAAGATCTCCACCTGCGGCTCGTCGACCACCGGGGCTGGACGCTGGCGCTGGCGGCTGCTCTGCGTGCCGCTCTGCTCGCTGACCTTCTCCTCGGTCATGTCGGGGCTGTGGCGCGTGTAGTAGTCGCGCTTCACCGCGTCGGGATCCGGGGCGTTGCTCTTCATCAGCTTGCCACGGGTGTCGAACACCATCTCGCAGTCGGCCTCGGCGATGCCTTTCTTGACGATAATCATGCGATAGTAGTTGTCGCCGTTCATCTCCTCGACGAAGTCGATGCTCTTGATGCGGTAGCCAGGGTAGTTGTTGACGAAGTAGGTGTTCATCAACGTGGGGCACTCCTCGGCCTTGACGGGGAAGGTGCTGTACTGCCAGTCGCCGCCGGCGGTGAAGTAGGCGCGGCCGTCCTGGCCGTCGATGACCACCTCGGCGATATACTGGCCCGGGGCCTGGTACCACGTGCGCACCTTGTAGCTGTCGTAGGTTTTCTCCAGCGCCAGCAGGACGCTTCGCGGCACGGCCGTCTCCTTGACTTTGGTCTGCGCACCGGCCAGCAGCGGCAGGGCCATAAGGACGAGCAAAACTATCTTTTTCATATCGGTCGGATGTTTGTTTTTTCTTGTTTTAGTATTGGTAAAGGGTGATTTATTGCACCTGCTTGAAAAGAACGTCGCGCCGGTCGGGACTGATGCTGACGGCGGCGATGGGCACGCCGGTCTCGCGCTCGATGGCGGCCAGGTAGGCCTTCAGCTTCTCGGGCAGGTCGTTGTATTCGGTGATACCCAGCAGGCTGTGGCGCCAACCGGCATAGGAGGTCAGCACCGGCTCGATGGGGGCGGTGTTGTACTCGTAGGGGATCTCGTCGATGGTGCGGTTGCCGATTTTGTAGGCGGTACACATCTTGACGGTCTCAAAGTCGTTCATCACATCGGGCTTGGTGACGTAGAGTTCGGTGACGCCGTTGATCATGCAGGCGTAGCGCAGGGCCGGGATGTCGATCCAGCCGCAGCGGCGCGGACGGCCGGTGGTGGCGCCATACTCGTGGCCCACCTCGCAGAGGCGATGGCCTGTCTCGTCGTCGAGCTGTGTGGGGAAGGGGCCGGCACCCACGCGGGTGCAGTAGGCCTTGGTGATGCCCATCACCTTGCCGATCGACGACGGAGCCACACCCAGACCGGTGCAGACACCGGCGGTGATGGTGTTGCTCGAGGTGACGAAGGGATAGGTGCCGAAGTCGATGTCGAGCATCATGGCCTGGGCGCCCTCGGCCAGCACGCGCTTGCCGTCGCGCAGGCACTGGTTGATGAAATACTCGCTGCTGACGAAGCGGAAGCGCTTCAGGGTCTCGAGGCTCTTCATCCACTGCTGCTCGTACTCCTCGAGGTTCATGCCGTCGATGCGGAACTGCTCCACGTCGAAGCCCAGGGTGAGGGCCATGCGGAGGTGCATCCGCTTCAGGGCATCGTAGCGCTGCAGGAAGTCGGGCGCCAGCGTGTCGCCCACGCGCAGACCCGTGCGGGCCACCTTGTCGGTATAGGCCGGGCCGATGCCTTTCAGCGTCGAGCCGATCTTGTCGCTCCCCTTGGCCTGCTCGTTGGCCGCATCCATCATGCGGTGCGAAGGCAGGATCAGATGAGCCTTCTTGCTGATATATAGATTCTTCGTGGCATCCACACCCTTCTCGGCCAGAGCGTCGATCTCCTGGCGGAAGATGTTGGGTTCGATCAGCACACCGTTGCCGATCAGGTTGATCTTGTCCTGGTGGAAAATACCGCTGGGGATGATATGCAGCACATGCTTCATGCCGCCGAACTCGAGGGTGTGACCCGCATTGGGACCACCTTGGAATCGAGCGATGACATCGTATCGGGGGGTGAGCACATCCACAATCTTGCCCTTGCCCTCGTCGCCCCACTGGAGGCCTAACAGTACGTCTATTTTAGTCATTTCTTGTTAGTTATCAATCATAAACAGTCACCAGCCAGAGGCCAATGACCACTTCTTTCGCGATGCAAAGATACAATATTTTTTTTATATACAAAAACTTTTTTTGTCACGCCTGCCCGCCTCTTTTGCCGACTCCGCCAGACATTATCTCTGCATCCCCTCTGCATCATCTCTGCATCATCTCTGCATAAAAGCCTCTTGGTGGCACGGTGGGTGACACGATGAAAGGGCGTGCGTCGCCACGTGTCAGGTGGGGACTATCGGTTATCCGGGCAGCTGTAGCGGAATCTATAGAACCACAACTCGCACGCCCCCTGCGGATTGCGCTCGACGAAGCAGCCCACCGTGCCGTCGGGCAGCAAGGTGAGCGACGAGTAGACCGAGGGGCCGGGGGTGAGCCGTAGGGGCGAGTGCCAGGAGCGGCCCTCGTCGCTCGAGGTGAAGAGGCTGACGTCCTCACGCTTCATCGAGTTGGGGATGCTGTGGATCAGGGTGCTGTCGTCGACCCGTAGCATGTCGCCGTTGCAGGCGTTGACCGTCATCTCGGGCCAGAGGCCCTGCTGCCCCCAGGTGTGGCCGCCGTCGGCGCTGACATTCCATCCGCGGGCGCCCGGGCGACGCACGCTGAGCAGGATGCGCCCATCGGCGAGTTCGATCAGCTTGGCCTCGTCGCCCCCTTCGAAGGCCATCTGCGAGCGGTGCCAGGTGTGGCCGTCGTCGTCGCTGTAGAGGATGAAATTATCGCTCACCCATGCACTACGACGCAACAGCGAGGCTGCGAAAAGCAGCCTTCCGGCATGAGGGCCATACTTCAGGCGTAGACCGTTGCCCGAAGCCACGAATGCGCCTCGGTAGGCTGATGCCGAATCCCACAGCATTTGGGTAAGATCGACGGCATCACACCACGTCTGTCCACGGTCGCTGCTGCGCATCATGAAGACCCGTATCGGCAGGCTGTCGGAGGATTGAAAATAACCATTATGACCGGCAAAAAGGCATAGCACGTCGCCCCCCTGGCACTGCACCAGGGCGGGGTCGCCGTAGCCGCGCCCCCTCCCCTGCCCTGCTATAAGCATCTGCGGCTCGTTCCAGGTGCGTCCGCCATCGGCGCTGCGGCGGCAGACGATGTCGATGTCCTCCGGCAGGTCGATCTCGTTGTACTTGCGGCGGTCGTTGACGGCCAGCAGGCTTCCGTCGTCGAGGCAAAGCAGGGCGGGAATGCGCCAGTTGGCCGAGCCGTAATCGCCCGGCCGGTAGAGGCACAGGCTGTCCAACACGCTGAGCGACTGACCGCTGGCGGTCAGCGCCGCCATCAGCGCCATCAATATCGCTATTCTCTTCATGACCATTCGAAGGATCGGTTCCAGAGTTTGTTGTTGTAGTCGGCGTTGAGGCGGTTCATCAGATGGTATAGCGGGGCCTCCTTGCTGTACTTGATGCCGCGGCGGTCGGCTTCGCGATAGATGAGGAACATGGTGTCGCTGGCGTCACTGCGCACCATGAGCAGCCGCAGGAAGAGGTATGCTAGCACGAAGGTCTGCCCAACGAGGATGCTCCACCACGGGGCGCCGTCGCTGACCACCGCATAGACCAGCGCCGCCGTGAAAAAGACCATCACCACCGCACAGATGATGACGTTGGTCTTCATGGCCTTGCGCAGGGCCGCCTTGCGGTCGGCCTCAATCACCTCGGGCGGCCACACGCTCTGCAGGCGCACCAGATCGTTGGCGAAGGCTGCGATGTCCTCCTCCGCGTAGTTGGTGCGCAGGTGCCCGGGGCGGCGTTGGGCCGACGTGCGGCGGCGTCCCCGGTAGCGGGTGTCGCGGCGGTGAGCCATCTACTCGTCGCGTTTGCGCTTGAACCAGTCGACGAACTGGGGCAGGTCGTCCAGAGGCTGGAAGCCAGCCTTGAAGGGCTCGGCGGGCACGGGGACGGTCTCCATATAGCCGATCAGCGTGGCGCAGTCGAACTCGCCCAGCAGGGCCTCCAGCGTGACGTAGACGCCCACCTGGAAGTCCTCGTCCTGCCGCTCGCCGCCCTCGACGGCGATGCGCAGGCCCAGCATCTCGGGCTCCTCCTCGCACTCCAGCTGCTCGAAGTGCATCTTCTTGGTCTCGAAGAGCATCCGGTCGAAGCGCACCCGCAGGTCGGTGCCCATGGGCTGCTTGAAGGCCGTGAACTGCCACCAGTCGAGGTCGGGGGCGGCGTCGACCAGCTCCACCACGTAGCGGAAGAGGTCGGTGTCGCCCTCGGCGGTGAAGGTCAGCGTGCGCCCGTCGGCGGTAGGGTCGCCGAGCTCGTAGGTGAGGCCGTCGCAGTACTTGGTCAGTTGGTACTGCAGGGCGTTCAGCAGCTCGTCGCGCTCCTTGTCGGCCAGGTCACCCAGGGCGATCAGCTGCTCGTTGTGGTCTTGGAACCACTGCCAGAATCTATCTATCTTCTCCATAACTCAATTATTCATTTTCTTTTAGTTTTAGGAGTTAAGTAGGTAAGTAGTTATCGCTCGCTGCGCTCGCTAGTAGTTAAGACAAATGTGCTGGATGGTGGTATTGCCTTATCTACTTAACTACTGTCTACTTGACTACTTTGACATTTCAACTCCTCGACTCTTCCTTCTCAAACAATTATCGCTTCGGGGATGAGGGTGATGCCGAACTGCTGCTGCACGTCGTGGCGGATGGCGTCGGCCAGGGCCACCACTTCGGCGCCCGTGCAGCCGCCGGTGTTGTAGAGCACCAGTGCGTTCTTAGGCCACACGCCGGCGCGGCCCATCGTGCGGCCCTTCCAGCCGGCGCGGTCGATCAGCCATCCGGCCGAGAGTTTGTAGCCCCCTTCGGCGGCATGCGCCTCGGGCATGTCGGGATGCTCGCTCTTGATGCGGCGGTAGACGGCCTCGTCGACCACGGGGTTCTTGAAGAACGAGCCCGCCGACCCGTGCTCCTCGGGCCGCGGCAGCTTGCTCCAGCGCAGGTCGGTGATGGACTGTCGCAGTTCGGCGGCGGTGGCGTGGGGCAGCGCTTCGAGGGCGCGGTAGGTAAGGTTGGGGGTGTAGACATGCGCCAGGCGGTAATGCACGCGGCAGATGAGCCAGCGGCCCGGCTGGGCCTTGAAGAGCGAAGTGCGGTAGCCGAAACGGCACTCCTCGGCGCTGAAGACGACAGGGCGCTGTTCTCGCAGGTCGTAGGCTTCGACCCGCGACACCACATCCTTGGCCTCGACACCGTAGGCGCCGACATTTTGCACCACCGAGGCGCCGACGGTGCCGGGGATGGCGCTGAGATTCTCCAGGCCGTAGACGCCCCGCTCGAGGGTCCACTGGATGAGGCGGTCGAGCACCATGCCGGCCGGGGCGACGACGGTGCCGTCGGGCTGCAGCACCGCATCGGCGGCCTCCGGGTTGAGCAGCAGCACCGTGCCGGGGTAGTCGCGCGTGAAGACCACATCGCTCCCGGCGCCCAGGATGAGGAAAGGCTCCTCGAGGGCGGGCAGCGGCTCGTCGGCGTCGAGCACAACCACCCGGCGGGCCCGCACGTCGATTCCGAAGGTGTTGTACTCCCGAAGGGATATGTTTTCGTACACTTTCATGGTTCAGCTGTTTTCTTTGGGTCCTGCCTCCTTGCGCGGCTTGCGGACGGGGGCCACGTAGCCGGGCTTGAACACCTTGAGCTGCGTCAGCAGCAGGCCTGCCGCCAGCAAGGCTCCCAGCACGTCGCACACCGTGCAGGTCGTCCATACACCCGTCAGCCCGTCGCCGCCGGCCTGCACCATCAGGTGGGGAATCACATACATCAGCGGGATGAGGAAGAGCACCTGGCGCGAGAGCGAGGTGGTGATGGCGATCCAGGGCTTGTCGATACTCTGGAAGAACTGCGAGTTGACGATGGTGAAGGCGATCAGCGGCATCATCACGTTGAGGTAGCGCATGGCCGGCACGCCGATGTCGAGCAGGGCGTCGCTGTCGGTAAAGGCGCGCAGGATCAGCCGCGGCACCACCATGGCCAGCACCGCGCCGAGGACACCCACGGCCACGCCCACCTTCATTGTCAGCACGTAGACGTCGCGCAGGCGGTGGTTGTGGCCCGCGCCGTAGTTGTAGCCCGCGATGGGCTGCATGCCCTGGCAGAGGCCGAGGATGAACATGACGAGGAACGAGCACCAGGTGTTGACGATGCCGTAGGCGCCGACGGCCAGGTCGCCGCCGTAGCGGATCAGCTGCCAGTTGAGCAGCGCCACTACGAACGAGGCGGCGAAGTTCATCAGGAATGGGCTCATGCCGATCAGCAGCACGTTGCGGAAGATGTAGAGCTTCGGCGCCCAGGCGTGGCGCTTGAAGCGGATGAAACTGTGCGGGCTGACGAAATGGGCCACCGCCACCACCGCCGTGGACACCATCGAGATGGTCGTCGCCCACGCTGCACCCGCGATGCCCCAGCCCAAGACCATGATAAACAGCGCGTCGAGGAAGATATTGAGGATGGCGCCGCCGGCCATGATCCACATGCTCTTGGTCGGGTAGCCGCTGGCGCGGATCAGACCCGTCAGGTTGAAGGTCATGGTGGTGAAGAACATGCCGGGCAGCACGATCTGCATGTACTGGCGGGCAAAGCCGATGGTGTCCTGCGAGGCGCCGAAGAGCTGCAGGATGCGGTCCATGAAGAGGTAGCCGCCGGTGACGAAGAGCACGCCGAAGAAGAAGGTCAGCAGCATGCTGTTGCCCAGTATTTTCTCGGCCCAGCGCACATCCTTGCGGCCCAGCACGATGCTCATGCGGCTGCTCGCACCCACGCCCACCAGCGAACCGAGGGCATGGATGATGTTCATGATGGGCATCGTGATGGCCAGTCCGGCGATGGCCAGCGCGCCGACATACTGTCCCAGGAAGACGCGGTCCACGATGTTGTACACCGACGCCACCACCTGGGTGATGACCGCCGGCAGGGCATACTGCCACAGCAGCTGGCCGATAGGTTTGGTCTCTAATTGCTTTACGTTATCCATTATTGCTTCTTGATTCTGTTGTTCAGGGCCATGAGGGCGTTGTAGGCCACCAGGCCGTTGGCCAACTCGAGGCTGCGCTCGTCGACGATCAGGTTGGGGCGGTGCAGGTTGCTGAAGGGGGTGCCGGGGATGTGGATGCCCACGCGGAAGTAGCACGAGGGGATCTTCTGCTGGTAGAAAGCGAAGTCCTCGGCCGTCATGCGCAGGTCGAGCCACTCGACGTTGTCGGCGCCGAGGAAGTCCACGGCGTTGTCATGCACCTGCTGGGTGCAGGCATCGTCGTTGATCACGGGCGGATAGCCGTAGTCGATGAAGAGGTCGCAGTCGGCCCCCATGGCCTCGGCCACGCCGCAGCTGATCTTGCGGATGCGCTCGTGGGCGTCGAGGCGCCACTGCGGGTCGAAGGTGCGGATGATGCCCTGCATCTTGACCGTCTCGGGGGTGATGTTGGTGCGGCCGCCCACGTCCTCGATCTTGCCGATGGTGAGCACCGTGGGCATCATCGGGGGGGCGTTGCGGCTGACCACCTGCTGGAGGGCGATGACGATATGGCTGGCCACCACGATGGGGTCCACGTTGAGGTGCGGCGTGGCGCCGTGGCCGCCGCGGCCGGTGACGGTCCAGTAGAGCTCGTCGGTCGAGGCCATGTAGCGCCCCTTGCGCATACCCACCTTGCCGCAGTCCATCTCGGGCAGGCAATGGAAGGAGTAGATCTCGTTGGGCAGCACCTCGTCGAAGAGGCCGTCCTCCATCATCATGCGGGCGCCGCCGGGGTACTTCTCCTCCGAGGGCTCGAAGATGAACATCAGGCTGCCGCGGATCTGGTCGCGCAGCTGGACGAGTATCTTCACCGCTCCGAGGAGCGAGCAGGTGTGCATGTCGTGTCCGCAGGCGTGCATGACGCCAGGGTTCTCGCTGGCGAAGTCGAGGCCCGTGGCCTCGGTGATGGGCAGCGCGTCGTAGTCGGCCCTGAGGGCCACACAGTAGCTGTCGGGCTCCACGGCACCGCGCAGCATGGCCATCACGCCCGTGCGGCCGATGCCGGTGCGGGGCTCGAGGCCCATCTCTGTCAGGCGCTCCGCCACGAAG
The DNA here is from genome assembly GCA_946540365.1 of uncultured Bacteroidales bacterium. The sequence continues at coordinate 14,914 of CAMNIH010000024.1, forward strand.
GCCATGGTGCCGTACTCCTCCTGGCTCAGCTCCGGGTGGCGGTGCATCCAGCGGCGCCACTCGATCACCTCGTCGCGCTGCTCGTGCGCCAGACGCTTTATCGTATCTTTCAAATCCATATATATCTAATTCTTAATTTTCAATTCTTTTTTAACGGCGAATTACTCGAATTGCCTGCAGCCGGTATTGTCTTAACTTCTTTAACTTCTTATTTTAACGGCGAATTACTCGAATTTCACGAAGCTACGCAGGTCAATTTTCAGCGAATTACTCGAATTGCCTACGGCCGGTATCGTCTTAACTCCTTTAACTCCTTAACTTCTTTAACTTCTCATTTTAACGGCGAATTACTCGAATTGCCTGCGACCGGTATCGTCTTAACTCCTTTAACTCCTTTAACTCCTTAACTTCTTTAACTCTTAACTCACAACTCACAGCTCACAACTCACAGCTCACAACTGAAAAATCTCCCCTGTCCACCGGCACCTCCATGCCGATGGCCTGCATGCGCAGCCGCAGGTCGGCCACGCTCTCGGCGGCCTCGCTGCCGGTGGCCAGCTTGTTGTTGTAGATGCTGTACAGCGCCCGGGTGTCCTGCGGCGAGAGGTTGGGCATCACCACATTGGCCCCGGCGGCGATGGCGCGTTCGCGTCCGGTGGGGTGCAGCGTGCCCAGCGCCGTGGTGGCCGGCAGCAGCACCGCGGGGTGCAGCAGGCGTATGACGGCCAGCAGGCGCAGCGTGAGCTCCACGCTGCCCGCGGGCCTGTCCTCAAAGGGGGTGCCTGCGGCCGGGATGAAGGGGCCGATGCCGACCATCTCGGGCCGGAAGTCGGCGATGAACCGCAGGTCCTCCATCAGGGTGTCCAGCGTCTGGTAGGGCGACCCCACCATGAAGCCGGCGCCCACCTGGTAGCCCAGCCGCCGCAGGTCGCGCAGGCACTGCATGCGGTGGTCGAACAGCATCTCGGCGGGGTGCAGGCGGCCGTAGTGGTCGCGGTCGGCGGTCTCGTGGCGCAGCAGGTAGCGGTCGGCGCCCGCCTCGCGCAGCCGCGCGAAGCTCTCGTAGCCCCGCTCGCCGAGCGACAGCGTCACCGCACAGTCGGCATACTCCTCCTTGATGGCCTTCACCAGCGCACACACCCGGTCGTCGGTGAACCAAGCATCCTCGCCCCCCTGCAGCACGAAGGTGCGGAAGCCCAGCCCGTAGCCCACGCGGCAGCACGCCATGATCTGCTCCGGGCTGAGCCGGTAGCGGCGGCAGGCGGCACTGCGGCGGATGCCGCAGTAGAGGCAGTCGTTCTTGCAGTGGTTGCTCACCTCGATTAGCCCCCGCATGAAGACACGCCGCCCATAGACCTCGTCGCGCACGCGCGAAGCCTCCGCCATCAGATCCTCCACGGCCGTGGGGTCCGAGGTGGTCAGCAGATGCCGTATCTCACTTGATGACAAATTCATAGACCGAATCACGTTCAATATCTTTATACACCGGAAGTATCTTGATATGGGTGCCGCGCTCCAGGTTGACGGGCCCCAAGTAGATGTTGCTCTCGCGGGTGGGGGTGCTCAGGTCGGTGGTGTAGAAGATGTAGGTGTTGGGCACCTCGGTGGTGATGGCGATGTTGGTCGTGCGCTCGTCGACGCGGCGGGCGGTGAACTGCGGCGTGAACGACCCCTCGCAGTAGTTGTAGCCCCTGACAGCCAGGCGCTCCTTCTGCACCTCCACCTTGCGGCGGAAGCGGTTCCACTCCTTGCGGTCGCGCGGCGTCCACAGGCATTCGCTGATGGCCAGCAGGCGCGGCAGCAGCATGTACTCCGCATGCTGCGGCGTGTTGATATATTCGGTCCAGAGGTTGCACTGGCCGCCCAGCACGTTGGCCTCCACATGCAGGTTGGTCCCCACGGGCGCCGGGTCGAAAGCGTAGGCCTTCTCGAGCGTGATCAGCCCCCCGATGGCAGGCGGCTGATAACGGGCATCGGCCTGGTAGTAGTCCAAATAGCAGTAGTCGGTGGGGCACATCACCACCTTGTGGCCGGCGCGGGCCGCCGCCAGGCCGGGCTTCAGGCCCCGCCACGACATCACCACCGCGTCGTTGTCCACATACGGGTTGTTGTCGTAGGTCGCCCCTTCGAACGACCAGGCCCCGTCGCCCTGCTCCACAATCTCGTCCCAGCCGATCATCGTGCGTCCTTTGCTCTTAAGGTATTGCTGCACCTGGCCCATCAGCCACTGCTGCAGCTCGCCGACATCCTTCAGGTGCTCGTCGCGCATGCGCTGCTGGCAGCGGGCACACTGGCGCCAGTTGTCCTTGAACGCCTCGTCGCCGCCCACATGGATATAGCGCGAGGGGAATATCTCGCACACCTCGTCGAACACCGCGCGCAGGAACGCCAGCGTCGAGTCGTTGCCGGCACAGAGGATGGCCTTCGGCGGCCAGTAGGGGCCGATGGCCACCTCGTAGGGGTAGTCGTCGCAGGCCAGCTCGGGACAGGCCGCCAGGATGGCGCTGGCATGGCCCGGGATGTCCACCTCGGGGATGACCTCGATCCCGCGGTCGGCGGCGTACTGCACAATCTCCTGCAACTCCTCGCGGGTGTAATAGCCGCCGTAGGTGGCACGCTCCCCGTCGCGGGGCGGCTCGGCCTGGCCCCAGGGCTGGTCGTCGCGGTCCACACGCCACGACCCCACGCTGTTCAGCTGCGGGTAGCGCTCGCTCGGCAGGCGCCAGCCGTGGTCGTCGGTCAGGTGGAAGTGGAAACGGTTCATCTTGTAGGTCGCCAGCACGTCCAGGTACTTCTTGACAAACTTCACCGGGAAGAAATGACGGCTCACGTCCAGATGCCCGCCGCGCCACGCGAACCGCGGATGGTCCAGCACGGTGCATTCGGGCAGCGTCACACTGCTGTAGGCCACTTGGGTGGCATCGCCCGGCATCATCTGCACCAGCGTCTGATAGGCATAGAAAATCCCGATCTCGGTGTTGGCACTCAGGCGGATACCCGACGTGCGCACCTCCAGCAGGTAGCCCTCGTCGCCCAGCTCAGGGTTCACCGTGTCGTTCAGCAGCAGCGCAATATCGCTGTTCTCCGAGGCCGTCACCAGCTTGGGGTGCATGCGCGCGTGGCGGAGCGACTTCATCACATACTTCACCGTGGCGGAGTTCTGGCCCAGACCCACCACGCTCACCTTCGGATTGCTGCGCAACGTGTACGCCCCCTCCTTCTGAACCAGGAACACCGGCTCGGGGACGATATTCAACTCGGTCACCACCACCTTGCGGCCGCAGCCCGCCAGCAGCAGCACCGCACACAGCAGCACCGGTAACAATCTGCAATTTTTCATAACCTTTGTAACGCAACACAACCCATATTATTATATAGACACTAAAAAATAATCGACCGCCCGCCCACCCGTCGGCCATGGTTGACACCCTGTCAAGTCTACCATTTCTTCAGTCGTTCTTCAGTCGTTCTTCAGTCGT
>CAMNIH010000025.1 GCA_946540365.1 uncultured Bacteroidales bacterium
ATTTTTGGTGCTCTTTTTTTCTACTCAGTGTTGCACTTGTAACTGGAATTTAGGTTTTCGCCCTCCGGAGCCGGAGGCCGCCGTCCCGCATCGCCCCCACCCAACACCCTGTCAAGTCTACCATTTCTTCAGTCGTTCTTCAGTCGTTCTTCAGTCGTTCTTCAGTGATCACTGAAGAACGACTGAAGAACGACTGAAGAACGACTGAAGAAATGGTAGAGTCAACCCCTACTCATCCCCTCGTTCGGAGGGGGTGCCGGCCCCAAGTCCCCGCAAGGGGACGGCAGCGGTTAGCCGGGGGTGGTGGCCGCTGGCCGGAACCCCTGCCTATTTGCGGCCAGTCCTTCGGACTTACATGTGCGGGGTTACCGTCCCCGCAGGGGACCAAGAACTTAGGCGGGGGCAACGCCCCCGTCGCGGCGCACCCCGTCCATCCCGCGCCCCGCAGGGGCACAAGACCCCAAGTCCCCGACGGGGCGGCAGGGCATCATTTTTTGCGTTTCAAATATTTTTGTATATTTGCAGTGGTGAAACATAACACAAAATCATATCACCATGAAGAATACATTATTGACAATCATTACTTTATCGGTACTCGTCCCGACTTCCGCCTGCGGGCAAAACAATTGCAAGGACAAATAAAACACGAATGGTTATGAAAAAGATATTTCCCTTTTTGGTGGCAATGACGCTGGCGTGGTGCGGCACGGCACAGGACACAGTGAAAATGAACGACCCGTGGTATTTATACTTTCGACCTGATTGTTACACTTTTGATCGGTGGCATGGTTATTATGGCCCAAGTGTCAGGAGCTATTGGTATCCTTTTAATCCATTTCCCTATAATCCCTACACCCAGGAGCTATTCAGAGTGTATGACAGTCTGGATTGGTATTATGTGCAAAAGTATTACCATCCTAAAGATGAGGGGGTCGTCATCTATGGTATTGCTTTGACGGCAGAAAATATGCCAATCGACCGAAACATGTCACCATATTTGGGGCTATATAATCACGCGCATGATGTAGCGGCATACAATTATACCAGAGTGATAAATTTGGTTGACTCGCTGAATATTTCAGACATGCGAAAAGAATGTGTGTTCAAATACGAGCTGGTAGATGCCACACCTGTGGAGAGCCGTTATGTAACCTGCCATGAGTTCTATTTCCAGCACCCATATCATATCGACAGTCTGACCGAAAGGTTCTATGTGGGGGTAATATGGCCGAAGGAACGGAAAATACCCTATGGAGAGATGTCCGAATCATGGGATCACTCTGCAAAATTCCATCCGACTTTCATTATACCACGTACCTATATATTAGACCCAGATGCCGAGAGATGTCTGAATTCATTTGCTTTGCTATGTCCACCAAATGAAGCTATTTATAGCTACTATTACACAGACAGCCTTCTTATTCAACCCCACGGTGTCCCCACGTTCGGCCCCGTATTCCCCATCATAGGGCTGCGGTGTTCGGCGCCGCGGGTGCGGCTGGCGGAGCGCGGCGACAGCTCGGCGACCGTCTGTTGGTGGGCCGCCGAGCCGGGCGTGCTGTACCAGGCCTCGATCGGCGCTTACGGATCGCTGCCCGACTCGGGCATGATCGTGACGACGGCCGACACCTTCTACACCTTCTCCGGCCTCGAGCCCGAGGTGCTCAACTCCGTATGGGCCCGCAAGGGCTGCCGCTACACGACGGCGAGCTACGACACCATCGTGTGGAGCGACTGGAGCCAGCCCGTGAGCTTCCGCGCCTTCGCCGCCCCCGCCGAGGGCATCCTCGAGGCCGGGGGCGAGGCGTTCACGCTGAGTCCCAACCCCGCACGGGGGACGGTGCAGGTGGCGCTGCCGGCTGCGGCCGTGGGCGGACGCCTGTCGCTCTGCGACCTCGCGGGCCGCGAGCTGGAGGCGCTCTCGGTGACGGCGACGACGCTGACGCTGGACGTCGGCCAGCGGCCCGCCGGGGTCTACTTGGTCAAGCTCGTCACCCCCAGCGGCGTCAGCAGCCGCAGGCTGGTGGTGGAGTAAAAAAGAGAAAATCCGACGCAGGTCGGATTTTTTTTGTACTTTTGCATTTTGTATGAAGACTATAGTATCTGCCACGCTGAAGCGTTTGTCACTGATTTACAAAATAGTGCTGATGCTTTTCACCGCACTGTTGATTGTAGTGCTTTTCCCCCATACCCACCACGGCACCCACTACGACTACAAGGTGGGGGCCATCTGGCGCGGGGCCGATCTGGTGGCGCCGTACGACTTTGCCGTCATGCTGACGCCCGACGAGCTGGCGCTGGAGCAAGACGCCGAACGGCAGAAGGCCATCCTCTACTACCGCATCGACTCGACGGCCCGGAGCCGTGCCTACGAGCGGCTCGACGGCCTGCGGCTGGTGCCCGGCAGCGCCGGCCACAAGGAGCTGCGCCGACAGATGGACAGCATCTATCGCATCGGATACATCGAGGTGCCCCAGGAGGAGAACAGCCTGGAGGGGCGCCCCATCGTGGTGCTCGAGGGCAACGTGGGCAGCATGCACCGCAGCCGCGAGTATATCAGTGCGGCCGACCTGGCGCCGGGGCTGCTGCGCGACTCGGTGCTGGTGCCGAACTACATCCTCGACCGTAACCGCACGGCCCTGGAGCTGGACAGCCGCCTGTCGCAGATCAGCCACACCAGCCAGCTGGTGATGGCCGGCGACCACATCGTGTCGAAGGGCGAGGAGGTGACCGAGGAAAAGGCCCAGATGATCCGCAGCCTCGAGGCCGAGAACGACCGCCGCTTCTCGGACCAATACAGCCGGGCGGGCCAGATCATCGGCCAGCTGCTGCTGGCCGTGATTGCCTTCGCAGCACTCTACATGTTCCTCAAAAACACACGCCACCCCATCCTCAACGACAACCGCAAGGTATTCTTCGTGATGATGCTCATCGTGCTGATGTCGGCCACGGTGGCGCTGGTGGTGCGCGTCAATCCCGACTGGGTGCTGCTGGTGCCGCTGTGCATCGTGCCCATCCTGATGCGCGTCTTCTTCGACATGCGGGCGGCACTGTATATCCACCTGACGACGGTGATCATCCTGGCCAACCTGGTGCCCAACTCGTTCGAGTTCATCTTCTACCAGCTGGTGACCGGCATGATGAGCATCATCGCGGTGCGCAACCTGGAGCGTCGCAGCCAGTTCTTCACGCTGGCGCTGGTGATCTTCGGCAGCTACTCGTTCATCTACACGGCCGGCGTGCTCAGCCAGGACACCAACCTGCTGTCGCTCTCGGGCGAGAAGTACCTGATGTTCTTCCTCAACGCGCTGCTCACCCTGCTGGCCTACCCGCTGATCTACCTCTTCGAGAAGCTGTTCGGCATGACCACCAACCTGACGCTGATGGAGCTCTCGAGCACCAGCCATCCGGCGCTGCGCGAGCTGAGCCGCCGCGCCCCCGGCACCTTCCAGCACTCGGTGCAGGTGGCCAATATCGCCGAGGACCTGATCAGCGAGATCGGCGGCAACGCCCTGCTGGCCAAGGTGGGAGCCCTCTACCACGACATCGGCAAGGTGGACAACCCGCTCTACTTCACCGAGAACCAGAACTCGGGCTTCAACCCGCATGACGAGCTGGACTACGCCGAGAGCGCCCAGATCATCACGGCCCACGTGACCGACGGCCTGGAGCTGGCACGGCGCTACCACCTGCCGGCCGAGGTGCAGGATTTCATCCGCACCCACCACGGCACCACCATGACGGGCTACTTCTACGCCAAGGAGCTGGAGCGCCACCCGGACGGCGACTTCGACGTCAGCCTCTTCCGCTACCCCGGCCCCCGCCCCTACAGCCGCGAGACGGCCGTGGTGATGATCGTGGACTCCGCCGAGGCCGCCTGCCGCAGTCTCAAAAGCCATACCAAGGAGAGCACGGACGCCATGATAGACAAGCTGATAGACGGCAAGATCGCCGCCGGCCAGCTGGACAACTGCCCCCTGAGCTACGGCGACATCGCCCGCGTCAGGAAGATGCTGAAAGAGAAGATGATGAGCATCTACCACGTGCGCGTGGAATACCCGAAAGTGAACGGGGGGAAGTGAGCGGACTCCCCGCCTCCGGCGGAGATTGTGGAAATCTTGGAAATAAAGATTCTGTACGGATTTCCAAGATTTCGCAAGTCCGACAAGGGCAAATTCTGGAAATCCGGATGGAATCAAAACAATTTCCAAGATTTCCAAGATTGCGCGAAGCGGGAGAAAACCAAAGAAATTAAAATAAAGAATAATATAAAAGGGAAAAATAATGAAACAGAAGAAGGTTTGGATTCATGTATTGATGGTTGTGCTGATGCTGGCAGTGGGATGCGTGTACATGTCGCCCGCCCTGGGCGGCAAGGTGATACGCCAAGGCGACATCGAGCACTACGAGGCTATGGCCTACAGCCAGAAGGCTGAGAAACAACTGACCGGCAAGACACCCCACTGGAACAGCGCCATGTTCAGCGGCATGCCCGGCTACCAGATCACCAACGACCCGCAGAAACAGGTGTTCCAGCCCGCCACCGGTGCGCTGACGCTGCGCTGGCTGGGCCTGGACCGCAACATCGGTGTGCTCTTCCTCTACCTGCTGGGGTTCTACGTGGCCCTGATAGCCTTCGGCCTGAATCCGTGGCTGGCCCTCATCGGAGCCCTGGGCTTCGGGCTGGGCAGCTACAATATCATCATCATCCAGGCGGGCCACATCACCAAGGCGTGGGCCATGGGCATGATGGCGCCGGTGATGGCAGGCATGGTGCTGGCGCTGAAGAGCGCCGTGGACAAGACACTCGAAAAGCGCAGCCGCACGAGGCGTGTGCTGTGGGGAAGCCTGCTGTTCACCTTCGCGTTGACGGTGCAGATAGCCTTCAACCACATACAGATAACCCTCTACACCGCCATCGCCTGCCTGATGATCGGCATCGCCTACCTCGTCGTGGCCCTCCGCCGCGGCATGCTGCCCTCCTTCGCCCTGAAGACGGGCATACTGGTGGCCGGTGCCGCGCTGGCTTTCGGATGCAACATCCGGCTGCTGATGGTGAACGAGGAATATGTGAAATACACCATGCGCGGCGGCGGCGAGCTGACCATAGGCCCCGACGGCCAGAAACTGGCCGAGGACCAGATGCAGAAGGACGGCCTGGACATCAACTACGCCTACAACTGGAGCTACGGCATCGGCGAGACCTATACGCTGCTGGTGCCCGGCGCCATGGGCGGCAGCAACAACGAGCCCATCAGCGCCGATAGCGAGTATGGCCGCACGTTCCGCATGGAGCAGGCACCCCTCTACTGGGGCGGCCAGCCGGGGACGAGCGGGCCGGTGTACTTCGGCGCCATCGTGATACTGCTGTTCGTGATGGGCATGATCCTGACCAAGGGGCCCGAACGTTGGTGGATACTGGCGGCGAGCGTGCTGGCCATCATGCTGTCGTGGGGCAGCAACCTGATGGCATTCAACGAGTGGATGTTCAACCATGTGCCCCTGTACAACAAGTTCCGCACGCCGAGCATGGCGCTGGTGCTGGCCAATGTCTGCATGGCCCTGCTGGCGGCGCTGACGCTGAAGGCCGTGTTCGACAAGGAGCGCGACCGCCAGCGGGTGAACCGCGCCCTCTACATCGCCACCGGTGCATTGGGGGTGCTGATACTGGGCGTGATGGTTGTTTCGGGAAGCTTCGATTACAGCGGTACGTTCGACGCCAAGTACGGCGAACAGTCCTACGGACAGTACTGGCCGTTGGCCTCCGACCTGCTGAAGAGCGAGCGCGCCGCGCTGCTGAAGAGCGACTCGTGGCGCAGCCTGTTATTCATCCTGCTCACCGCCGCCGTGCTGTGGCTCTACAACAACGAGAAGCTGAAGATGCAGTGGCTTGCCATGAGCCTGGTGGGAGTGCTGATCGTGGTCGACCTCTGGGGCATCGACCGCCGCTACCTGAACGACAACAACTACGTGGAGAAAAAGCAGCTGACGCTGAAACGCCAGCAGTACGACTACGACATAGACCAGCAGGCCCAGCACTACGGCGACCACGACTACCGCGTGTTCAACCTGGCCACCGACGTGTTCAACGACGCCATCCCGTCGGCCTTCCACGACCAGATTGGCGGCTACAGCCCTGCGAAACTCAACCGTTACCAAGACCTCATCAACTTCCACATCGGCTACGGCAACCCGGCTGTGCTGAACATGCTCAACATGCGCTATGTGGTTCAGCGCCAGGGCAACCAGGCCGTGGTAATGCGCAACCCCGACGCACTGGGCAACGCATGGTTCGTGCAGGAGGTGAAAGCCGTGGGCAGCGCCGACGAGGAGATCATGGCCCTGCGCAGCTTCGACCCCGCCCGCACGGCGGTGGTGGACACCAGCAAGTGGAAAGTGACGAGCGGACAGTGGGCCGTGGACAGCGCGGCGAGCATCCAGCTGGTGCCGGACCCGGTGAAGAACTCCGATTACATCAAGTACGAAAGCCGGAGCACGAAAGACATGCTGGCGGTGTTCAGCGAGATACACTATGCTCCCGACTGGCGTGCCTACATCGACGGCCAGCCGGCCGAATACATCCGTGCCAACTATGTGCTGCGCGCCATGGTGGTGCCGGCCGGCAACCACGTGATTGAATTCAAGAACGAGGCTCCGCGTTTCAACCGCTTGGAGAGCATCGGCGTGGTGGTCTCCATCGTGACCCTGCTGGCCATGGCCGGAGCCATCGTGCTGGTATACTGGAAGAGGAAGAAAAAGGAGGAGAAGGCATGATGCTGAGCGTCATTCTGTGTACCTACAACCGCGAGCGATACATCTACAACGTGCTGGAGAGTATCGCCGCAGGGGGCTACGAGGACTACGAGATAGTGCTGGTGAACAACAACAGCACCGACGGCACCGAGGGTGAGTACCAGCGCTTTGCGAAGGACCACCCGGAGGTGACGATGCGCTACTGCGTGGAGAAGCAGCAGGGCCTCTCGTATGCCCGCAACCGTGGCATCGTGGAGTCGCAGGGCGAGGTGCTGGTGTATGTGGACGACGACGCGGTGGTGAACCGTGAATACCTGCAGACCTATGCCGAATTCTTCAACCGCAACAAAGAGGCCGTGGCCGCCGGTGGCCCCATCACGCCACGCTACGACGGCTGCGAGGAGCCTTCGTGGATGAGCCACTACACGCGCCAACTCGTCACCGGCGAGCTGAACCTCGGCTCCCGCGAGCGGGAGTTCCCCAGAGGGGCCTTCCCCGGCGGCGGCAACGCCGCCTACCGCAAGAGCGTCTTCGACGCGGTGGGACTCTTCAATGTCGAGCTGGGCCGCAAAGGCAACAGCCTCATCGGCGCCGAGGAGAAAGACCTCTTCGACAAGATGACTACGCGAGGAATGAAGTTCTACTACCTCCCGAACGCCATCCTCTACCACCTCATACCGCCCAAGAAACTGACGCAGGACTACTTCGACCGCCTGACCCACGGCATCGGCGTCAGCGAGCGCTACCGCACCCTGCAGATCGGGGAAAAAAAATACCTTGTACGCCTGGCCAAAGAAGCCGTCAAATGGGGCGGCACCCTCGTGCTCTGGACCGGCTTCGCCCTGAAAGGCCAACCGGCGAAAGGCAACAAGCTGGTAGCCTTCCGCAAAAACGTCACGCGGGGACTGCTGATAAAACAGAAAACAGAATAATCATGAGCAAACATGCACTGATAATAGGAGGAGGCAATGGCATCGGACTGGCCATCGCTGTGGAACTTCTGAAAGAAGGCTACGCCATCGACATTGCAGACCGTTGCGAACCCGCCCTGCCCAATAGAGACAAGGTAAGATTCCATGCAGTAAACCTTGTCAACAACGATGTGTCTTTCCTTACAGAATGCGATGACATTGATACCCTAATAATCACAGCCGGATTCGGTCGAGTGGCGCCATTCGAAACAATAACGGAGGCCGAAATCGAAAACAGCATGACCGTCAACACACTAACCGTCATGAAGACCATCCGCCACTTCTTCCCCAAGATGCAAGGGAGCGCTCCATTCTATTGCGCTGTCATGGGAAGCATAGCCGGATTGGTGTCATCCCCTCTATTCTCCCTTTATGCCGCCACCAAGGCTGCCGTGTGCCGCTTCGTCGAAAGCCTGAATATCGAGCTGGAGGCCTCTGGAAGTGCCAACCGTATCCTCAACGTTAGTCCCGGAAGTATTAAAGGAACTCGATTCAACGGGGGCGACAACGACCTGGAAGCCACCCTTCCTCTGGCACGCGAGATTATCGTGCGTATGAAAAAACGGGAGGCCCTGTTCATTCCCCACTTCGACGACACCTTTGCTGATGTCATCAAACGATACCAAAGCGATGCGCACCAGTTTGGATTAAACAGTTACCAATACAAAATGGAATGTGGTCGCATGAACCTCAAGCCACAAGTGAAAATAGGCTACATGAGCGGAACCTTCGACCTTTTCCACATCGGCCATCTCAACATCATCCGCCGTGCCAAACAATATTGTGACTATCTGGTGGTGGGTGTTCACAAAGACGGATCGCACAAAGGCAAAGAAGTCTTCATCCCTTTCGAGGAGCGCGTAGACATAGTACGCAATATCAAATATGTCGACCAGGTCATCGAATCCGAACGCGAGGACTGTGACGTTTATCTGAAGGGAATCGTCAAATACGACCGTCTTTTCGTCGGTTCCGACTACAAAGGCACCGAGCGATTCAAACGATACGAAGAAATATTCTCCGACAAAGGAGTGGAAATCATATACTTCCCATACACAACGGGAACCAGCAGCACTCAACTAAGAGCATACCTTTCCAAATAATCCAAAACACAAAAGCCGATGAATATAAACGACATCATAAAAACCGCAGCAGCCCACGTATCACAGAATAAAACGCTGACCAAGATTTTACAGAAACCATACGACCTGCTTTATTACAATCCTCAAAAAAAGAAATACCTTGAAAATTTCCGTGCCCACGGCACTGAGGTCCTCAAGGAGTTCGTCGACTGCATGGACGCCCACAACCGTCCCTATGTCATGTTTGCCGGATCGATGCTGGGAGCCATCCGTGAGCACGGCTTCATCAAGCACGACCTCGACATCGATACCGGCATGTGGATTGACGACTTCTGCCCTGAGGTTATCGACGAGCTGGCAGAGGCCGGTTTTCGTGTGCTGCACACATTCTCCATCGACAACGACCGTCTTGGCAAGGAGCTCACCTTCGAGCACCAACGCACCAAAGTCCACATCGACATCTTCTTCTTCTACCCCCCCTACGACAAATCGCCCTACTTTTGCGACTTTATCCAGGAACCCGGCATGAAAGTACATGAGCGTATGCCGAGACGCATCGAACTGCCTTTCGTCAAGGATAGACGAAAAGTCCCCTTCGAGACCATCGAAGTGTACGTCCCCGCCAATGTCGAAGAGCTCTGCGCATTACGCTATGGGCCCGACTACATGACCCCCAACCCAAACTGGAACTGGAAACGAGCTAAAGACAGTACCGTGGAGTGGCGCGAAATGATTCCGCTCACCACACACAGACGCACTCCTAAACGGAGCAAATAAAACAAGCTATATAATATCCTCTGGATAGGTTATTTTTTTATTTCTCTCCTCGCCCTCGACCACGGCGATCTTCACCCCGGGCATGTAGCGGCGAACCACGCCGCAGTCGTCGGTGGCCCTGAACTGCGGGTCCTGCAGGGCCCGCTGGTAGGCGTCGCGTATCAGCGGCAGACGGAAGGCCTGCGGCGTCTGTGCGCGCCACATCAGCCTCCGCTCCGGTATGCGGGCCACGATGCGCGGTATCTCGAACTCGGCGCCGCCGGCCCCGAACTCGGCACTCATGTCCGGATGCACCTCCCACACGGTATCCGTGCTCGGCACGGCCACACCCACGGCCTCATGGCTCTTCAGGGCCTCCACCACGCGTCCCACCAGCGCCTCCGACACACAGGGCCGCGCAGCGTCGTGCAACAGCAGGTTGGTGTCGTCCGGCTCGTCGATATAGGCCATGATGGCGTTGAGGGTCGACATGTAGCGTTCGCTCCCGCCGTCGATCACCTTGCCCAGCTTCGCCCACTGCCGCCTGTCGGCAATGGCGCGGAAGGCATCCTGCCAGTCGCGGTGCATCACCACCGCCACCTCGTCGATGGCCGGGTGCGAACAGAAGAGATCCACCGAGTGCTCGATGACCGTCTTGTCGCCCAGCATCATCAGCTGCTTGGGCAGCGCAGACCCCATCCGGCGGCCGACGCCGCCCGCCAGTATGACCGCTATATTCTTCACCTTATCTTTATTTTAAATGCAGACGCGGCACGCCGCGTCTCTACAGTCTTTAAACTTTAAACCGCTTATACAGCATAGCGAACAAACCGGCCCAAACCGCCACGGCGCCCAGCTGCATCCACCAGGCCGTACCCACCAGCACGGCAGGGGCCAACACCACAGCCTTCAGGCCGTAGTACACCGCCTTGCCGGCCACGATGGCCGTCAGCACGGCGGGCAGCACCGCCCAGCGCTTGGCCAGCCAGCCGAACAGGGCCGCCACGGTGGCCAGCTCGGCCATCATGCACACCATCTTCGGGGCCGCGGGCATACCCGTCAGCAGGCTGCTCACCAGCGGCAGCAGCACCGCCAGCACCAGCGCGTTGCGCCAATCCTTGCCCACCAACATCCCCGCCAGGAGCAACGCCAACATGGGGTTAAGCATATACAACGGCCATGCCAACACATGCGAAGCGGCAGGAATCATGCACGCCAGCGTGAGCAACGACGCGTCTAACAGCGTAAAGCGAACTATACTTTTTGATTTTAAGGACATTGTTATATTTTTATTTATTACGTTTCGAATGCAAAAATACAACTTTTTTTTGAACCACCAAAACTAACGTATCAATGTCACCGTACCGACACCGTTTTTCAAACTCCCATACACATCGCGGATATACCATCTGTAGACATATGCACCCTGCTGCACAGGCACCCCCTCGCAAGTGCCATCCCACGCGGCCGTAGGGTCGGCAGAGTGGAACACCTGCAGGCCCAACCGGTTGTAGATGAACAACTCGTATTCTGCTATGTCTATCGACGTCACACACCCGAAACGATTATTCTGTTCTTCGCCTGGAGTGAACACATTGGGCCACCACACCGATCGTATCTTCGTCGGCACGCAGAACACGGTGTCGGCACAGCAGTGGTATTGGTTACAGCTCTGCAGTGTCACCACCACACTATCGGGAAGCGGATGCTGAAACTTCCGTATCACCTTGCGCTGAGACACCGTAACATCTTCCCCGGCCGAAATGCCATATTCGCTAAAAGTCCAGTTCGATACAACGCCGCTTTCGGAGCAGTCATTGAAGTGAACCACAGGATAGTCAAAATCGATGATAGGTATGGAGAGCTGGACACACAGCTCCGGCGGAGCTTCTACGCCGACATCGATGCAACCGATCATCTCACCACCTTCGCGAGAGAACAGACAGTAGGTGGTGGATTGTTGCGGACGCACCACGATGGTGGTCATCTCTTGTTGTCCTGCCAGTGTTTCGTCGGGCGGTGTCGACACCCACCATGCTGTGTGAGTACCTGTAGCTGTCAGCGTTACCGAATCGCCCGGGCATATTCCGTCCGCACTCGCCTCGAGACGCATTTCTTCATACCTGAGGTGGAGCGTAAACACCGAGTCACACCCGTTGGCAGCCGTATAGATGGTGGTATACGCCCCCGTATCGACCAGCGTATCGCCGTTATGGAAAACCGTGTCGCCCATAAAAACATACACGGTCGTGTCGGTATACGATATCGGCAATACCGTAAGCCATAAGCAGTAGCGATACAGCGAATCGCCCCAATCATCCCAGTAGGCCCTGGTGCCGGCCGTCTGGGTCGTCGTGATGTTGAACCCATAACCCGAATAGGCCTGTCCCTGGCAAACAGTGTCATAATACTCGATCGTATCCATCGAATATATCAGGTGCAGCCTGACGATGGAATCGCATCCATTTGCGGCCGTCAGCGAATATAGATAATTTCCAGCGGCCGTCAGCGTGTCGCCGTGGAAAAAGAGCGTATCGCCCCTGGCAATCTGACTTTCGACAACGGAATCTGCCACCGACCTCACAACGAGCGACAGATGGTAGTGATGGACGGTGTCGTTACCGACCGCCTGACGCCAGCGCTCCAATGCGCCAGCCGTCGCGGTCTCGCCACTGTCAATGCTGAACCCGCAGCCCTCAAATGATTCGTACTGGCACACAGTATCATGGCATTCCACCGTGTCGTGGACCAGTTCCAATCCCAGTCCGAACCCCAACGGAAACGCATACCCTTCATAATGACCGATGCCATAGGCGTACGCGACAAAGGGTCCAACGCTGTTTTGCAGTGTATGGCCCCCACCCGTAACAACAAGACGATACAGCCGATGTCCGTCAACCACCGTTGTCGAAGGCGGAACAGGGTTCCCGTCAAGGGTTAGTCCATTGCAATAGGCCGTGTCGCAGACGACGCAAAGACGATGTGTCGTCAGCAAGGGTGTGTTGTGCAGCACGAAACGGCTCTCACAGACCCCACGATCGAGCGGCGGAATGATGACCGACGCTGGGTCGCCCGTATTCCCGCCGGCTGTATAACTGCCCAAATAAAGCACCACCATGACAGGTTTGCTCGCACTGATAGCATAACTTGCATTTGCCAAACACGTTTGGGTCATTGTCTGCCCCGCGCCAAGCGTCCCCAATGAGATGCCGTTGGAGGTCACGACACATCCGTCCTCCGACGAGGTGATCCGTATCTGGTTGACACTCTGCTCCGCGGAGCTCATCACAATAAATTCGGTACCCCAATATTTGACCGGCAACGCCTGTTCATAGATATGGTCACGGCCTCCGACGTTTTCGGGCACGGACGGATTCCATCCTCCCTGGAACATCGCAAACGGTTTCCCGTTCGATGTAACCTCCATTCCTGCCAGCGACCCCTCCCCCAGCAACATGTAGGCCTGCCCTTGCATGAGTGTGGGAGTCAGCGTGGTGCCCGCCGCAATCGATGTGTTGGCAATATCGCACGGCACCGTCATGGTGAGCACCGTGTTGTCTTCGGTGGCCACAAAACCCACCTCGCCGCCATACTGCTGCGAAGGATAGTCCTGCACAATATAGTGGGTGTCCAACGTATAGGTGGGCAGCAAAGTGGCGACATCATGTGTCGATTCGACATAGTTTCGCGTATATGCAAATACGGGTTGGCTCGAGGTAATGTGATACCCTCCGTTGTATGGTGTCGCCACCGTCAAAACGTTGGTGCCATACTCGTGTGTGTCGTCATAACTGCCACCCGGGACGGTGAAGGTGCTGGTCGCACCCGACGGCCCCTCCACCTGGATGGTGGCACTCTGGTCGCCGGCGACAATGAGACTGCGGTGACTGGTCCATGAACCACTGTTGATATTCATGTTGTACAGGTACATAAACCAAAAATCCGTGCCCTTGTTTGTCAATTCCGGACACTGCGGGGAAGGCTGTGCTTGCACCGTCGCCAGCGTCAGCAAGATAAGGATCAGATATGTCACCCCGTGTTTCATATTGCAAAATTACATCTTTTTTTCATTTCCTCAAAATAAATTATCTAAAAGCTCGTTATTCAGCCAAATATATGGTACCGACAAAAAGAAACAATAACACATAGCACAAACCGACAATGAAAAAGACAGTTCTCATTCTCGCCGCCAGCCTGCTCCTGACCTCCATCGGGGCCGTTGCCCAGAACCAGGTCGACCGCCAGGGCCGGCGCCAGGGCCACTGGGTGCGCCTCGACAAGGACGGCACCAAGATCTACGAGGGCGACTTCCTCGACGGTCAGGAGACCGGCACCTTCACCTACTACTACCCCAACGGCACGGTGCGCATGCGCAACGTCTACACCGAGCCCGGCGTCCGCTGCAACCACGAGGCCTTCGACGAGCAGGGCCGCCTCGTCGCCCGCGGCCAGTACGACCGCCGCAACCGCGACGGCCGCTGGCAGTTCTACGCCGAGGACGGACACCTCGTCAAAGAAGCCGACTACCGCCTCGGCGTCAAGGACGGCCTCCATGTCATCTACACCCACCAGGGCGACACCGCCGAGGTGACCCACTGGCGCAACAACCACCGCCACGGCCGCTGGTGGAAGCGCATCGGCCGCCAGGGCTACATCACCGGCACCTACGTCGACGGCGGCCTCGAGGGGCGCCTCGTCGAGTACGACGAGCAGGGCCTCCTCTGCCGCGACGGCCACTACCTCGCCGGCCTCAAGCACGGCACCTACCAGTACTTCGAGCAGGGCAAGCTCACCGTCGACGAACGCTGGCAGCACGGCCTGATGACCGACCGCCGCATCCGCCTCCTCACCCCCGAGGAGCAGTTCGTCTCCATCCACAACATCGTCTGCCTCGCCCCCCAGGGCAAGGCCAAGGTCGTCGTCGTCCTCACCGACGGCACCCGCCTCACCACCCTCGAAGACCCCGAACTGGTTCTCGACCGCGCCGGCGACGAGCTCTTCGACTGCGCCAACCGCAAGAGCCGCATCATGGTGGCACGCCACGCCATCCAGGGCATCGGCAAGGACGCCGAGGGACGCGACATACTCCTCCTCGAGCCACAGCCCGACTTCGCCATCTTCCCCGACGAAGACGGCATCAAGATGGTGCGCAGCCGCCACTTCGACGACGAGCCCGCCCTCAAAGCCGACCGCCGAGCCTCATCGCACACGCAAAAAAAATAGCGGGGCCTAAGACAAGGCCCCGCATCTTCCATTAAACACTATAACAAAATCCAAAATTTAGAAGGTATCTTGGAGACCTTTGCCGCTTGAATTCAGCATCGAACAAGATATTCAGCCTCCCTCAAGCGACCGCAAAGATACGAAATAAAACCATACCGGCCAAATTTGACCCCAACTTTTTTCTCCGTCCCGCCCCTTAAACCTTAAACCACAAATCATAAATGCAGACGCGGCACGCCGCGTCTCTACAGCCTCCAAACCTCAAACCTCACATGACCATCGCCGCCCACACCCTTGGCTGCAAACTCAACTACGCCGAGACCTCCGACATCCTGCGCCGCCTCGCCGCCGACGGCCACACGGTCGTCGACTGGGGCCGGCCGGCCGACCTCTACATCATCAACACCTGCACCGTCACCGCCGTGGCCGAGAAGAAATGCCGCACCGCCATCCGCCAGGCCCACCGCCTCAACCCCGAGGCCGAGATCGTCGTCATGGGCTGCTTCGCCCAGGTGGCCGCCAAGGAGATCGCCGCCATCCCCGGCGTCACCCTCGTCCTCGGCAACGACCGCAAGCACCTCCTGCCGCAGATGCTCAAATCTTCCCCCGCCTGCGGCGGAGATCTTGGAAATCCTGGAAATCAAGCCCCGCTCCCCACCCAGAATCCGACGCAGCAGGAGATTTCCAAGATTTGCACAGCCCCTGACGGACAACAAACTGATACAACAAACAAAAACGATTTCCAAGATCTACAAGATCTCGCACAGCGGGAGAACGAACAAACAGATCCCGCGCAGCAGAAGAATGGATTTATAGATTCCGCGCAGCGGAGATCTCCCAAGATTGGCGAGCAACCAGCCGCATCCCCAACAAACGATCTCCAAGATCTCCAAGATCTCGCGCAGCGGGAGAACGAACAAACAGATCCGACGCAGCAGAAGAATGGATTTATAGATTCCGCGCAGCGGAGATTTCCCAAGATTGGCGAGCAGCCAGCCGCATCCCCAACAAACGATTTCCAAGATCTCCAAGATCTCGCGCAGCGGGAGAACGAACAAACAGATCCCACGCAGCAGGAGAATGGATATATAGATTCCGCGCAGCGGAGATTTCCCAAGATTGGCGAGCAGCCAGCCGCATCCCCAAGAAACGATTTCCAAGATCTCCAAGATCTCGCGCAGCGGGAGCCCACCGCCTTCCCGCTACAATACTCCTTCGGCGATCGCACCCGCACCTTCTTCAAGATCCAGGACGGCTGCGACTATTTCTGCACCTACTGTGCCATCCCCTTCGCCCGCGGCCGCTCGCGCTCCGCCACCATCGAGGAGACCCTCTGCGCCGCCCGCCGCATCGCCGACGAGGGCGCCCGCGAGGTGGTCCTCACCGGTGTCAACACCGGCACCTTCGGACAGCACCAGGGCGAGAGCTTCCTCGACCTGCTGCGCGGCCTCGACGCCATCGAGGGCATCCAGCGCTACCGCATCTCCTCCATCGAGCCCAACCTGCTCACCGACGACATACTGCGCTTCGTGGCCTCCTCCCGCGCCTTCCTCCCCCACTTCCACATCCCCCTCCAGGCCGGCTCCGACCACGTCCTCGCCCTCATGCGCCGCCGCTACGACACCGCCCTCTACCGCGCCAAACTCGTACGCATCAAAGAACTCATGCCCGACGCCTGCATCGCCGCCGACATCATGGCCGGCTTCAACGGCGAGAACGAGGAGGAGTTCCGCAAGACACTCGCCTTCGTCGACTCGCTCCCCATCTCCTACCTCCACGTCTTCACCTACAGCGACCGCCCCGGCACCGCCGCCCTCCGCCTGGCCGAGAAGGTGCCCGTCGCCGTGCGCCACGAGCACACCGCACGCCTCCTCGAACTCAGCGAGCGCAAGCACAACGCCTTCATCGCCAGCCAGCTGGGCGCGTCGCGCCCCGTGCTCTGGGAGTCATCCATTAAGTCGGAGGTCGGAGGTCGGAAGTCGGAAGTCAAAAACAACCTCCC
The DNA here is from genome assembly GCA_946540365.1 of uncultured Bacteroidales bacterium. The sequence goes on from CAMNIH010000025.1 coordinate 16,788, forward strand.
ACCTCAAACCTCAAACCTCCTACCTCCAACCTCCTACCTCATGGAGGGGTGGACCGACAACTACATCCGCGTCTGCGCCCCCTACGACGAAGCCCTCGTGGGCAGCGTCAGCCAGGTCATTCTCAGCCCCGACAACATCGTCCGCGACTGACGGCGACCCTTCCAGCGCACCAACCATCTGATTCACAACCGTCTCTGGCGACGTGCCGTCGTAGTGGGCCGTGCTCGTCTCCGAGTACTGCCCCAGAGCGTCGGCCACATAGGCGTAGAGCCACAACTCGCTGGCCTCGAAGCCGTCGGGCAGCAGCAGGCTGATGCGCCCGGCACGCCGGTGTACCGCCGCCGCCAGGCAGCCCCGCTTCAGGGCCGGAGAGTAGACGTAGAGCCACACCTCGTCGCCCCCGCGGGCCCGCATCCCTAACGGATTCTTCTCGAAGCCGACCGTCAGCACCCGGCCCTCCACCTGCGGCACCCCCAGCGCCACCGGCGCCAGCGGCCCCGTGCTCAGCCGCAGCCGCTGCCAGTCCACCGTCAGACTGCCTCCGTCCCAGCCGAACGCCCCCTGATTCATTTTGACAAAGAGGTTGCGCGCCGTCATGCCGCTCGTGCGGGCCAACAGCCTCAACGTCATGTCTATAGGCCACGCCATCCGCGCCGCCAGCCGCACCTCGTCGCGGAACATCATGCGATGCGCCTGCTGACGCTCCGTGCGCGGATTGCGCACCCTTGCCGGCAGGCTGCGCAGGCACCACCGCCCCTGCCAGCAGTAGCCCACCGCCGTCCCCAGACGGCCGCTGAAGCCGCCCATGTATCCCATGTCCATCTTTGCCATATCTCCAGGTTTTTTGTTTGTTTTCCAAGCGTTTCCGAGACCAGTCAGCGCCCTTGACGCAACATTTACCCCGTCTCATCTACAACTATAAACGTTGTTTTCGACTACTTATTGCCTACTCGAGTAAATTTTGAGTAGGCGGAGAGCAGGAGAAGACTAAGAGTTGAGTAAGAGATAGTATTGTATCATCCTGGCGATGACAGGGTTGCAATCCCTCGCAACGGCCTTTTCACACGGCGCACGTCAATTTTTTTTTTCGGCGAACTACGTTACATAGTCGCCCCGCAGGGGCACAAGAACTTAGGCGGGGGCGGCGCCCCCGTTGACGACACCCGTTTTACACCTACGCCCCGCAGGAGCATAAGATGTTGGGTCTTATGCCCCTGCGGGGCGTAATATATTATAACCGCCACACCACGGGGGCGCTGCCCCCGCCTAAGTGCTTCGTCCCCTCCGGGGACTATTAATCACCCTGCGCAAGCATTCGAGTAATTAGCCAATAATCCGACCTGCGTAGCTTCGCGTCATTCGCGTCATTCGCCGTTCAAATATTCACACCACGGGGGCGTGCCCCCGCCTAAGTGCTTCGTCCCCTCCGGGGACTATTAATCACCCAGCGCAAGCATTCAAGTAATTCGCCAATAATCCGACCTGCATAGCTTCGCGTCATTCGCGTCATTCGCCGTTCAAATATTCACACCGCGTCATTCG
>CAMNIH010000026.1 GCA_946540365.1 uncultured Bacteroidales bacterium
TTACCGTTAAGGAAGTTAAAGAACTCGCTGACGTCCTGAAAGAGGAGTACGGCATTGAACCCGCCGCCGCTGCTGTTGCAGTCGCCGCCCCCGCCGCTGGTGGTGCCGCCGCCGCTGCTGAGGAGAAGACCTCCTTCGATGTGATCCTGAAGGGTGTTCCCGACATGACCAAGAAGCTGGCCGTTGTGAAGGCCGTCAAGGATATGGCTTCGCTGGGTCTGAAGGAGTCGAAGGAACTCGTCGACAACGCCCCCAAGACCGTCAAGGAAGGCGTCTCGAAGGACGAGGCTGAGAGCCTGAAGAAAGCCCTCGAAGAGGCTGGCGCCGAAGTCGAGGTCAAGTAAGGTTACCTGCTTACTATCACCTACGAGGAATAGGGCCTCCGGTTACATCCGGAGTGCCTATTCCTTGTTGCTGTGGAATTAAGTCAGATCAAAACAATCGCTGCGCCAAGCCTTCAATGGCTACTCCTGTATTACTGGTAATGTTTTATAAAAGATAAAATTTATTCCCTTGGCAAAAAAAGACCCCACAGTAGTAAATTTCGCGTCTGTACGCAAATTTGATTACCCGGATTTTCTCGATATTCAGGTTAAGTCGTTCAAAGACTTCTTCCAAATAGAAACCAACCCCGACAACCGCTTGGATGAGGGTTTGTATAAGGTGTTCAAAGAGAATTTCCCGATTACTGATGCGAGAAACAACTTCGAACTCGAATTCTTGGATTATTATATCGATCCTCCCCGCTATTCGATCGAGGAGTGCATCGAGCGTGGCCTTACGTACAGTGTGCCGCTGAAAGCCAAGATGAAGCTGAGTTGCAAGGATCCGGAGAATGAGGATTTCCAGACCCTTGAGCAGCATGTCTATCTGGGGATGATTCCTTACATGACTCCGAAGGGAACGTTTGTCATCAACGGAGCAGAGCGTGTGGTGGTGTCCCAGTTGCACCGTTCTCCCGGTGTGTTCTTCGGCACCCAGTTCCACTCGAATGGCACGCAGCTGTATTCTGCCCGTATTATCCCCTTCAAAGGGTCATGGATGGAGTTTACGACCGATATAAACAATGTGATGTATGCTTATATCGACCGTAAGAAGAAACTTCCGATCACTACGCTGTTGCGTGCCATCGGCTATGAGTCGGACAAGGAAATACTGGATATCTTCGGCCTGGCCGAGGAGGTCAAGGTGACCCGTAACAACCTGAAGAAGGTGATCGGGAAGCAGCTGGCAGCCCGCGTGGTGGAATCGTGGACGGAGGACTTCGTGGATGAGGATACCGGCGAGGTGGTGTCGATGGAACGTACCGAGGTGGTGATCGAGCGCGATGTGGAACTGACGGAAGAGCACATCAACAAGATTCTTGATCTCGATATCAAATCGATCCTGATCAAAACCGAAGACAAGGATGGCATTGATTACTCTGTCATCTACAATACTTTGAAGAAAGATACGGCCAACAATGCCAAGGAGGCTTGCGATTACATCTATCGCCAGCTGCGCAATGCCGAGCCGCCAGACGAAGAGACTGCTCGCAGCATTATCGAGAAGCTCTTCTTCTCGGAGAAGCGTTACGACCTTGGCGACGTGGGTCGCTACAGAATCAATACGAAACTGAACTTGGATGTGGCGGACGATGTCCGTGTCCTGACCAAAGAAGACATCACATCCATTATTAAATATTTGGTGGAGCTGATCAACCAGAAGGCGGAAGTGGACGATATCGACCACCTTTCGAACCGTCGTATCCGCACTGTCGGCGAGCAGCTCTCCAACCAGTTCGGCGTGGGCCTTGCCCGCATGTCGCGCACGATCCGTGAGCGTATGAATGTGCGAGACAACGAGGTGTTCACTCCGACTGAACTCATTAATGCCAAGACGCTTTCGTCGGTCATCAACTCGTTCTTTGGTACCAACCAGCTGAGCCAGTTTATGGATCAGACGAACCCGCTTGCTGAATTGACGCACAAACGCCGTATCTCCGCTCTGGGTCCCGGCGGTCTGTCGCGTGAGCGTGCCGGTTTCGAGGTGCGCGACGTACACTATACCCACTACGGTCGTCTTTGCACGATCGAGACTCCTGAAGGTCCCAATATCGGTCTGATCTCGTCGCTCTGCGTGTATGCTAAGATCAACGAGTTGGGCTTTATCGAGACTCCGTATCAGCGTGTTGTCGACGGTCAGGTGCAGCTCAACGAGGCTCCTGTCTACCTCTCGGCTGAGGCTGAGGAGAACAAGACGGTGGCCCAGGCTACCACTCCGCAGGATGAAGAAGGCCACATCACCGTGTCGCGCGTGAAGGCCCGTCGTCAGGCCGACTTCCCCATTGTTTCGCCGGAAGAGATCGACCTGATTGACATTGCATCCAACCAGATTGCATCCATTGCTGCATCCCTGATTCCCTTCCTCGAGCACGACGATGCCAACCGCGCCCTGATGGGATCGAACATGATGCGCCAGGCTGTGCCTCTGCTCAACCCCGAGATTCCTATTGTCGGAACGGGTATTGAGGAAGCCGTGGCCCACGACAGCCGCGTGTTGCTGAATGCCGAGGCCGACGGAGTGGTGGAGTATGTGGATTCCACGAAGGTCGTCATCCGTCACAACCGCACCGAGAAGGAGCGTCTTGTCTCGTTCGATGACGACGTGAAGGAGTATCGCCTTACCAAATACCAGCGTACCAACCATTCCACCGCCATCAACCTGCGTCCTATCGTCAAGAAGGGTGACAAGGTCAAGAAGGGACAGGTGCTGTGCGAGGGTTATGCCACCCAGGGCGGCGAGCTCGCGCTCGGCCGTAATATGATGGTTGCCTTCATGCCTTGGAAGGGTTACAACTTCGAGGACGCTGTTGTGATTTCGGAGCGCGTGGTTCGCGAGGATATCTTCACCTCGGTGCATGTCGAGGAGTTCACGCTGGAAGTGCGTGAGACCAAGCGCGGCAACGAGGAGCTGACCCGCGACATCCCCAATGTGGGTAGCGATGCCACCAAGGATCTGGATGAGAATGGTATCATCCGTATCGGTGCCGAAGTGAACGAGGGTGACATCCTGATCGGTAAGATTACGCCGAAGGGTGAGTCCGATCCCACCCCGGAAGAGAAACTCCTGCGTGCCATCTTCGGCGACAAGGCCGGCGATGTGAAAGATGCTTCTCTCAAGGTGCCGCCGTCGCTGCATGGCGTGGTGATCGACAAGAAGCTGTTTGCCCGTGTCATCCGCGACCGTAAGGCACGTGCCCGCGAGAAGGAGTTGCTGGCCAAGCCCGAGGAAGAGTATCGTTTCGAGTGCGAGGAGCTGAAGGACAAGCTTATATCGCGACTCCTCATCCTCCTCAACGGCAAGCTCTCCAACGGTGTGTACACCAACCACCGTGAAGAGGTGATCCCCAAGAAGGTCAAGTTCTCGGCCAAGACGCTGAAGGCTATCGACTACACCGAGGTCAGCCCCAACAAGTGGACCAACGACAAGGAAACCAATGCTCTCATCAAAGAGCTGTTGAATAACTACAATATCAAGTTCCGCGAGATTTCTGGCCGTTTCACCCGCAACAAGTTCGCTCTGACGGTGGGTGACGATCTGCCGAGCGGTATCGTCCAGATGGCCAAGGTCTATGTGGCTATGAAGCGCAAACTGCGTATCGGCGACAAGATGGCTGGCCGTCACGGTAACAAGGGTATCGTGTCGAAGATTGTCCGTGCCGAGGATATGCCTTTCCTGGCCGACGGAACCCCGGTCGACATTGTGTTGAACCCGCTGGGTGTGCCTTCGCGTATGAACCTGGGTCAGATCTATGAGACTGTCCTTGGATGGGCCGGCAAGAAACTCAACAAGCGCTTCAAGACGCCTATCTTCGATGGTGCCACCCTCGAACAGATCAACGGCTATATGCGTGAGGCCGGTCTGCCCGAGAATGGTCGTACTTATCTGTACGACGGCGAGACGGGTGATCGCTTTGATCAGCCTGCCACAGTGGGTTACATCTATTACCTCAAGCTGCATCACATGATCGACGACAAGATGCACGCCCGTTCTATCGGACCCTACTCGCTTATCACTCAGCAGCCGCTCGGTGGTAAAGCCAACTTCGGCGGTCAGCGTTTCGGTGAAATGGAGGTGTGGGCACTGGAAGCCTATGGCGCTTCGCATGTGCTGCAAGAGGTACTTACCGTCAAGTCGGACGATGTTATGGGTCGAGCCAAGGCCTACGAAGCTATTGTCAAGGGTGACAATATGCCGGTGCCGGGCATCCCCGAGTCGTTTAATGTCCTTGTCCACGAGCTCCGTGGTCTGGGCCTTGAGGTAACATTTGATTAATTGGTTGTATAAGTAGAAAAGAACATGGCTTTTAAACAAGAATCTCAGTTAAAGACCGATTTCAACGCCATCACCATCAGCCTGGCGTCGCCCGAATCCATCAAGCGCCGCTCCTATGGCGAGGTGACGAAGCCCGAAACCGTCAACTACCGCACCTATAAACCCGAGCGCGATGGTTTGTTCTGTGAGCGTATCTTTGGCCCTACTCGTGACTGGGAGTGCCATTGCGGCAAATACAAACGTATCCGTTACAAAGGCATTGTCTGCGACCGTTGCGGCGTCGAGGTGACAGAGAAAAAAGTCCGTCGTGAACGTATGGGCCACATCGAGTTGGTTGTCCCCATTGCTCACATTTGGTTCTTCCGTTCGCTGCCCAACAAGATTGGTACATTACTCAATATACCTTCCAAAAAGCTCGACCAGGTTATCTATTACGAGAAGTACATCGTTCTCCAGCCTGGCAAGGCTATGCTCAACGAGATGCCGGTCCAGAAGTTGGACCTGCTGACCGAGGAGGAATACTATTACATTCAGGATTCCCTGCCGGAGGACAATGCTCAATTGCCCGACAGCGATCCCGACAAGTTCATCGCCGGTATGGGCGCCGAGGCGCTCTATACCCTGCTCTCCGAGCTCGATCTGGACAAGCTCAGCTACGAACTGCGCGCCAAGGCCTCGCGTGAAACGGCCGTGGCCCGTAAGCAGGAAGCCCTCAAGCGGCTGAATGTTATCGAGTCGTTCCGCGAGTCGCAGCGTTCCATGCGTGCCCGTGGAATGGACAACCGTCCCGAGTGGATGATCATGAACATCATCCCCGTCATCCCGCCCGACCTGCGTCCTCTCGTCCCGCTGGATGGCGGCCGTTTCGCCACCTCTGATATCAACGAGCTCTACCGCCGTGTCATCATCCGCAACAACCGTCTGAAACGTCTGGTCGAGATCAAGGCCCCGGAGGTCATCATGCGCAACGAGAAGCGTATGCTCCAAGAGGCTGTCGATTCGCTGTTCGACAACAGCCGTAAGGTCTCCAGTGTCAAGTCCGACAGCAACCGTGCCCTGAAGTCGTTGTCCGATGCCCTGAAGGGCAAACAGGGCCGCTTCCGTCAGAACCTGCTCGGTAAGCGTGTCGACTACTCCGGCCGTTCGGTCATCGTCGTGGGCCCCGAGCTCAAGATGCACGAGTGCGGTCTGCCTAAAGACATGGCCGCCGAGCTGTTCAAGCCGTATGTCATCCGCAAACTTCTCGAGCGTGGTCTGGTCAAGACCGTTAAGAGCGCCAAGAAGATCGTGGACCGCAAGGAACCCGTCGTGTGGGAAATCCTTGAGAATATCCTGAAAGGCCATCCTATCCTGCTCAACCGTGCTCCTACGCTGCACCGTCTGGGTATCCAGGCCTTCCAGCCCAAGCTCATCGAGGGCAAGGCTATCCGCCTCCACCCGCTGGTGTGTACCGGATTCAATGCCGACTTCGACGGCGACCAGATGGCTGTCCATGTGCCCATGGGCAACGCCGCCATCCTGGAAGCCCAGTTGCTGATGCTCTCCACCCACAACATCCTCAACCCCGCCAATGGTGCTCCTATCACCGTTCCTTCGCAGGATATGGTGCTCGGACTGTACTATATGACCAAACCGCGCCGCACCACTGCCGACGAAATCGTCCATGGCGAGGGTCAGCGCTTCTATTCCCCCGAAGAGGTCATCATCGCCTACAATGAAAAGCGCGTCGACCTCAACGCCTGCATCAGCGTGCAGATGCCGCTGCCCGAAGGCCAGACCGAGTACTCCTATATCAAGACCGACAAGACCTTCATGGAGGTCGTCAAGGACAGCAAGGGCAACGTACTTACCGATGTCGACTGCAACACCCCCGCCGAGACCGCACTTCACAGCCGTACCGAGTACGAAGTGAAACGCGACAAGGACGGCAACGTCATCGTCGACGCCAATGGCCACTACATCAAGACCAACCGCCTGCGTACCACCGTCGGCCGCGTGATCTTCAACCAGGTTGTCCCCAGCCAGTATGGCTACATCAACCAGGTGATGGGCAAGAAGAGCCTCCGCGACATTATCGGCGATATCTTTACCGAATGCGGCAATGCTGTGACTGCCATCTTCCTCGACGATATCAAGAATATGGGTTATCGTCAGGCTTTCCGTGGCGGACTCTCGTTCAACCTGGGCGATGTGATCATCCCCGTCGAGAAGGAAGCCCTTATCGAGAAGGCCAACGAAGAGGTCGAAGAGGTGATGGCCCAGTATTCCATGGGTCTGATTACCAACAACGAACGTTACAACCACGTCATCGATATTTGGACTAACACCAACAACCAGTTGACCGAGACGCTCATGAAGCAGCTCAAGGCCGACAACCAGGGCTTCAACCCCATCTTCATGATGTACGATTCGGGTGCTCGTGGTAGCAAGGAGCAGATCCGTCAGCTCTCCGGCATGCGCGGCCTGATGGCCAAGCCCCAGAAGGCCGGTGCTTCGGGCAACGAAATTATCGAGAACCCCATTATCTCCAACTTCAAGGAGGGCCTCTCGGTGCTCGAGTACTTCATCTCGACCCACGGTGCCCGTAAGGGTCTGGCTGATACCGCTCTGAAGACGGCTGACGCCGGTTACCTGACCCGCCGTCTGGTCGACGTGGCCCACGATGTGATCATCAACGAGGAAGACTGCGGCACCCTCCGCGGCCTGCCCACCACAGCCCTCAAGAAGGGCGAGGATATCGTCCAGTCTCTGGGCGAGAAGATCCTGGGCCGTACTTCGGTTCACGACATCTACCATCCCCAGACGGGCGAGCTCATCGCTCGTGCCGGCGAGGAACTCACCGAGGAAATCTGCCGCAAGATCGAGGAGTCCCCGATCGAGGAGGTCGAGATCCGTTCGGTGCTCACCTGCGAGTCCAAGCATGGCGTCTGCGCCAAGTGCTACGGCCGCAACCTGGCCACCGGCAAGATGGTCCAGAAGGGCGAGGCCGTCGGCGTCATCGCGGCTCAGGCTATCGGTGAGCCTGGTACCCAGCTGACCCTGCGTACCTTCCACGTCGGTGGTGTCGCCGGTGGCAACATCGGTACCGCCTCCAGCCTCCAGGCCAAATACGAGGGACGTCTCCTCATCGACGAGCTCCGTTCCATCCCCTACACCGATGCCGAGGGCGACAGCTATCACATCGTCATGGGTCGTTCGGCCGAGATGCGTATCGTCGATCCCAATACCGACATCACCCTCTTCTCGTCGCTCTTGCCCTACGGCGCCAAGCTCTACAAGGCTTCGGGCGACATGCTCAAGAAGGGCGACCTCATCGCCGAGTGGGATCCCTACAACGCCGTCATCATCTCCGATGTGGCCGGTAAGGTCTCGTTCGAGAACGTCATCGAGAACGTCACCTACCGTGTCGAGAGCGATGCCCAGACGGGCCTGCAGGACAAGGTCGTCATCGAGAGCCGTCAGCGCACCAAGAACCCCACCCTCAACATTGTCGATTCCGAGGGCAATATCCTCAAGGTATACGACCTTCCCGTCGGTGCCCATATCGGCGTCGAGCAGGGTCAGGATCTGCGTGCCGGCGACATCATGGTGAAGATACCCCGTTCGTTCGGCAAGGCCGGCGATATCACGGGCGGTCTGCCCCGCGTCACCGAGCTCTTCGAGGCCCGCAACCCCAGCGACCCCGCCATCGTGGCCGAAATCGACGGTATCGTCAGCATCGCCAAGAAGCTCAAACGCGGCAACCGCGAGGTCACCATCACCTCCAAGACCGGCGAGCAGCGCTCCTACCTCATCCCCACCTCCAAGCAGATCCTTGCTCAGGACAGCGACTACGTCAAGGCTGGCACCCCGCTTTCCGACGGTGCCATCACCCCGGCCGACATCCTCGCCATCAAGGGTCCCACCAAGGTGCAGGAATACATCGTCAACGAGGTTCAGGAGGTCTATCGTCTGCAGGGTGTGAAGATCAACGACAAGCACTTCGAGGTCATCGTGCGCCAGATGATGCGCAAGGTCGAAATCCTCGACCCGGGCGACACCCGCTTCCTCGAGGGCGACCTCGTCAACAAGCTCGACTTCAACGACGTCAACGATCAGATCTTCGGCATGAAGGTCATCGAGGACGCTGGCGACAGTGAGACCCTCAGCGTGGGTCAGATCATCACCGCCCGCGAACTGCGCGACGAGAACTCCGCCCTGCGCCGTCAGGACAAGAAACTCGTCACCGCCCGCGACGCCCACCCCGCCACCTGCCGTCAGGTGCTCCAGGGTATCACCCGCGCCTCGTTGCAGACCAAGTCGTTCATCAGCGCCGCCTCCTTCCAGGAGACCACCAAGGTGCTCACCGAAGCCGCCATCAACGCCAAGCGCGACACGCTGGTCGGCATGAAGGAGAACGTCATCGTCGGTCACCTCATCCCCGCCGGTACCGGTATGCGCGAGTACCAGGATCTGGTGGTCGGCAGTGCCCCCGCCATGAGCGCCGCCAAGGAGAACTAACAGCCATCCGGCAACAACACACTTCAGAGCCCCGTGCCTACGCGCGGGGCTCTTTCTTTATGACTCCTATTGATGCGTGGAGGGCAGGGGCGTGGAGAGCAAAAGAGAGAGGGGTGTCCCATAAGTCCAATAGCCCGTTACGGGCGATTGTGTTTAGCCGTGGGCGTCAGCCCACGGAAGCTGATATGATACATCTCCAAAGAGCCCTGCAAGGGCGACACTGAATTGGATTTCAATGTGTCGCCCTTGCAGGGCTCTAATTCCATCGCTATATTATTCCCGGGGGGTGCCCCCCGGCTATTCGCTACCGTCCCCTACGGGGACTTATAGGACACCCTCTCGTGGGTCGGTCTTCAGTGGAAGGCTCAGATGCCGAGTTTCTTCTTCACCAGCGGCATCACATCCTCGCTGTCCTGCGAGTAGAGCAGGGCGGCACCGTCGAAGATATAGGTGTAGTTGCCTTCGCGGGCCACGTCCTCGATGGCTTTCTTGGCGCGGTCGATGATGGGCTTGGTCAGCTCGGCTTCACGCTCCTGAAGCTGCTTCTGGGCGTTCTCCTGGAACTCCTGGATGCGGGCGCCCATATCCTGAATCTCGCGCTGCTTGGTCTGGCGGATCAGGTCGGTCCAGCCAGCCTGGTTGGCCGTGTAGTCGTTGATGCGCTTCTCGGCCTCGGCCTGCATCATCTTCAGCTGCTCTTCCAGGTCGGCGACCTCTTTCTGCAGCACGGTCTGCACCGAATCGCGACCGGGCATGATCTGCATCAGTTCCTGCGAGTTGATGTGTCCGAGTTTGATGTTCTTCTGGGCCATTGCGTTGCCTCCAAAGGCAAACAGGCAGATAGCCATTGCGATAAGTGTTTTTTTCATTGTCTCTATAAGTGTTTTATTTGTTTTCTGTCGTTGGGTCTACCGGGGTCCGAGGGGTAGGGGAGTGTCGCGTTGTTGCACGCGATCCTGGCGCATCTCGGGGTTCGATGGACGTTTGCTGCCTTTCTCTTCGGCCCCCTTCGGCGGTTCGGCCGTCGCTCCGGGTTTGTAGCCCAGCAGCTCCAGCACTTCGTTGCTGATGTCGTATTTCTTGTTGCTGAAGAGGATGGTGGCGCTGCCGGCCTTGTCGAATATGAAGGCGTAGTTCTTCTCGTGAGCCATGCGCTCGATGGCGGTGTAGACCCGGTCCTGCACCGGCTTCAGCAGTTCGGCGCGCTTCTTGTCCAGGTCGCCCTCGGCGCCGAAGCGCTGGCGCTGCAGCTCTTTTATCTCCTGTTCCTTCTCCTTCAGTTCCTCCTGACGGCGCCGTTTCAAATTATCTGGCAGCAGGTAGCTCTCCTGTTCGTAGCTGGCGCGCATGGCATCCAGTTCGCTCTGCTTGTCCTGCAGCTCCTTCTGCCAGTCGGCCACATACTTGTCCAAGCGCCGTTGCGCGGCGGCGTAGTCGGGGATCGACTTCAGTATATAGTCCGTGTTGACGCACGCATACTTCTGGGCCATGACCGTCGGGGCCAGGGCCACAAGCATCAGCAGTGTAAGGATTCTTTTTCTCATGGCAGTTTAATCGATGCTTTGTCCAATCGAGAAGTGGAAGTGGCTGCCGCCGTTATCGCCGTCGAAGCCATAGCCCCAGTCGATGCCGATCATGCCCAGCATGGGCAGGTAGACTCGCACGCCCAGGCCGGCCGAATTGTAGAGCTTGAAGGGCTGGAACTCGCTGAGGTCGCTCCAGCAGTTGCCGCCTTCCACGAAGGCCTGCACCCAGATGGTGGCGCTGGCGCTCTCGATGATAGGCTGGCGCAATTCGAGGGTGAAGCGGTCGAAGACCGAGCCGCCGCCCGCGGTGCTGGCTCCCACCGAGTTGTTCTCGTAGCCGCGCAGGGGTACAATCTCGCGACCGTCGAAGTTCCAACTCGTCAGACCGTCGCCGCCCACCACGTAGCGTCCGAAGGGCGAGAGACCGATGTCTTTGTTGTAGTAGCCCATGAATCCGAAGCGGAAACGGGTGCTGAGCACCACATCGCCCACCAGATTCAGCATCCACGAGCCGCGCACGTTGAACTTGTAGTATTCAATCCAGCGGTATTTGTCCTGGTCGGTGGCGTTGCTGTAGTCGCGCCCGTTGATCTTCGAGAAGGGAGGCGTGATGTAGCTGCTCACGCTGATCTCCGAACCGCTGCGGGTGTAGATGGGCGAGTCGAACGAGTTGCGCGACAGGGTCAGGGCCAGGCTGATGTCGTTGGCAATGCCGTCCTTGAACAGCGACGACTGGTAGACCGTGTAGTTGTTCAGGTTGTAATGCTTGTAGGAGATGCCGGCCGAGGCGATGAAGTAGTCGTCAGGCCATTTCAACCGGCGGGTGAAACTCAGGCCGGCGCCCGTGATGGCCATGCTGTAGTAGTCCTCGCTCGTGCGCCGTATGTTGGGGGCGCTCAGGTGGTTGTAGTACACCGTACCGGTGAGCGACTGCGCCCGGCGTCCACCCAGCCACGGCTCCGTGAACGAGGCGTTCACCGTGTAGTAGTAGGTGTTGGCGGCAGCCTGCAGGCTCAGCTTCTGGCCGTCGCCGGCCGGCAGCGGCACCCAGGCATCCTTGTTGAAGATGTTGCGTACGCTGAAGTTGTTGAGGTTCACGCCCACCTGGCCGATGAACATGCCGCCGCCGTAGCCGCCCTGCAGGTTCAGCTGGCTGGTGGGGCCTTCCTCCACCTTGTAGACGATGTCCACCGATCCGTCCTTCTCGTCGGGACGCGGCTCGGGCTTGATGCTCTCCTCTTTGAAGTATCCCAAGGTGACCAGCTCGCGGTGGCTGCGCAGCAGGGCGTCGCGGCTGAACAGGTCGCCGGGACGCGTGTGCAGCTCGCGCATGATGATTTTGTCGTTGGTGATGGTGTTACCCTCCACCCACACGTTGCGCACGCGCGCCTGCTTGCCCTCCTCGATGCGGATCTCGATGTCGATCGAATCGTTCACCACAGCCACCTCCACCGGGTTCACCCGGAAGAAGACGTAGCCGTTGTCCATATATAGCGAGGTAATGTCCGTGCCCGAGGGGTTGTAGGTCAGGTTCTGCTCCAGCGTGCTGCGATTGTAGGGGTCGCCCTTGTTGATGCGCAGCGAGCGCTGCAGTGTCTCGTCGTCGTAGACGGTGTTGCCGCTGAAGGTGATGTTGCGGAAGTAGTATTTCTTGCCTTCGTAGATCTGCACCTTCACCTTGACGCGCTCCTGCTGGGCTTTCTTCTTGTTGCTGATCTTCAGCTCCTCCTGCGGCACATCCCACACCGTGTCGTTCACGATGCGTGCGTCGCGGTAGCCCTCTTCGTTGTAGTAGGCGATCACCTTCTCCAGGTCGTCGCGGAAGTCGTTCTCGATGTAGCGGCTCTTCTTCCAGAAGCCTTTGGTGAAGATGCGCCACGGCTTGTACCAGTACTTGCCGTAGTGTACGTCGTGCGTCGTCTCCATCTTGTTCTCCAGCGTGAAGTCGCTCACCTGCTCGTTGCCTTCGAAGATCAGCGAGTCGATCTTCACCTTCTTGCCGCGTTTGACGTTGTAGGTGATCGTGATCCGGCCGTTGCTGTCGGCTGTGGTCTCGGGGGTCACCTCCACACGGGTGAAGCCTTTGTCGTAGTAGTAGCCCTTGATCTTGTTCGAGGTCGTGCGCAGCAGGTTCTCCGTCACCACGTCGCCCGTCACGATGTTCATCTCCTCTCGCAGCTTGTCGGCCTCGCCTTTCTTGACTCCCGTGAAGCGGAAGCCTTCCAGACGGGGACGCTCCTTCAGCACTATCTTGAGGAACACGATGCTTCCCTGTATGCGCGTCACGCGGATCTGCACATCCTCGAACATCCCCTGTTTCCACAGATTCTCGATGGCGGCCGACACCTTGTCGCCCGGCAGCACGATCTTGTCGCCCACCTGCAGGCCTGCAATCAGCTGCACCACGCGGCTGTCGAAGTTCTCGGCGCCCTCAAACGTGATGCCGCCTATCTCGTAGGTCTTCGGGGTGAGGTAGTCCAGGTCGTATCCGCCGCCCACAACGGTTTGGGCGCCGGCTCCCGGCATGCCGAGGCAGATCAGTATAGCGAGGGTCAGTATGTATTTGATTCCTTTCATTCTCTGTGGTTCTTTAGTTAAGTCGTCGATTTGCCGACAACCCACTATTAACTCACATTTTTATATTTTATTATACAGTGTGTGATTTTTTTTAACTTTTAACGTTTTCTTCCACCTGGGCTTCGGTCTTGCCGAAGCGCCGCTGCCGCTGCTGGTAGTCATATACCGCCTCGTAGAAGTGCTCGTGCCGGAAGTCGGGCCACAGCAAATCGCTGAAGTAGAACTCCGTGTAGGCCATCTGCCACAGCAGGAAGTTGCTCACCCTCAGCTCGCCGCCGGTGCGTATCAGCAGGTCGGGGTCCGGGTAGTCGCGTGTGCTCAGGTAGCGCCGCAGGGTCTCCTCGTCGATCTCCTCGGGGCGTACCTCCTCGCGGCAGATCTGTTTCAGCGCCTCGGCGATCTCCCATCGCGAGCTGTAGCTCAGCGCCAGCACCAGCGTCGTCGACGTGTTGCCCGCCGTCTGGTCGATACACTCCTGCAGCTTCTTGCGCGACCGCTCCGGTATGCGGTTCATGTCGCCGATCGTCTGCAGCCGCACGTTGTTGTCCATCAGTGTCTTGGTCTCTTCCTTGACGGCCTTGATCAGCAGCTCCATCAGTCCGTCAACCTCGGCTTGCGGCCGGTTCCAGTTCTCGGTGCTGAAGGTGTAGAGGGTCAGGTACTTCACCCCCAGTTGCACGGCCGCCTCCACGGCCTGGCGCACTGCCGTCATGGCGCTCTGGTGGCCGAACAGGCGTTCGTGTTTCTGCTTCATGGCCCAACGTCCGTTGCCGTCCATTATGATGGCCACGTGCTCCGGCACGCGGCTGCGGTCTATCTGTTCCAGTGTTGTCATAGGTGTTTTGTCTATTGGTTGTTTATGCTAATTTCTGCATTTCTTCGAGCGCATCCACCCGAAGAGTGTTTCCATGTTGATCCCGACCGACAGGCTGAAGTAGCTGTACCAGTCGTCCAGCGAGTCGTCGCCCCGCTTGATGCCGGGTGCATTGGGCGTGCTGCTGCGGTCGGCCAGCGCCGCCGCCAGCGCTCCGTCGGTCACCTCGGCCTGCAGCAGCTCGGCACCCACGTAGGTGGTGCTGACATCGTCCAGGTAGTCGGTCCACGTCTTGCGGAAGCCGTACTCCGCCGTCAGCGAGAAGTTCTTGTTCAGCCGGCAGCGCACGCCGACGCCGAACGGCATCGACAGCTGCGTCAGCGGGTACGGGCGCCGCTCCTTGTGGACTGTGGTGCCCTGGCCCTCGGTGTGCAGCGGCTGCAGGGGCACCCATTGGCTCTCCCCCTGGGCATCGGTGTAGAGCGCTTCGGGCCCGAAATGGAACACCGCCACCCCGCCGAAGAGGTAGGGCGTCCACTGGTGGTCAGTGGCGCCGGTGCCGTAGGGCCTGAAATCGAATTCGGCCACCAGCGCCCCCTCATACACCTTCGACCGGAAACTCAGGTTGCGTGCCGGCAGCCAGTCCTCGCTGGCCGACACCCGGCCGTAGGTCCCCGTCATGCGCACCGACCAGCGCTTGTCCAGTCGGCAGTGCAGGCCGCCCCCGAAGGCCGCATGCACCTCGCCGGCGATGCTCTGGTTGTTCAGGTCGCCCAGGTAGTTCATCCCGCCGCCGCCGATCAGCACCTCGCTCCGGTTCAGCAGGTTGCGCTCCTGGGCCGACAGCGGCAGCGCCGTCAGCAGCAGCGCCAGTGCGACGTAACCGGCTATTCGTCCCATCGCACCGAATTACAGATCCCTTCCACCTGCATCAGGTAGTCGCGCTTCTCAAAGCGCGGGCAGTAGACGTAGCCCGTCACCTCCACGATCTGGGTCTTGTCGGGCGAGAGGATCGTGTAGTTCACGAACGGCCCTCCCATGAAGTCGCCGAACACGCGCCATAGGCCGCGCGTCTCGATGCAGTAGGGGCTCCCCTCGTAGTCCACCGTCCGGTGGCCGATCTCCACCCGCCGCTCGGTGCCCATGTAGCTGCTGTCGGCCGGGCCCGGCACGTGGCGCCGCATCAGCGTGTCTAATCGGTTGTCGATCTTCTCGGGGGCAAACAATTTCTCGTCGCGGTAGGGCATGGTGTGGATCAGGATGCCTAAGCTGAAGTCCTTGGTCTCCTTGCGGATCCACGCAAAGTCGCCGTCCTCCGCGGCCCAGCGGAACTCGTCGCTGAAGGTCATCGTGAAGCCGAATTTGTCCTTCACCCGTTTCATCAGGTCCACGTTGCGCGTGTTGTGGAACGCCTTGATGATACGCCGGTGCTCGGCCGCATAGATGTTGTCCTTGATGCGTTGCTCGAACTGGCGCAGCAGGCTCCGCAGCGAGCTGTCGCTGCTGGCGGCGATGTCCACCATCACCTGCGGCTCCGCCCACCGGTCGTGGCTGATGTACACCTTGTCGGGGTTCCCCTCGGCCACGTCGCAGAGGATGATGTTCCGGTGCATCTGGAACATCTGCGTGTTGCGCAGCGAGCTGACCGGCACGTTGACCACGTCGAATCGCGGCTCCGCTTGCGGCAGCCCCGGCTGCACCTCGCGCAGGATCGAATCCAGCAGCGCCTTGGTCTCGCCGCTGTACACGTTGCGGTCTGCCGCCAGCAGCACCTCGCAGGTCTTGCCCGACGATGATTTCTTCACGATCGCCTCGTTCTGCCTCGAATGGCACGAGGCCAGCAGCAGTGCCGCCGCCGACATGATGATTGCTATCCGTTTCGTATTCATTTCTTTGTATGTGTTGTTCTCGTTGTTTTCTCTTCTTCGCGCCAGCGGTGGAAGTCGCGTATCGCCTCTGCCAGTCCGCTCTGCGGCATCCGCAGCTCGTCGATGGCGCGGCGGCTGTCGTAGTATTCGCGCACCATCAGCTGGCGCACGTTGCTGCTGCTCAGCTCGGTTCGCACGCCTACGCCCCGCAGCACGTCGCCCGCCGCCCCGGCCATGCGCAGCAGCCAGTCGGGCAGCTCCACCACCCGCTGGCGGTAGCCCATCGTGGCGGCCTGCAGCAGGTAGATCTCCTTCAGGCTCAGGCAGCCCTCGTTGCACACCGCCACGTAGCGCGCCCCGTTGCGTCCCTCGGTCAGGGCGTTGACCGCCGCCGCCGCCACATCGCGCACATCCACAAAGGCCTTGCCTCCTTTCGGTGCCGCCATCAGCGGCCGACGGTAGCCCGTCAGCAGCAGCCGTCCCGACGACGGCTTGGCGTCCATCGGCCCCAGCATGAAGCCGGGGTTGACCACCACCACATGCCACTCCGCGTGGCGTGCCGCTGCCGCCAGCACGGCCTCCTCGCCCGCTCGCTTGCTCTCGGCGTAGAAGCTCCCGACGAAGGGGGCCTGCATCGGCTCCGACTCGTCGGCCGGCCGCCCGGCGCTGCCGTAGCCGATGGTGTTCACCGTCGAGGTGTGTACCAACCGGCTGATCCCCAGTCGCTCCATCACCTCCACCAGGGTGGTTCCCAGCTGCGTGTTCACCGCCTCGTAGTCGCGGCGGTGACGCAGGCTCATGTCCGTCACCCCGGCGCAGTTGATGATGGCGTCGCACCCCGCCGCCGCCCGCTCCAGCGTCGGCCGGTCGGTCAGCGACCCTTCAACCACCATGGAATCAGGCACCTCCACATGCAGCCCCGACCGCCGGCGCACCAGCACGACCGTGTCGTGTCCGGTGTCCGTCAGCCGTTGCAGCACGTTGTGCCCCAACAGCCCCGTGGCGCCAAGCAGCAATACTTTCATCACCCACTATAACGTCCCGCTCGCCATATTATTGTACCGCCCTCGCTAATATTGCGGCAATAAGCGGATATCCTGCCGCCCCTGCGGGGACTTGGGCTCTTGTGCCCCTGCGGGGACGATAACCCCATCGGGGTTTCATTTCAATCGTGGATGCCCGGCACCCCGCAGGGGTGCA
>CAMNIH010000027.1 GCA_946540365.1 uncultured Bacteroidales bacterium
GGCAAGGTGCTCAGCGGCGGTGTCGAAGCCAACGCCCTGCAGAAACCCAAGCGCTTCTTCGGTGCTGCCCGCAACATCGAAGGCGGCGGCTCCCTCACCATCATCGCCACCGCGCTCACCGAGACCGGTTCCAAGATGGACGACGTGATCTTCGAGGAGTTCAAGGGTACCGGCAACATGGAGCTTCAGCTCGACCGCCGTCTGGCCAACAAGCGCATCTACCCGGCTATCGACCTGGTGGCTTCCAGCACCCGTCGCGACGACCTGCTCGTGCGGCCCGACCTGCTGGCCCGCAGCGTCGTGCTGCGCAACCACCTCACCGACCTTACCCCCATCGAGGCCATGGAGTTCCTGCAGAAGACCCTCCGCAACACCAAGTCCAACGAGGAGTACCTCTACACCATGGATAAGTAAGGTCTTCGAAGAAAAACAGATAAACATGAAAAAGGGGCTCCCGTCAATCGGGAGCCCCTTTCTTTCGACCCTTCAGTGGTCGTTCTCAGCCATCATGCGCAGGTGCCGCTGCCGAGCCACAGCGAGTCGCTGCAGGCGAAGGGCTTGCTGGCGTCGACGTCGGCGCGCACGTAGGCGTAGAGCTGCACCTCGGTGCCGGTCCATGCGGCCGGGTACTTCACCTGCACCTCGTTGCTGCCGCGGGTCTCGTTGTCGTTGCTGACGGCGATCTTGCCGAAGGTGGGGTTGTAGGCCACCAGCATCACCATGTCGTTCTGCGGGTTGTCCTCGTCGACCATGCCGTCGGTGATGGGCACGACGATCTTGCCGGCCGTGGAGTAGTCAGGGGTGCCGAAGACGGGGTTGGTCTTGTTACCCTTGGCCACCATCAGCTCGTCGTAGTTGATTGTGACGGCACCAGTCGACACGTTGACCGTGACGGCGGCGAAGTTGCTCTTGATGAACTCGCCGACCTCGGTCGAGCGCGAGGCCGCATACTTGTAGCCGACGCGCAGCACCTTGAGGAGGGCATGTCCCAGCTTGCCGAGCGTACGCATGGCGGTTCGCGTCACCTGCTGTCTGCGGGTGTTGGGGTTATGCACGTTCTTCTGGTAGGCGCTGTAGACCATCAGGTCCTTCCAGCGACGACCCACGGCGGGGCCCAGCTTGCCGATTTGATCACCCATGAATCCTTTTGTGTTCTTGCTCATTGTTTGTTTCCTTTCTTTGTTTTGAGGGTTTGTGATGTTTGTTTTGTGTCCCTGTTGTCGCGACTGGACACCCTTCAATATAGGGCCGTTTTGACCGAAAGGCTCAAACAGCGTGCTGGATTCCGCGTTTTTCCGCCACTTTCCGCATAAGTCAGCGATCCGTGTCACATGTCGGATGCCGTGGAAACAAAAAAAAAACGAAGCCTCCGGCAGTCCGGGAGGCTTCGTTTTTTTTTCTTGCCGTCGCTCTGTCGCTCTCAGCCGACGCGGTCCAGGCGGCCGTTCTCCTGCCGCTGGTTGGTGCGGAGCAGGCGCTCCACCTCGTCGGGGTCGTAGTAGGTGCGGCGTCCGATGTGGGTGGGGTGGAGGTGTCCGCTGACGGCCCACCGGCGCAGGGTGCGGTAGCAGATGTTCAACCGTCGGCACACCTCGGATGTCTCCAACCAGTGGGTGAGGCCGTGCCGGGGGTGTTCCGTGGCAAGCAGCTGCGCACCGGCGGCATCGGGGTACTGCTGCAGCAGGTCGGCCAGCTGCTGGGATGTCATGGGCTGCCGGTTGCGCTGTTTCGCATGCCGCACATGGATGCTCAGGTTGTTGACCAGCCCGTCGGGGGTCTGATAAAAGATGTAGATGAGCTGTGGCTTGGCATCGCAGTCCAGGTGGAGCTGATGCATGATCTGGCGTAATTCTTCAACTGTCATAAGGCATTGGTTTTTAAAATTTCAGTTGCAAAAGTACAATGCCTTGTGGCCCGTCGGCGGGCGGGCCGACAGGGGCGGTTTCTGCGTCCGGTTAGCGGAGTGCCGGCGTGCCGAGAGCGTGGGGTTGCGTTAACTTGGCGTGAAGTCAGCGTTGACTGTAACGTTAAAATTTCTATAAATAAAAAATTATTATTATCTTTGCAATTTGAATCACACGTAGAGTTAAACCCAATCCATCCATGGCATCTCAAAGAAAATCAGACCCCGACGACGCCGGCATGTTGACATGCTGCGGTGTTTCTGTGCCGATGGATGTTGCGGTGGTGCAGCGGGTTATGACAGCCCATGGGCTGTCGGCTGCGGAGCAGGGGCAGGAGTGGCTGCGGCTGATGCACAGCCATACGGAGCCAGAGTGGATGGAGGAGTGTGTGCGGCGGGCTGGGCGGATGGCTGATCTGGTGCGCGCGGAGCGCGAGGTGAGGGGTGTGATCGGCGGCAGGGTGGAGTGTGCGTCGGGCGGAGGGGGTCGTCGGATGCCGCAGGAGGCGTTGGCGACGCGGCATTTCGAGTGGCTGGGCGAGGAGCGGAAGGTGCGTGTGGATCTGGTGCGGACGGCGATCGGTTCGCTGGCGAGGATGGGTTATATCAGCGGCGACGGGGAGCAGCAGGCGGCGCTGCGGAGGGGGCTGGGGATTGCGGTGAACGAGGCGGAGCGGACGAGCCGTGCGCCGTGGGTGCGGTGGCTGGGGGATGCGGATGTGCTGAATTATCTGGTGGACTCGCTGTGGAAGCGGGGTTTGATTTATTGTTCCGGAGGTCAGCGGCAGAAGTGGAATACGCTGTGCGAGGTGTTTGTGCGGGCGGACGGGTCGCTTTATGAGTCGTCGCTGATGAAGAGCAACCGCTGCACGAATGCGGCGAAGCGGACGATGGTGGACCGGACGGTGATGATTTTTGGGAATTAAGAATTAAAAAATAAAAATTAAAGTCAGGGGGGAAAATGAAACAGAACAGGAGCGAATTGCGATTCGCTCCTGTTCTGTTGATTATTAATTTTTAATTCTTAATTTTATTCGCTCATCTGGCGGTAGCGGTCGACTTCGCCCTGGACTTGTTCGACGTTCTGGTTGGCGGCTTCGACTTTCTTTTCGGCGTCGCCGCGCTTGCCCTGGATCTTGTCGATGTCGGCATTGAGTTTCTTGATGTCGTTCTCGCAGTCTTTGATTTTCTGCTGGAGCTTTTTGATTTCCTTCTCCTTGTCGGCTATCTTCTTCTGGTTCTTGGCGATCTTCTTGTCGATGGCGGCGACGCCGGCGGCGGCTTTGGCAGCTTCTTTCTCAGCTTTTTTGAGGTTGCTCTGCTCGGCCTGCATGTTGAGGTTGGCCTCGAAGCGATCGACGTAGGAGACGAAGCCGGCGAGCCAGCGTTTGGCGTTTTCGCGCATGGTGGTGGGGTCGTTCATGGCGAGGTTGCTGCTGAGGGCGCTGACGGTGACGAGGGCTTCGGGGTTTTTCTTGCTGCCCTGCGACTGGACGTAGGTGTAGAAGTTGATGTCGCTGATGGCGATTTCTTCGATGAAGGCGTTGGTGCAGACGTAGTAGCCCTGTTCGTCTTTCTGGGGTTTGAGTTTGGCGTCTTTGAGGTACTGGATCATGGCGTCCTGCACCATTTTGGCGTCTTTTTGGATGCTGACGGAGGCGGCGGGGACGGTGAGGCCACCGACGGGCATGGTGGATTCGGTGACGGACTGGGCGGCGAGGCTGAGGGCCATGAATGCCGCGACGGCAAGGGTAAGTGCTTTTTTCATGATGTTGTTTTTTTATGGGTTGTTAATTGTTTTTTAGGAATTAAAGGAGTTTTAAGCTGTGAGCTGTGAGTTTTAAGTGGCTACGCAGGTTGTGCAAACTACTAACAGCTAAAAACTTACAGCTCGCAGCTCAGACCATTTGTTCGATGTTCCAGACGAAGGCGCGGATGCCGACTTCGGGGTTGCGGCGGTCGAGTTTGCGGACGGCGGTGAGGAGGTCGTCGACCTGGCTGTCGTCGACGACGGTGAGGAGTGCGTTGTTGAGTTCGGGCCAGGTGTGGGTGCCGCGGTGGGGTTCGCCGGGCTGGAGGTCGGCGTCGGGACGGCGCCCGAGGTTGCCGCTGCCGCGGCCCTGGACGTTCTCCCAGAAGGTGAAGCCGCTGACGGCGAGGGTGTCGAGCATGTATTCGATGCGCTCGGTGTTGGCCTGGTTGAAGACTATGAGGATGCTTTTCATATCAAGTTTCGAGTTTTGATCTGTGAGCTGTGAGTTTTAAGTGGCTACGCAGGTTGTGCAAACTACTAACAGCTTAAAACTTACAGCTCACAGCTTACATTTATTTATCATTAAGGTTGATGTTCATGAATACGAATTTGCGGCGTATTTTCTCGAGGCGTTCCTGGTCGCCGCGGCGGTTGAAGACGCCGTAGAGGACGGGGACGACGATGAGGGTGACGAAGGTGGAGACGGTGAGGCCGCCGATGACGACGAGGCCCATGGTGGTCCACATTTCGGATCCTTCGGAGGTGGAG
This sequence comes from uncultured Bacteroidales bacterium, assembly GCA_946540365.1. Next base: position 4,425 of record CAMNIH010000027.1, read on the forward strand.
GTGGCCATGGGGATCATGCCGAGGATGGTGGTGAAGGCGGTCATGAGGACGGGGCGCAGTCGGCTCTGGCCGGAGAGGGCGATGGCCTCGGTGAGGGGGATGCCGCGCTCGCGCATGAGGTTGATGTAGTCGACCAGCACGATGCCGTTCTTGACGACGATGCCGATGAGGAGGATGAGTCCGAGGAGGCCGATCATGTCGATGTTGGTGGAGGTGAAGAACATCATGAGCGAGACGCCGCTGATGGCGAAGGGGATGGAGAACATGATGATGAAGGGCTTGGCGAACGACTCGAACTGCGAGGCCATGACGATGTAGACGAGCAGTAGGATGAGTGCGCCGAGGAGCATCATGTCGCGCGTGGAGTCTTGCTGGTCTTTGTAGTTGCCGGCGAGGTCGACGTGGATGTCGGCGGGGATGTTCATCTGGTCCAATTCGGCCTGTACGCCCATGGCGAGCTCCTGGAGCGAGGTGCGGTAGGGCATGACGGTAAGGGTGAGGTAGCGCTGGCGGTTCTTGCGCTCGATGGTGGGCGGGCACCAGTACTCCTCGACCTTGGCCAGCTCCTCGAGCTTGACGATGCGGCCGGTGGCGGTGGGGATGGAGAGCTGTTCGATGTCGGAGATGGCGTCGCGGTATTCCTCTTTGAGGCGGACGACGATGTTGTACTCCTCGCCGTCCTCTTTGAGGAATCCGGCGGTCATGCCGTTGACGCGGTTGCGGACGTAGAGTGCCACGGTGCTCTCGTTGAGGCCGTGGAGGGCGAGCTTCTCTTTGTCGAGGGTGATCTTGAGCTCGGCGCGGTCTTCGTCGCGGCTGATCTTGGTGTCGCGGGCGCCGCGCACGTTCTGTTCGACGCGACGGCGGAGTTCGTTGGTGAAGGCGGTGGTCTGGTCGAAGTCGTAGCCGTAGACTTCGACGGAGAGTGAGTTGTTGGAGCCGCCGCCCATGCCGCCGCCCTGGTTGACCTGGAAGGTGACGATCTCGGGGTACTCCGCGAAGCATTTGCGGAGGTCTTCCTGCATCTCGAAGATGGTGCGCTTGCGCTCGTACTTCTTGGTGGTGCGGACGGTCATGGAGATCTTGTTGTTGGTGGTGCTGTTGAAGAGGGCCGCCATGCCGGCGTCGTCGTTGGAGCCGGCGGAGGTGGAGACGACGATGACTTCGTCGCCGAGGATGCGGTAGATGTCCTGCTCCATGCGGCGGGCGGTCTTGAGGGTCTCCTCGATGCGGGTGCCGCGCTGGAGTTCGGCGCTGATGCTCATGCGGCCGTTGTCCTGCTCCTTCATGAAGTCCATGCCGATGCGTCCGGTGAGGAAGGGAAGGAGAGAGACGACGAAGAAAGCGAAGGCGATGAGCATGGTGAGCCGCTTGTGGCCTAAGCACCAGCGGAGCACGTTGGCGTACCAGGCCTCGATGGCGTTGAAGACGCGGCCGATGGTCTTGTCGAAGGTCAGTTTCTTGGCCGCCTGCTTGGCTTCGGCCTCCTCGCGGGCCTCGCGGGTGAGGAAGAAGGGTTTCTCCTTGAGCATCTGCGACGAGAGCATGGGGATGAGGGTGATGGCGGCGGTGGTGGAGACGCAGACCACGATGGTGACGATCCAGCCGAGCTCCTTCATGAAGATGCCCATCATGCCGGGCAGCATGGTGAGGGGCACGAAGACGGCCACCAGCACCAGGGTGGTGGCGATGACGGAGGTCCACACCTCGTTGGTGGCGTAGATGGCGGCCTCGCGCGGCGACTCGCCGCGTTCGATGTGCTTGGTGATATTCTCCAGCACCACGATGGCGTCGTCGACGACCATGCCGATGGCGACGGTGAGCGAGGCCAGCGAGATGATGTTCAGCGAGGAGTCGGCGAGCAGCAGGTAGATGAACGAGGTGACGAGGGAGATGGGGATGGTGAGGGCAATGATGAGCGTGGAGCGCCAGTTGCCGAGGAAGACAAGCACGACGAGAACCACGAAGAGGAGGGCGTAGAAGATGCTCTCGGTGAGGCCGTTGATGGCGTTGATGATGTTGTCGGAGCCGTCGTTGATGAGGGTGACCTCGATGTCGGGCGGCAGGGTTTTCATGATTTTCTCCATCTCGGCCTTCACCTCGCGTGCGATGGCGACGGTGTTGGCGCCGGTCTGCTTGGTGATGATGAGTCGGGCGCCGTCGCGGCCGTTGATCTTCTCGTCGAGCGAGAGGTCCTTGATGGTGTCGCGCACGGTGGCGAGGTCGCGGACGAAGACCTGCTTGGTGCCGGTGGTGGCGCCGCCGGCGAGGGCGGCCATGCTGTTGGCGCCGCCGGTGGTGGTGACCACGATGTCGCCGATCTCGGAGCTCTCGACGTACTCGCCCTTGACGCGCATCTGGTACTGCTCCTTGCCCATCTTGACGGTGCCGGAGGCCAGGTCAAGGTTGTTGGACGAGATGGCCTGTCCGACGAGTTCGAGGGGGATGCCGTAGGCGTCGAGCTGCTTGGGGTCGAGGTCGATATAGACGTAGCGCTCCGGGGCGCCGCTGACGGTGATGTTGCCGATGCCGTCGATGCGGTTGAGCACGTTGACCACCTCGTCCTCGAGGATGCGGTCCAGACCCGGGTAGCTCTCCTTGGCGGTGAAGCCGTACATCATGATGGGCATGGCGCTGGAGTTGAGCTTGAGGATCATGGGGCGCGAGACGCCGTCGGGCAGGTTGTCGTAGAGCAGGTCGACGTAGGAGCGGATGTCGTTGAGCGCCTCGTCGATGTCGGAGCCCCATTCAAACTCGAGGCTGACGACCGATATGTTGTCTTTCGAGGTGGAGGTGATGTTTTTCAGGCCGTCGACGCTGTTGAGCGAGTTCTCGACGAGTTTGGTGATATTGGTCTCGATCTCGCTGGCGTTGGCACCGGCATAGGTGGTCATGACGGTGACGTAGGGCGGGTCCATCTCGGGCATCTGGTCGATGGGGAGACGGGTCAGCGAGAAGAGGCCCAGCACGATGACGGCCACGAAGATCAGGCCGGTGGTGATGGGCTTGTTGATAGCGGTCTTGTAGATTGCCATAGTTTCAGTTTTAAGTTTTGAGTTGTGAGTTTCAAGTGGCTGCGTAGCTACTTAAAACTCACAACTTACAGCTCACGGTTTAATCCACGATTTCCAGTTTGGCACCGTCGACCAGGCGAGCCTGGCCGGTGACGACCAGCTGGTCGCCGGCCTTGAGGGCGCCGCTCTCGACGGGGATGATCTCGATGCGGTCGTCGAAGCGCTGGCCCAGGGTGACGGGCACGCGGCGGGCCGTGCCTTCGTTGTTGACGAAGACGTAGCGGTCGTTCGAGCCGGTGAGTTTCAGCACGCTCTGGTAGGGCACCACGATGGCGTCGACCTGGCCGACGGCCAGCTGGGTGCGGACATACATGCCGGGACGGATCTTCTCGCCGGCGTTGGGGATGTTCAGTTTGGCCTGGAAGGTGTGGCTGGCGGCGTCGATGGTGGGGTAGACGATCTCGATGGTGGCGGGGAAGGTCTGGCCTGGGTAGATGTCGCTCTCGATGCTGACCTTCATGCCCTGCTTGACGAGGGGGAAGTAGGTCTCGGGGATGTTGATGATGGCCTTCAGGCGGCTGATCTGGGTGAGGGTGAGGATGGGGGCGCCGGTGTACATCTCGCCGTCCTCGTAGTTCTTGGCGCTGATGACGCCGGCGAACTGGGCCTTGACGAAGGTGTTCTGGTCGAGGAAGCGCTCGTTCTCCACCAGCTGGTCGTAGCCGGCCTTGGTCTGGTCGTAGACCTGCTCGCTCACCGAGCCGCTCTGCCGCAGGGCGCTGACGCGGTCGAGCTCGGTCTTGGTCGAGGCCAGGTTGATGCGGGTGGTGTTGAGCTGCGTCTGGTCCATGCGGACGAGCATGGAGCCCTTCTGCACGCGCGAGCCCACCTCGACGTAGATGTGTTCGATGTGGCCGGTCAGGCTCGGGGCGATGTTCATGGTCTCGTAGCCTTCGAGGGTCGAGGCCAGCTCGAGGGTCTTGGCGATGCGCTCGCTCTCGAGGGTGAGCACTTTGACGCGCTCGGCCTCTTTTTGGGTGGTGGTGGCCCCTTTGGAGCCCTGGGTGCCCTGTCCGCCGCAGGCGGCCAAAGCCATGGTGGCCAGCAGGATGGTGGCTGTTCGGATGACTTTATTCATAATGTTATCTTTTTATCTGTTGTGTGTTTATTCTGCCCCCAGCAGGTCTTCGAGGGCGGTCTGGGCCGAGATGACGCTCATCACGGCCTGTATGTAGTTGCTCTGCGCGCTGATGATGTCGGTCGAGGCGTTGGTCACCTCGAGGCTCGAAGCGCGGCCGTAGTGGTACTTCTCGGTCAGGTTGTCGAACACGCGGCGCGTCACCTCGAGGTTGCGGCTCTGTATGTCGTAGGTCTCCAGGGCCGAAGCCAGGTCGTAGCAGAGCTGGTTGTACTGCACCCGCAGGCCGTCTTCGGCCTGGCGACGGCTGTTGGCGCTCTCCTGCAGGGCGATCTTGGCGCTCTTGATGTTGGCCGCGCGCGTGCCGCTGGTGAACAGGGGCATCGTCAGCGAGGCGCCCACCATGTTGGGCGGCGTCATGTTGAAGCCCTCGTCGCGTCCGAAGTAGGTCTTGGCGCTGTACTGGTAGTAGGCCGAGAGGGTGGGCGTGAGGTCCATATAGGCCATCGTGACGTTGCGGCGCGCCAGGCTCTCGCTCTGTTCGAGCAGCTGGTAGTTGTAGTTCTTCGTGATGTCGAATCCGCGCGACAGCAGTTGGGCGGCGGCGTCGACGCTGAGGATGCTGTCGACCGGGGTGGTGAGCTCGAAGTCGGCGTCCACGGCGGCTCCCAGCTGCAGCAGCATCGAGTTGCGCAGCATCTGGAGCGAGCGCTTGCTGCTGTTGATGCTGCTCTTCATCGTGGCCACCTGCACCTGCAGCTTGTCGGCGTCGACCTGCTCGGCGGCGCCTACGTCGACGCTGGCCTGGGCCGTGGCGGCCAGCCGTTCGAGGTTGGCCAGGCTCGAGTCGAGCAGGCCCACGGTCTGCTCCATCACCAGGATCGACACGTAGGTGTTTTTCACGTTGGTGCGCGTCTGCTGGGCGGTCTGCTGGCGTGTGATGTCGCTCACCTGCATGGCGATGTCCTGCAGCAGGGTGCCCACGATCTGGGCGCCCGTGAGGGCGATCGAGGCGGTGATGCTGAAGGTGCCGCTGGGGTTCATGGCGATGCCGCCGCTTTCGCTCCCTTCGGCCTCATTGCCGCTGGTGGGGATCGAGATGGGCACGGGGACGCCGTTCACGAGGATCGTGTCGGGGAACATGGACATCATCGAGCGGCCGCCTCCGATGTTCATCGTGTAGCCGCACATGTTCTGGTAGTCGAAGCCCGCCCGCACCTGGGGCAGCATGCTGCTCAGGGTCTTCCAGCGCTCCAGCTCGGCCTTCTTCATGTCGAGGTCGGCGTTCTGCATCGTGGCGTTGTGCTCGAGGGCGTAGCCCTGGGCCTCGGCCAGGCTCAGCCGCAGGGTCTGCTCCTGGGCGTGGCTGCGGCAGGGCAGCCACATCATGGCCACGGCGGCGGCACAGGCTATTATCTTGGTCGATTGTTTCATCGTCGGTGTGCTTTTCGGGGTTCGCTATTTGGTCTTACGCTCCGGTATGGGCTGCAGGGTGGCCAGCTGCACCTTCATGCGCACGCCGGGGGCGGCCTCGACGGTGGCCATGGCGCCGTCGGCGCTCACGAAACTCACGTGTACTCCGCCGGCGGTCATCAGCCGGTCGCCCGTCTTCAGGCCAGCGCGGTAGGCGGCGTCCTTCTTGGCGCGGTCGCTCTGCGGTTTGATCAGGAAAAAGTAAAACACAGCTATCATCGCCACAATCATGATGGCGGTCTTCCAGCCGTTTGCAATGTCGAGCAATATCATCTCTTTTGGTTCTTTTTGGTTAAAACTTAGCTTGGTTAACGCTCCTGCATGTCAATTATTGTTTATTTATAAAAAAAAAAACCGAAACGGCAGAAAGCACTCCCGAAGCATCCTTGACGCAGGGATGACTCTACCTTTTCTTCAGTCGTTCTTCAGTCGTTCTTCAGTCGTTCTTCAGTGATCACTGAAGAACGACTGAAGAACGACTGAAGAACGACTGAAGAAAACCTTGACTCAGGGTAGGGGCAAGGGCTTTTTTTAGGCGGCCGGAAACAATAATATCGGCCGGCGAGCGTTTAGGCAGGTATGGATAACCAAGACAAGTATCTGGCGTTGCGCCGGCAGTATCCGGTGTTTGAGTATGTCGACTACCATTACCGCGTCGAGCCCGAGGGGTTGCGGCTGTGGTTCGATTTCAGGATGGGCGACGTGGAGTTCCACCCGACGGCGACGGTCGAACGGCGGCCGTTCCTCGACCTGGAGCGGCCCGGCCTGGACCGGGCGGTGTTCGACATCGGCATGGTGGAGCTGGTGAGCTACTGGAAGTGTGCCTGTCCGCCGACGGTGCGGGTGCTCTGTGGCAGCCTCACCGACAGTCAGATAGCCTTCTGGCGCAAGCTCTACTGGCACGGTCTGGGCGAGTTCTTCTACACCAACGGCATCCGCGAGACGCCGGAGGCGTTCATGCAAATCGTAGGGACACGGCGTGCCGTGTCCGCAAGCATGGATGGCGATGTCGACGGCGGACACGGCACGCCGTGTCCCGGCTACCTTGTGCCCGTCGGCGGCGGCAAGGACAGCGTGGTGACGCTGGAGCTGCTGCGCCGGGCCGGCAAGACGGTGCGGCCGCTGATCATGAACCCGCGCGGCGCCACGACAGGGTGCGCGCAGGTGGCCGGATTCCCCTTGGACGAGGTGCTGGTCATCCGCCGCACGATCGACCCCACGCTGCTGGACCTCAACGCCCAAGGCTACCTCAACGGGCACACGCCGTTCAGCGCCATGCTGGCCTTCTACACCCGCCTGGCGTCGCTGCTGAGCGGAGTGTCGAACGTGGCGCTGAGCAACGAGGACTCGGCCAACGAGAGCACGGTGCGCGGCAGCGATGTGAACCATCAGTATTCGAAGAGCCTGGAATTCGAGGACGACTTCCGGAATTATTGCGTTAATGCGTCAGTGTGTAAATGTGTTAGTGCTGACGCGCCAGCCACTGACGCAATAACGCATTCACACACTCACGCATTCGCGCCAGCCACTGACGCAATAACGCATTCACACACTCACGCATTCAACTACTTCTCCTTCCTGCGGCCGCTCTCGGAGCTGCAGATCGCGATGCTCTTCAGCCGGCTGACGGACTATCACGACGTGTTCCGGTCGTGCAACGTGGGCAGCAAGCAAGACATCTGGTGCGGCCACTGCGCGAAGTGCCTGTTCGCCTATATCATCCTGTCGCCCTTCATGGCGCCGGAGCGGCTGGCGCAGATCTTCGGGCACGACCTGCTGGACGACACGACGCTGCGCACCGAGTTCGACCAGCTGTGCGGACGGACGGCCACCAAGCCGTTCGAGTGTGTGGGGACGGTGGGCGAGGTGCTGACGGCCCTCTCGATGGCGGTGGAGCGCTGGTACGGCGCGGGGCGGCCGGCCCTGCTGGAGGGCTTCGTGCCGGTGGACGCAGGGCGGCGCACCCCGTTGCACAGCCTGCCCGACAGTGGGAATCTGAGCGCCGAGGAACGCAATATATTGAAACAATGTATAGAGAAGAACAGTTGAAGGCCCTGCTGGAGGGCCGCAGGATATTGATTGCGGGCTACGGCCGCGAGGGACAGAGCGCCGAGCGGCTGGTGCGCCGGCTGCTGCCCGAGGCGCCGCTCACCATCGCCACCCAGGTGGCGGACGGCCGGTGGATGGATGCTGCCGGTCGTTGGCACGACGACTGGCCCTTCGAACTCGTCGTCAAGAGCCCCGGAATCCCCACTTTCCATTGCTGCCCCCCTTCTCAAAGGGGGCTGGGGGATGTCCCTTGCTGCTCCCCTTCTCAAGGGGAGCTGTCCGAAGGACTGAGGGGTGTCCCTTGTTGCTCCCCTTCTCAAGGGGAGCTGTCCGAAGGACTGAGGGGTAGCGTTTCCCAAAGGGAGCTGTCCGAAGGACTGAGGGGTAACCCTTCTTTTCAATTAACGTCCCTCACCGACCTCTTCCTGCAGGTCTACGGCGACCTGACGGTCGGCGTGACGGGCACGAAGGGCAAGAGCACGACGGCGAGCCTGATCCACCACCTGCTGCCGGGGTCGATCCTGGCGGGCAATATCGGGGTGCCGCTGTTCGACATCCTGGACGAGGTGCAGGAGGGGGCGCGCGTGGTGGCCGAGCTGAGCTGCCACCAGCTGGAGAATATCCATCGCGGGCCGCACATCGGCGTGCTGCTGAACCTCTACGAGGAGCACCTGGACCATTACGAGGACTATATGGGCTACAAGATGGCCAAGATGCAGATCGCCTTGCGGCAGGGGGAGGGGGACCACTTCTTCTACTGCACCGATAACGAGGAGCTGCGTGAGCTGGTTAAGAGTTATGAGTTAAGAGTTAAGAGTGAGTTACATCCGTATGCTCTCAATAATATCAGCGACGAGGAGCGCACGCTGCTCGAGGCCTGCCCCCTGGCGGGGGATCACAACCGCAGCAACGCCCTGGTGGCCTGCCGCGTGGCGCAATTGGTTGCGCGTCAGCCACTATCCGCTTTCCGTTCCCCGCTTTCCACGTTTCAGGGGCTGCGCCACCGCATGGAGCGGGTGGGGGAGGTGCGCGGCATCACGTGGTACGACGACAGCATCAGCACCATCCCGGCGGCGGCCATCGCGGCGGTGCAGGCCCTCGGACGCGTGGACACGCTGATCCTCGGCGGCTTCGACCGCGGCATCGACTACGGCCCGCTGGTGGACTTCCTACGGGAACACCCCATCAGCAACCTTGTCTTCGTCGGTCAGGCCGGAAGAAGAATTTTGCAGATGATATCCACTACTCACTATCCACTATCCACTCACATAGTCGAGGACGACTACACGAAGATCGTGCCCTGGTGTGCCGACCATACGCCGCAGGGGGGCGTGGTGCTGCTGTCGCCGGCGGCGGCCAGCTACGACGCCTTCAAGAACTTCGAGCACCGCGGCGACTTCTTCCGCGAGCAGGTAGAGCTTTTATAGGTTATAGTTATGGAACTTACAGATTATTTTGATATTCGCCATCGCCTGCACGAGCATCCGCAGACGGCGGGCGACGAACAGTATGCGCACGATACAATCGTGCGCCACCTGCAAGGGCTGCATCCCGACAAGGTCTACACCCATGTGGGGGGCTACGGCGTCATCGCCGTGTGGAATGGAAGAGTGGGTAGTGGGGAGTGTGTAGTGGATAGCACACGTGGTCAAGTGCTATCCACTACACACTATTCGAGGGGTATCAAGGATTCCTCCCCTGAAACAGGGGAGGTGCCCGGAGGGCGGAGGGGTACCAAAGACTCCTCCCCTTACGAAGGGGAGGTGCCCGAAGGGCGGAGGGGTACCAAAGATTCCTCCCCTTGCGAAGGGGAGGTGCCCGGAGGGCGGAGGGGTACCCCCACCATCGCTTTCCGCGCCGACACCGACGCCCTGCCAATCGGCCACCGCTGCGGCCACGACGGCCACACCACCATCCTGCTGCGCCTGGCGGAGCTGATTGACAGTTACGTATGTTGCAACACTGTTGCAACACACAACACTGTTGCAACACACAAAACCGTTGCAACACACAATATCCTCCTCCTGTGGCAGCCGGCCGAGGAGACGGGCACAGGGGCGCGGGCGGTGCTGGAAAGCGGCATACTGCAGCAGTATAACATACAGGCGTTCTACGCCATGCATAATATGCCCGGCTACGCGCTGGGGACCGTGGTGGTCTGTCCACACACGTTTGCGGCCGCCTCGACGGGGGTGGTCTACCGCCTCGACGGACGCGAGACGCATGCCTCGACGCCCGAGATGGGCCTCAACCCCGGGGTGGCGGTGGCGGAGATCATCAACCGGTTCAACGGGTTCAACGGAGGGGATGGCGACTTTCGCCAGTCGACGCTGATCTGCGTGCGGCTGGGCGAGCCGGCCTTCGGCACGTCGGCCGGCCATGCCGAGGTGATGTTCACCCTGCGGGCCTTCACCAACGCCGCCATGGAGCGTCTGCTGGCCGAGGCCAACGCCACGGTCGACGCCGTCGCGTCGGCCCACGGCCTGACGGTCGACCGCCTGCTGGTCGAGCCCTTCCACGCCACCGAGAACGCCGCCGAGGGGGTGGAGGCGATAGAGCGGGCGGCACGCGAGGAGTCGCTCGCGGTGGCGGTGCAGGAGCTGCCCAACCGCTGGAGTGAGGACTGCGCCGAGTACCTGATGCATTACCGCGGGGCCATGTTCGGCATGGGCAGCGGCGCGGAGCACGCCGAGCTGCACCATCCCGACTACGACTTCCCCGACGAGCTCATCGAGTCGGCTGCCAGGCTGTTCTTCCGTCTGGCAGTGCAGGCGTAAGGGGGGATAACAGACAAGCCACGCAGCAGCGCTGCGTGGCTTGTCTGTTGTGGAACGGTGTGTGTGACTATCGAGTAGTCATCTTCACGCCGGTCTTGTTGGTGGTGCCGGTGCTGGACGTGGTGTTGGCGGTGGTGCCGGTCTTCTTCTCGAGCTTGATGTAGTTGGGGAAGGGCACCTGGGCGGTGCCGACGCTGATTGAGGGCTTCACGCGCAGGCCTACGTTGGAGGAGATGCCCTCGGAGGTGAAGCTGCTGGCGAAGGTCTTCAGGGCCTCGACGCCTTTCTTCGAGAAGAGGTCGGCCAGTTCGGCGTTGACACCCAGCGGCACGGTGGTGGTGGCCGAGGGCTTGATGGTGTAGCTCTTGTTGCTGACGCCATTGGCCATGTCGGTGTTGTCGATGGAGAGGATCCAGTCGAGGGCCGTCATGGCGGCCTTGGTGGTCGTCGGGTTGGTCACGTCGACATTCACATCCATCGCCAAGGGCACCTTCTTGCTCTGGTAGGCGGCCACGAGTTTCAGCACGTCGGTGGCGGTCAGTTTGCCCTGGGTGAGGTTTTTCACGTTGACGCCTGCCACGCTGACGTTGGAGACGTTCTTAAGACTGAAATCGCAGTTCACCAGGTTGGCAACACTGGCAAACTGGTCGGCGACCTGGGTCAGCACATCGCACGAACTCAGCAGGATAGAACCTGCCATCACTAATGCAAGGGTTAACTTTTTCATGCTGCAAAAATACACATTTATTTTAATCCGGACAAAAAAAGGTGTCAAAAAGTGAAGTTTTTGTGCCGCGTGCTGCGTCCGCAAGTGACGATGCCTCGATGCGGATGAAAATAAATTTTGTCAGTTTACGGGGATTGTGTATTTTTGCAAGTTGGATTTTCAATGTTTAATCAGTAAACAAATATATATATCAAGTCATTATGGAAGAGAATACTGCTCAAGAGAAGCAATTGAATTTTCTGGAAGAGATTATCGAGAGTGGCCTGAAGGAAGGCAAGTACAGTGCCATACAGACCCGTTTCCCGCCGGAGCCCAACGGCTACCTGCACATCGGGCATGCCAAGTCGATCTGCATCAATTTCGGCCTGGCCAAGAAGTATGGCGGCAAGACGAACCTGCGTTTCGATGACACCAACCCGGTGAAGGAAGACACGGAGTACGTGGATTCGATCCAGGAGGACATCCACTGGCTGGGGTTCGATTGGGCCGAGAAGCACTATGCGAGCGATTATTTTGAGCAGCTTTACGAGTGGGCGGAACTGCTGATCCAGAAAGGGTTGGCCTACGTCGACGACCAGACGCTGGACGAGATCCGCGCCGGGCGCGGCACGGTGACCACCCCGGGCACCGACAGCCCCTACCGCAACCGCTCGGTGGAGGAGAACCTGGACCTGTTCCGCCGCATGCGGGCCGGCGAGTTCGAGGACGGCAGCAAGGTGCTGCGTGCGAAGATCAGCATGAGCCACCCGAACATGATGTTCCGCGACCCGATCATGTACCGCATCCTCCATGCCCACCACCACCGCACGGGCGACAAGTGGTGCA
>CAMNIH010000028.1 GCA_946540365.1 uncultured Bacteroidales bacterium
CATACATCGTGTAGTCGTTCGAGGTGAAGGCGTTGGTGCCCTCGCTGCCGATGGCGGTCATCGACTTGTCGTACTCGTTGGCGATGGCGATGGTGGAGGCCACGTAGCTGATCGAGTCGATCTTGTGGTAGATGGCGGCGCGGGCCTCCTCGTCGGTGGTCTTGCGGTAGACTTCGTAGAGGTTCTCGATCTTCTTGATCTCCTCCTGCTCGCGGGCCCAGTCGGTGGTGCCCAGCTGATGGCTGCCCTTGAAGAGCATGTGCTCCAGGTAGTGGGCCAGGCCGGTGGTCTCGCTGGGGTCGTTCTTCGAACCGGCGCGCACTGCGATGTAGGTCTGGATGCGCGGCGCATCCTTGTAGACGCTGAGGAACACCTTCAGGCCGTTGCCGAGGGTGTACTCGCGCACGCCGAGCGGGTCGTTGGGGTAGGTCTTGTACTCGTACTGCTGGGCGCTCAACGGGCCGCCCATCAACAGCATCACTGCAATCAGCGATAGAATCCTAAATGTTTTTTTCATTGATAATAGATTTATTATTAATATTTTGACATTTTCTCTTGCCTTACTTTCCAACTGCAAATATACACTTTTTTTCAAATATGCCCCTCAGGCCACTCCCCCACCCCATCCGCGGTTATGTCAAGTAGAAAACGGCTGTGGCGACAGGGGAGAAACGTGGGTGCGGCGGGTTATCAACGGGTCGATTTGATAACTTTTTGCTCCGTGGGGTGGAGGATAAAGAAATAATTAGTACTTTTACATTCGGAATTCTCCCCTGCTGGGTAGTATGAAGTAATTGTGTATCAAATATATATAGCAAGCATAATACGATGAAGAACCATGTGAAAGAACTGACCGAGGGAATGCAGCGGCTGTGTGCCGTGGCCAACCGGATTGTGGCACAAAACGGGCAGGCCAGCCGCATCGAGGTGGATTTGCTGCTCGACGACCTGCGTCGGCTGTACGATGTGGCGCTGCAGATGGGCGGCGACGACCAGCGGCTGGAGCACTTAGAGCGCAAACCGGAACCGGCACGCCACGAGGAGGCGAACGAAGAGCATCCGACCGAGGAAGTAGACCGCGAGGACCACATGATGGCCATGATGTCGACCATGGCGGCCTTGACTGCGGTGGTGGAGCCGGAACCCGAGCCTACGCCCGCACCCGAGCCAGAGCCCACACCGGAACCCGAGCCGGAGCCCATCGCCGAACCGGAACCTGCTCCGGAGCCGGAGCCCACCCCCATCCCGCCGATGGAGGAACTGGAGCACAGCGACAACGCATTACTCTTCGACGAGATCATCATCGAGCCGGAGCCGCAGCCCGAACCGGAACCCGTTGTGGAACCGGAACCGCAGCCCGAGCCTGTCGTGGAACCTGCACCCGCTGCCGAGCCGGAGCCTCCGACACCCGCCTCCCACACGCCGCACCCCGACCATACGTCCGAACCGGCCGCCGCGCCACAGCAGGCCTCGCTGCTGGACTACCTGTCGGTGCCCCTGCAGCGCACGCTGGGCGAGAGCCTGGGCGAAGGACGCGGCATGCAGCGTCCGCTCGAGAAGAAAGTGGACGACTTGCGCACGGTGATCAACATCAACGACAAGTTCAGCTTCATGAGCGAGCTGTTCCGCAACAACATGAAGGCCTACAACGACTTCATCATGCACCTCAACGCCCTCGACGACCGCGAGACGGCGCTGGCCCACGTGCGCGAGATTGCCTCGCAGTACAAATGGGACGAGGGGTCTGCAACCGTCAAGGCGTTCTACAAAATATTTGACAAGAAGTTCTAAACATCATGGGAAAAGCGATATTGTTCTCGGCCCCGTCGGGGTGCGGCAAGACGACGATCATCCGCGAGTTGATGCAGTATTTCGACTGCTTCGACTTCAGCATTTCGGCCACCTCGCGCCAACCCCGCGAGGGCGAGCGCGACGGGGTGGACTACTACTTCCTGAGCCATGACGACTTCAGGCGTCGGGTGACGGAGGGCGACTTCCTGGAATGGGAGGAGGTCTACCAGGGCACCTGCTACGGCACGCTAAAGAGCGAGGTGAACCGCATCTGGAACAACGGACGAGTGATTGTGTTCGACGTCGACGTCAACGGGGGTAAAAACATCAAGCGTTTCTTCGGCGACGACGCCCTGTCGATCTTCGTGATGCCGCCGAGCGTGGAGGTGCTGGAGCAGCGCCTGCGCAACCGTGGCACCGACAGCGAGGAGTCGATCCGCAAGCGGCTGGCCCGCAGCGCGCGCGAGCTGGAGGAGGCCTCGCAGTTCGACGTGACCATCGTCAACGACGACCTGCAACGGGCCGTGCAGGAGACCCGCCGGGTGATCGATGCTTTTCTCGGCGAACAGTAAAACGCCTTAACCGATAAAAACTACGCAGTGAACAAACTGTTCGACATACTGAAGCGATACGACTACGTGGTGCTCTTCGTGGTACTGGTGGTGCTGTCGGTGGTACTGATGTCGCGCACGAGCTACTACCAGCAGTCGAAGATTGTGTCGTGGGCCAACGGGGTGGCCGGCGGATGGTACGAAGGGGTCAACAGCATCGGCGGCTACTTCGGCCTGAAAGCCGAGAACGACCGCCTGGCGGCCGAGAACGCACGCCTGCGCGAGCAGCTGGCCGAGAGCTATATCAGCTTCACCGACAGCGTTTTCACCATCAACGACACCGTCTATCGCCAACGCTACGACTACACCGAAGCCCGCGTCATCAAGAACTCGTGGAGCGGGCAGAACAACTATATCATGATCGGCAAGGGGTCGGCCCACGGCATCGAGCCCGACATGGCGGTGATCTCGCCCGACGGCATCGTAGGTGTGGTGGTGGCCACCACGCGCAACTTCGCCACCGTCATGCCGGTGCTGCACTCGGACAGCCGCAACAGCGTCAAGGTGAAGCGCACCGGCATCAGCGGTTCGCTGGTATGGGACGGCATGGACTACCGCTACGCACAGGTGGTCGACGTGCCGACAACGCACCAGTTTGTCGAGGGCGACACCATCATCACCTCGGGCCAGGCCAACGACTTCCCCGAGGGCATCATGGTGGGCTTTGTCTCCGAAGCCGACACCATCAAGGGGGTGGGCATGTACAAACTCAAAGTCAGGCTCTCCACCGACTTCAACAAACTGGACCACGTGTATGTGATTAACAACAAGTTCCGCGAGGAGCAACAGAAACTGACGGAGGGCGGATTATGAACAAACTTGTCTGGAGGAACATCGGGCGTTTCGTCCTGCTGATGGCACTGCAGCTGCTGGTGCTGAACAACGTCTATCTGGGCGGCTACGTGATGCCGATGCTGTATGTGCTGTTCATCCTGATGCTACCCACCTCGATGCAGCGGCTGCCGCTGCTGCTGACGGCCTTCGGCACCGGCCTGCTGGTGGACATCATGGCCGGGTCGCTGGGGTTCCACGCGCTGGCCTGCACGGTGGTGGCGATGATGCGCATCACCTTCGCCAACCGCATCCTGACCCGGGGCGAGGACATCACCATCGCGGTGCCCAGCATCTTCAGCGTCACGCCGCAATACTTCATCAGCTACCTGCTGCTGCTGCTGGGCATCTTCTACCTGGTCTTCTACACCGTCGAGCTGTTCGGCTTCCGGGGCTTCGGCGGGGTGCTGCTGTCCACGGCGTGCAGCACCATCGTAACCACCCTGCTGGCCGTCATCTACCAAGTAGTGTTTCTGAAAAAGGAGGAGAACTGATGCGACGGGGAACCATAAGCCACGGATGGATGGTGCTGCTGACGATGCTCTGCTGCACCGCTTTCAACGCCATGCGGGCACAGACGGCCGTGGGAGGCTGGCGCGACTGCTTGGACCACTCGATGGTGCTGCATGTGGAGTCTGCCGGCGCCAGCGTCTATGCCGCCGTCAAAGGGGGTGTGTTCCGCTACGATACCGCCAGCGGCAACCTGCAACGCCTCAACAAGACCACAGGACTCAGCGATGCCGGCGTGGCCACCATCGCCTACGACAGCAGCAGCAAGACCCTTGTGGTGGCCTACACCAACTCGAATATCGACCTGGTGTCGAACGGACGGGTCTACAACCTTTCCGACATCAAACGCAGCGAGCTGCCGGGCGACAAGAGCATCTACAGCATCCGGTTCCACAACCGGATGGCCTACCTGGCCACGGGCTTCGGCCTGGTGGTCGTCGACCTGGCGCGCCACGAGATCAAGGAGACCTGCTACATCGGCACCGGCGGCAGCTACACCACGGTGCGCGACGTGGCGTTCACGGCCGACAGCATCTACGCCGCCACCGGCGAGGGCCTCAAGCGCATCGCCGTCGACGAGCCACACCCCTCCATCAGCGAACGCTGGACCACCGACCCCCGGCTGGCCGGAGTCACCGTCACCATGCTCGCCCCCCATGCCCGCCGACTGCTGGTCGGCGGCTTCACCTACGACCCCGGGCAGACCACCCTCTATGCCCTCGACAGCACCGGCGTCACCCCGTGGAACGGCGGGGTCGTGCGGTCGATGCACGTCGGCGGCGGCTATGTCACCCTCACCCACGAGGCGAGCGTGGTGCGCTACGACAGCCTGCTGCAAAGGGTCGACAGCCTCAGCAGCTACGAATGGGGCGCCCTCTCGTGTTTCGATGCCGTCAGCACCGACAGCACGACCCTCTGGGTGGGCCACGAATGGGACGGCCTGATCCGCATCCGCCCCACGGGCAACACCTACGTGCGGCCCGAAGGGCCTGTCTCGGCCGACAACGTCTACCGGCTGGTGCCGTTCAACCACCGCATGATGCTCTGTCCCGGAGGCCACACCACCACCTATTCCAACGCTTACCTGCCGCCCGACATGCTGACCGCCGTCGGACGCCGGTGGACACTGGTCGACCGCAGCAACGGGCTGCTCGACCAGACATCCGACGTCATCGACGCCGCCGTCAACAACTACGACACCAACGAGACCGTCATGGCCCTGTGGGGCAGCGGCGTCGCCTCGGTGCGCGACAACCAGGTGCAGACCCTCTACACCGATGCCAACACCGGCGGGGCGCTGACACCCTATGTGGTGGGCAACTACAGCACCCTGCGAGCCGGTGCCGTCACCTTCGACCGCGAGGGCAACCTCTGGGTGCTGGTCTCCAACAGCGACTACGCCCTCGCCAAGCGGTCGCGCGACGGCGGCTGGAGCCGCTGTTCCACCGCGAGGCTGGCCTCGGTGCCGTCGGTCGACAAGCTGGTGTGGGACAGCATCACAGGCTTCCTCTGGTTCTGCGGACGCGACAACATCATCTATGTCCACGACGGCGAGAGCCGCATGGCGAAGGTCAACCCCAACAGCGGAAGCAAGCTGCAGACCGATGCCGTCACCGCCCTGGTGCAGGACCGCTCGGGCAACCTGTGGATCGGGACCAACAAGGGACTGAAAGTCATCTATGACGCCTACCGCGCCTTCCAGAACGGCGGCACGGGCGAGACCTCGCCGGTGACATGCAACAATATCACCATCACCAACGGAGAATTCTCGGAATACCTGATGGCCTACGAAAGCATCACCGCCATCGCCGTCGACGGCGCCAACCGTAAATGGGTGGGCACCTCGGCCGGCGGCCTCTACCTCATCTCGGCCAACGGCATGGAGCAGCTGGAGCACTTCACGGCCGAGAACAGTCCCCTCTTCTCGAACAAGATCATCGCCCTCGGCGTCCAACCCCGCACCGGCGAGGTGTACATCGGTACCGACCACGGCCTGCAGGTCTATCGTTCCACAGCCACCTATGCCGAGAATTTCGCATTAGACGACATCCATGCCTTCCCCAATCCCGTACGGCCCGGCTACGACGGCCCCATCGCCATCAAGGGATTCACCCGTGACGCCTTGGTACACATCACCGATGCCTCGGGCCACACGGTCTACAGCACCCAGGCCTTCGGCGGGCAGGCCATCTGGAACGGCCGTACCGCCAGCGGCGAGCCCGTCGCCTCGGGCGTCTACTACGTCTTCGCCTCCGACGAAGAGGGAGCCAACCGCAGCGTGGCCAAAATACTCATCGTCCGTTGATAATCCGCCCTCCCTCATGCTACTCTCCACGCCTGGCCATGTACTCCACACCACCCCCTACGGCGAATCGTCGGTGGTGGCCAAGGTGTTCACCCGCCAGCTGGGACTGCAGTCCTACATCATCAAGGGGGTGCGGGGCCCACGGGGCCACGCGAAGCAGAACCTGCTGCAGCCCCTCAGCTGCCTCGACATGGTGGTCTACAACAATCCCCGCAACGAACTCAACCACGTGCGTGAACTCAGTGCCCGCCATCCGGTGCCGCCCCCCGACCCGGTCGGCAACGCCCTGCGCTTCTTCATGACAGAAGTGCTCTACAAGACCCTGCGCGAGGACGAGCCCATGCCCACCCTGTGGGACTATGTGGAAAGTGAGGCCACCACCAGCCAGTCCGCCGAGAGCGGAGCGCGGAAAGACGTGCCCATCCGCTTCATGCTCACCGTGGCGCACCACCTCGGCATCGAACCCCTCGACAACCACAGCCCGCGCGAGCCCTACTTCAGCCTGCAGGGAGGCAGCTTTGTCGGCGTGTCTGACGAGACGTCGCTCTCCCTCCACCTGTCGATGCTCATGCACCAATACCTCGACCCCACCGCCCCGCCACCCGACGCGCCCCAGCAGCAGCGGGCGGCGCTCCTCGACGCGCTGATCGCCTACTATCAGCTGCACCTCAGCGGATTCCACAATTTCCACAGTCACGAAATATTACACACAATATTAAGATAAAATGAAAAAAACTATTGCCATCCTGAGCTTTGTGCTGACCCTCGTCGGGGCGTCGGCACAGAACGTCTACTGGGTGTTTCTTGCCGACAAGGCAGGCACCACCTTCGACCCCTACACCTACTTCGACCAGAAGGCCTTGGAGCGCTACGCCCAGTGCGGCGCCGACCTCTACGACCGGAGCAACTACCCGCTGACCGAGGCCTACGTGGCCGGCGTCGACGCCCTGGCCACTGAGGAGGTGGGCCAGAGCCGCTGGCTGAATGCCATCGGTGTGGTGGCCACCCCCGACCAGGCTGCCGCCATCGCCCGTCTGCCCTACGTCAGCCGTGTGCAGATGATCAAGGGCGACATGCAGCTGGCCCAGGTAGTGGGTAGTGGGAAGTGGATAGTGGATAGCATACGGGGACAAGTGCTACCCACTACCCACTCTCCACTCACCACTCTTGACGACACCACGCTGACCGACCAGCTGGTGCGCATGCAGGGCCACCTCTTCCGCCAGGCGGGCATCGACGGCACGGGCATCCGCATCGCCGTCTTCGACGGGGGCTTCCCCAAGGTGAACACCCACGAGGCCTTCCGCCACCTGCGCGAGGGCAGACGCATCCTCCGGACGTGGAACTTCCCCAACAAGAAAGAGGACGTCTACGGCTGGAACTCGCACGGCACCATGACCCTCAGCTGCATCGCCGGCCGCATGAACGGCAAGGACCTCGGCCTGGCCACCGGTGCCGAATTCATGCTGGCCCGCACCGAGGTGGAGCCCGAGCCCTTCAAGGAGGAAATCTGGTGGCAGCAGGCTGTGGAGTGGGCCGACAAGGGCGGCGCCAACATTATCTCCAGCAGCCTCGGCTACGGCAAGGACCGCTACTACACCAAGGACATGAACGGCCAGAGCTACGTGGCCCGTGCCGCCAACATGGCTGCCCGCAAGGGCATCCTGGTGGTCTGCAGCGCCGGCAACGAGGCCGACGACGACCGTTGGCAGTACCTTGTCACCCCCAGCGACGCCGACAGCGCCCTCTGCATCGGCGGCATCACCCACTCGCTGACCGACTACGACCACATCTCGTTCGCCAGCTTCGGCCCCAGCGCCGACGGACGCCAGAAGCCCAACCTCTGCGCCTTCGCCCACACCTGGGCCGCCAGCCCCAAAAACAACGGCGCCTACGAGATGGTCTACGGCACCTCCTTCTCCTGCCCTCTGGTGGCAGGCTTCGCCGCCTGCGCCTGGCAGGCCTCCAAGGGCATGACCAACATGCAGCTCTTCGACGCCCTGCAGCGCTCGGCCGACCTCTACCCCTACTGCGACTATGCCTTCGGCTACGGCGTGCCCCAGGCCGGCTATTTCCTGGATAAGAAGAAATCCCAGCCCACCCCCACATTCCGCTTCGAGACCCAGGGGCCCACCCGCGTGAGCGTCATCCCGCTGAAGGCCGACACCAATGTACACATCTTCTACAAAGACGTCGACGACGCGACGGGCCGCATCCTGATGTACGGCAAGCGCACCGTGGCCCTCTTCGACACCTCGATGAGCCTCGACATCGACGGCGGACACCACCTGGTGGTGATGATGGACGGCTACATGGCCGACTACCGCTTCGAGCGTCCCTCCAACGTCAGCGACAAGCACGAGTGGGCCTACATCCGCAGCAACGACCCGAAGAAGGAGTTCCGCGTCACCGACGTCCTCAGCCGCGCCCCGGCACAGGATGTGGCCCGCGAGAGCCGCTCCGAATGGGATGCCTACATCCAGTTCGGTCTGCCCGTGGCCTTGGGCGACGAGATGCGGAGCAACCTGTGGTCGCCGTCGTGGCACTTCGGTGTCCGCTGGCAGTACAAGATCACCAAAGCCTACGGCTGGGGCCTCGCCCTCGAGTACGGCCACTCCTCGCTCGGCTTCGGTGCCACGGCCAACCACCTCGACTCGCTGATTGCCATGGACGACGACGTGCGCTGGCTCGACAACAAAATCACCCGCCACAGCCTCGACTTCGGGGCCTGGGGCGTGGAGCTCTTCCAGCGTGTGCGGATCACCCCCGGCGGCCTCTTCCACAAAGGGCTGCACTGGGACCTCGGCATCTATGGCAACTACAGCCGCGACACCTACCGCCTCGGCGGCTCGCACAACGGCGACATCGCCACGTCACGCACCGAGCGGGTGAGCGGCCTCGACCTGCTCGACGGCTACCGCTGGAACTATGGTGTCACCACCCGCCTCACCTACGATTTCTTCGGCATCTACGCCCGCTACTGCCTCACCGGCATTGGCCAGACACCGGCCGCCGGCCAGGTGGTGCTGCCACGCCTCGAAGTGGGTCTGCAGCTGCTGTTTTAGCAATACAGCCTTGCCCCCTGCCGATCCTGACAGGGGACATTTTATCCACCCCTCAGTCGCTTCGCGACAGCTCCCCTGTCCCAGGGGAGCATTCCAGATAGCACACAGAACACATTCCCCAAATGTTCTCCTGTTTCAGGGGAGCATTCCGGATAGCAAACAGTACACATTCCCCCAAATGCTCCCCTGAGACAGGGGAGCTCCCCGCAGGGGTGAGGGGTGGATAAATTTTTTGTTCATCGATGCTGCATTCGGTTTTTTTGTGTATATTTGCACTTTGTACGGTGAGCAATTACCGTATAGCAAATTGATTTATAAATAAATAATATAAAATCATCATGAGCAAACTGAGACGGATGGTGCTTTTATGCACCCTAATGATACCTTTCTGTGCCACGGCCCAGAACATCAGCGTCAGCTCGGCACAGGGGCAGGACATAGCCACCTTCATCAACAACAACCTCATCGGTCATGGTGTCTACGTGTGGAACGTCAAGTTCGGCAATGCCACGGGCAACATACAGAAGCCCCAGATCGGCACCTTCCAGAGCAACGGCTACCAACTGTTGCAGATGGACAGCGGGGTGGTGATGACCACGGGCAACGTCAGCGTGGCACCGGGGCCTAACAACGCAGGCTCCCATAGTGTATCGGTCTCCGGAGCCTACACCGACACGCAGCTCGGCACGTGGAGCGGTTTCTCGGTGACCAGCTGTGCCACGATCGACTTCGACTTCGTCAGCATCTCGCCCTTCGTGGCGGTCAACTACTGCTTCGGTTCGGAGGAGTATCCGGAGTACGTCTGCTCGTCGTTCAACGACGTGTTCGGCTTCCTCATCACGGGCCCCGACCCTGTGACCGGCGCCAACAACACCTGGAACGCCGCCATCATCCCCCACACCATCAGCAGCGCCCATCCCCACGGCATCGAGGTGACCATCAACGCGGTGAACCAGGGCATGGTGGGCAGCAACGGCAGCAGCACGCAGACGGGCTGCTACACCACCTACAGCGATTTCTACGTCATCAACCACACGCCGGGTGCTGACGGAGGAGCCAACAACGCCCCGGGAGTGCAGTACGACGGCTTCACGCAGAAGCTCTCGGCCAACGCCACGCTGGTACCCTGCCAGCAGTACCACATGCACATCTCGGTCTGCAACGTGAGCGACAACGCCTACGACAGCGGCGTCTTCCTGGAGAAGAAAAGCTTCAACAGCCCGTCGGCCGACGTGAGCCTCTCGCACCGCTATGCCGACACCATCGAGCGCAGCAAGACCACCGTGCTGCCGCTCACCCTGGCGGGCAGCAGCTACAATTACGGCAACGTGACGGTGAGCTATGGCGGCACCGCCGTCATCGGCGAAGACTACACGGTGGTCACCGACTCGAACAACACGCTCGACGCCGTACACAACACCTTCAACATCGGCACCGGCAACCACAGCCTCACCTTCCGCGGCACCCCCACGGCCGACCTCACCGAGCCCAAGCTCATCGAGCTCTACCTCAGCACCGCACTCTGCGCCGGCTACCCGGCCCTGAAGACCTACGACACCATCCGCTACATACTGGTCGAGGACGACGTGGTGCGCCTGGTAAAGGATACCATCGTGGCCTACGACACCTGCCACCAGGTGGGCGTCGAGGTGGCCGTCGGGCAGCCTCCCTTCACCTTCCACTGGATGCCCGAGGACGACATCGACTTCCCCTACCAGCAGTATAGCTCGGCCACCATCACCGAAAGCCGCACCTACACGGTGTCCGTGGCCGACAGCCGTGGCCACACCGACACCACCGACATCTACATCGACGTGCGTCCCCGCACCAACGGCATCGACGACACGCCCAAGGCGGAATTCGAGCTCTACCCCAACCCCACCAGCGGCGAGCTGAACCTGGTGGCCGACGGCATCACCCTGGTCGAGGTCTACAACGCGGCCGGCATGTGCGTCTTCTCGCGCCGCTGCAACGACGACTGCCGCTCGCTCAACATCAGCCCCCTGGCCGCCGGCATGTACACCGTCCGTGTCACCACCAACCTCGGCATCAAGACCGAGAAGGTGGTGGTGAGATAAGAAACAAACACAATACAACAACAAACACCGAGTTTCTATGAAAACCAACACCAGACGTCTTATTCTTCTGGTCGTGGCAGTGGCCATGACCGGCTGGGCCTCGGCCCGCCCCGTCAATCAAGACCGCGCCCGTCAGGTGGGTGCCGCCTGGCTGGCCGCCATGGGTCACCGCGACGCCGGCGACCTGGAGGCCGTGCGCACCCCGTACGACGGGTTCTACGTCTTCAACGCGGCCGGCGGCGGCTTCGTGCTGGTGGCCGGCGACGACTGCGTGCGCCCCATCCTGGGCTACTCGCTGACGGGCGCCTTCCAGATGGCCGGCATGCCGGTCAACGTGCAGGGGTGGTTGGAAGACTACGATAGCGGGATCGCCCGCATCAAAGAGCTCGCCGAGCAGGAGAAAGCATTACCCAGCCACCGCGGCGGCCTGCGCCAGGCCGTGGCCGGCGAGTGGCAGCGGCTGGCTGCGGGGGTCGCCCCCGAGCCCGAGGTGCTCACCAGCGTCAGCCCACTGGTGACCACCACGTGGAACCAGAGCCCCCTCTACAACGACATGTGCCCCTACGACTCAGCCTACGGGCAGCGCGTGGTGACAGGCTGCGTGGCCACAGCCACGGCGCAGATCATGAAATACTGGAACCATCCCGCCACGGGCTACGGCAGCCACAGCTACACGGCCGCCAACAGCCACACGGTCTATGGCACCCTGTCGGCCGACTTCGGCAGCACCACCTATGCGTGGAACAACATGCCCAACGCGCTGACCTCGGTGAGCAGCCAGACGCAGATCGACGCCGTGGCGCAGCTGATGTACCATGTGGGAGTGGCCATCGAGATGGTCTACAACGTCGGAGCGGAAGGCGGCAGCAGCGCCTACAACCACAGCAGCTACAACCCCTCGGCGATGAGCGCGCTGATCGACTACTTCAAGTACTCGCCCGACATCGTGGTAATCGCCCGCAGCAGCTACGACGACGCCACCTACAGCGCCCTGCTGCGCGCCGAACTGGACCAGCAGCGGCCCATCCTCTACGACGGAAGGAGCTCCTCCGGCGGCCACAGTTTTGTGTGCGACGGCTACGACACATACAACAACTTCCATATCAACTGGGGCTGGGGCGGCTACTGCGACGGCTACTACACCATGGGGGCGCTCAACCCCGCACCGGGCGGCACCGGCGGCAACGCCACCAGCACCTACAACATGGCCAACACGGCCTTGCTGGGCATCCGCCCCAACACCGCCTTCGGCACCGGCGGCACAGTGAGCGTCAGCGCCAGCGGCGGCAACAGCAGCTGCACGGTCAGCGGCGGCGGCAGCTACGCCTTCGGAGACACGGTGACCCTCAGTGCCACGGCGACCACGGGCTACCGCTTTGCCGGATGGAGCGACAACAGCCACAACAACCCCCGCACCTTCACCATGACCGGCGGCAACTACAGCTTCACGGCCCTCTTCGAGACCCTCGGCACCGACACCATGAGCTACTGCGGCAACCTGGGCCAGGACTCCTACTGGGGCGAATACCAAAGTGACGTCGACAAGTACTGGGGCATCAAACTGCCCGCCACGTCGCTGACGGCCGGACAGACGCTGACCGGCATGGACTTCTTTGTGGGCAGTTCCTACTACGGCGGCTTCTTCGACGTGACCATCTACAGCGGCACCACCGCCCCCACCGACACAATCTACAGCACACGGATGTTTGTGGACTACCCGGACCGTGAAGGCTGGTTCAACGTCTATCTGCCTACGGCCTATGCCGTGGAGGCCGGCAAGAGCCTGTGGCTCACCCTCCACAACACCGACATCACCTTCCCCGCCACCATCAGCTACAGCAGCGGCAACCCCGACGGCTTCCTCTACGGCCCCTCGTTCCTGCCCGACCCCGAGTGGAACAAGTACACCTTCATGATCCGTGGCCGCTTCGACAATCCCGGCATCATCGCCCAGGGCGACACCATCTCCTACTGTGGCAACAAGTCCTCGGTCAACACATGGGAGTACAACGAATGGGGCATCATGATTCCGGCCGCCGACCTGGCCGGACGCAACTACCTGAAGGGGGTGAAACTGTACAGCGAGCACGGCGGGATCTACACCGTGCGCATCTATAAGGGCGGCGCCACCGCCCCGGGCACACTGGTACACACCCAGCCTGCCGACATCGAAATGCCGGGATGGCACGAAGTGATGCTGGACAACACCGTCAGCATCAATGCCAACGACAGCCTGTGGATCACCCTCAGCTGCCCCGACGGCCAGTGGCCGGCAGCCTCGTGCCGCTACACGGGCAACCCCAACAGCAACTGGGCCACATGGGGCAGCACATGGGAGCATACCTATTATTCCTGGGGCTCCTATTCATGGATGATCAAGGCTGTCACCTCCGCCACAGCACCCGCACTGCCGGCCCCGACAGTGGCGATCCGCGGCGAAGAATACGTTGCCGTGGGCGCCACGCTCAGACTGACAGCCGCCCACAGCAACGGCACCACGGTGACATGGTACCTCGATGGAGGCACCCCCGCGACAGCCACGGGCGACACGGTGGATGTCAGCTGGACACAGACCGGCTGGCACATCGTCTCCGCCAGCGTCAGCAACGCCAACGGCACCGGCACCGACGTGATATGGGTCACCGTGGTGGACTGCAACCAGACCATCACCGAATACCCCTACTCCATGAGCTTTGAGGACTCGGATAACAAGGTGTGCCTCGATATGCTCGATGTCGACAACGACGGCAGCGGATGGGAGACCGACCGCTATATGTGCTTCAACGGCTACCGCTCCTGCAGGTCGCTGGGATCGTATTGGACAGGCAGCGCCTACCAGCCCCGCACCATGGACAACTGGCTCGTTCTGCCCACGATGACCACCCACCAGGGGACGGGCATCAACTACACCATGCAGTGGCACGACATGGCCGAATGGATGGAAGATGGCACCCACGCCCATTACGGAGTCTATATCGACACCACCGCCGGCACCGCCACGTCCAACTATGTGCTGCTGGCCGAATACACCACCGAGGACAGCTGGTGGAATACTCGAACCCTCGACCTGAGCGCCTATGCCGGCAAGACCTTCCGTCTGGCCTTCCGCCACTACAACAACGGCGGCATCAGCCACCTGTACCTCGACGACATCACCGTCAACGAGAACATCCCCTTCTTCCGCGAGGGCGACACCATCTCCTACTGCGGCTGGCGATCGAGGAAAAGCCAGCTGGGCTACAACAGCGGCACCACCCGCTGGGGTGTGAGCTTCCCTGCCTCGCGGCTGGCCGGATGCGACAGCCTGAAGAGCGTACTGCTCTACACGATCGAGAATGGCGACTACACCCTCAACGTATGGCGGGGTGGCAACAATGCCCCTGCCACGCTGCTCTACAGCACGACCACCACCATCAACGGACCGTCCAATTGGTACGAGTGGGTGCTGAGCAGCCCCATTGCCATCGACGGCAGCCAACCCCTCTGGATCACATTCCAGACCAACGGCATGTTCCCGGCCACCTACGCCGAGTTCAGCGGTGACTACAACAGCAACTGGCTGAGCAGCGACGGAATCACCTGGACGCACAGCACAGACTATAACTACTACGGCTCATGGATGATCAAAGCGGTCACCACCAGCACCGACGGCTGCGGCGTCATGCAGCTGCCCTATGCGGCCGACTTCACACAATGCTGGCACACGTCCGGCGGCGCCACGGCCGTCGACACCAGCCACGCCTCCATCAACGCGCAGGGCCAGAAGCTGACCAGCCCGTGGTTCGAGGTACCGGCGGGCGTGCTGTACATGTCATGGCATGAGATACGCGACTACAGCGGCTCCTGGTGGTACAACTGGGAAGACTCGTCGAGAGTCTATCTCGTGACCCTCGAGAGCGAGACCGGAACCGTGGCCACGTCAGACCGCTACGCGGATGCCAGCGAAGGCTCGCCCATCGAACACTTCTTCGTCAGCGCCGGACGCTACCGTGTGACCTTCGAGTACATCGACGACCGGCCCGCCCACCTTCTGCACCTGGCCAACCTGGCCGTCTACAGCTACCCCATGACGCTCACCCTGGAAGGCCCTGCAAGCGCACGTGTAGGCGACACCGTAACCGTCACAGCGCATGCCACGGTGGCCGACGGCGACACCGTGGACCGCTGGTACTGGTATCTCTACCACGACTGGAACTGGATCGACGACAACGACACCTCGTCGCTGACAGTCATCGCCCAGACCGACAGCAGCCGCACCGTGGTGTTCCATCAGACGGGGAATTTCAACTTTAGCATGCAGATCTACAAAGACAACCTGTTCGGCTATCATTATGCATGGCTCGACGGGAGCCACACCCTCACCGTCTACGACTCCGTCACCGTCGACTGCGACAACATCACCCTCCCCTACACCGCCGACTTCTCACAGTGCTGGACGGCCGAAAACGGGGCCACCATCATCGACCCCAGCCATGCCTCCATCACCAGCCAAGGACAGCGGCTCGTGAGCCCGTGGCTGCAAACCCAGCCGGGCAGAACCTTCATAGCCTTGAGTGCCGAGGTCGCCGTGGATAGAGAGTGGAACGAGAACGCCCTCTTCTCGCTGCGCGTGGAAGACGAGAACGGCAACCATCTAAGCGAGTTGAACAACATGTATGTGAATAATATCCATTTTACCCCGTCGTTCTACAGCTACGGCGGACGCGTGCGCATTGTGATCGAGTACACGGGTACCGAGGCCACGCCCTCGTTCATGTTTGTGGGTACCACCGTTTATCAGTACG
Source organism: uncultured Bacteroidales bacterium (assembly GCA_946540365.1). The sequence continues at coordinate 15,976 of CAMNIH010000028.1, forward strand.
ACATCGACATCGCGATGGAGTTTCCGCCGATAGCCACCGTGGGCGACACCGTAACGCTCCTGCTGCACAGCACCCTCCAGAACAACGACGAGCCCGACCGCTTGTACGTATGGCTGTACGATACCCCGAACTATTACACCTATCAGGAGCTCTACCCATCCCACTACGACGGCCCTGCCACCGTTGTGGCGCAGACCGACAACAGCCTCACCCTGGTGTGGAACACCCCGGGAACCTTTGAACTGGGGGTATCTATAGAAAAGGACAATGTGTATGGCTACTTCTCGGCATACATCAGCCGCTACGGGAATATCAGGATTACGGCTCGCCCCGCCCACGAGGAGGACAGCATCTACTACACCCCGGCCGCCAAGGATACCGTCATCGGATGCCATCCGCAGCTGCACGTTGCCGACCTGCCC
>CAMNIH010000029.1 GCA_946540365.1 uncultured Bacteroidales bacterium
CAAAAAAGTTGTAAATTAATTAATTTAATCGCCATGAAGAACAAATACTACGATCTGATCGACCAGACCTTCGACTTCCCGCAGGACGAATTCCGGACGGAGGAGGGCGAACTCTACTTCCACGACATTCCCTTGATGGAAATCATCAAACAGTACGGCACACCACTAAAGATCACCTATCTGCCGAAGATCAGCTCGCAGATACAGCGGGCCAAGCGACTGTTCAACGTGGCCATCGCCAAGACCGACTACCGCGGCACCTACAACTACTGCTACTGCACCAAGAGCAGCCACTTCGCATTCGTGTTGGAAGAGGCGCTCAAAAACGACATCAACCTCGAGACATCGTCGGCCTTCGATATCAATCTGATTCAGGAATTGCACGCACAGGGACTGATCGACAAGGACAAAGTGATCGTCTGCAACGGGTTCAAGAAAGACCAATACATCGAAAACATCGTAGGGATCTTCAACGACGGATTCCAACATGTGATACCGGTTTTGGACAACAAAAACGAGTACTACACCCTCGACCGGATGCTCGAGAAGGCCTCCGAGCCGATGCTTTTAGGCATCCGGATCGCCTCGGAAGAGGAGCCCAAGTTCGACTTCTACACCTCGCGCCTCGGCATCCGCTATCACGACATCGTCAGCTTCTACGAGGAGCAGGTGAAGCCGAATCCCAAGTTCCGCTTCAAGATGCTTCACTTCTTCATCAACACGGGCATCCGCGACACAGCCTACTACTGGAACGAACTGGCCAAGTGCGTCAACGTCTACTGCGACCTCAAGCGTGTGTGTCCGGAGCTGGATTCGCTCAATATTGGGGGCGGCTTCCCGAGCAAAGTGAGCCTGGCCGCCAACTACGACTACGAGTACATGGCCGAGGAGATACTGGCGCAGATCAAGAACATCTGCACACAGCGCGGCGTCGAGGAACCCAACATCTTCACCGAGTTCGGATCGTTCACCGTGGGCGAAAGCGGCGCTACATTATATAGTATATTGGACCAAAAGCAGCAGAACGACCGCGAGCTGTGGTACATGATCGACTCGAGTTTCATCACCACCCTGCCCGACACCTGGGGCATCAACCAGCGTTTCATCATGCTTCCCATCAACCACTGGGACTGCGAGTACCAGCGAGTGTTCCTTGGCGGACTGACATGCGACTCCGAGGACTACTACAACGCCGACAGCCACGCCAACGCCATCTTCCTGCCGAAGCTGCAGAAGGACGACCCGCTGTATATCGGATTCTTCCACACCGGCGCCTACCAAGAGAGCATCGGCGGCTACGGCGGCATCCAGCATTGCCTGATTCCCGCTCCGAAGCACGTCATCATCGACAAGGACGAGAACGGCGAATACACCACCAAATTATTCGCCAAAGAGCAGAGCTACAAGTCGATGCTGAAGATTTTAGGATATTGACCAATATGTAGAGACACGGCGTGCCGCGTCTGCATTCTCCATTTCGAGGATAGCAGACGCGGCACGCCGCGTCTCTACATATTATTTCACGACAAGTTTCTTGACACAGGCTCCGTCGGCCGTCTGGATACGGAGCAGATAGAATCCTGCGGGCACGGCCTGCAGGTCGAGGGTGACGCTGTCGGCGGACGCCTCGGTCACACACATCGTCTGCCCCGTCACACCGACCAACATCACACGCTGCAGCCCGTCGGCGCTGACGGTGCAGCGGTCAGTGGCCGGATTGGGACTGACCGTGACGGCGGCGTCGGCCACCTCGTCGATGCCGAGCGGATGTGAGCGGAACGACTTAATGTAGGGCTTGTACCCCTGGGCGGTGATGCTGACGAACGATGCCGACAGGCTGTCGCGGTCGATATCGAAACAGGCCATGCCGTCGGCATCGGCGAAGGCGGAAGCCTGCAGGCGATGGTCGCCCTCGGTCACAAATGCCACATAGGCTCCGGGGACGGAGTAGACACAGAGACCCCGGTCGTCGTAGAGGCCGACGGTCGCCGTCAGGGTGGAGGCCGTGCCCAACCAAGGCATCAGGCTCGGGTCGCCCATGAGCTCGTAGATCTCCCAGTAATACTCGGCAAACCCAGCCCCGTAGGAATCCAGCCCGCTGGCGTTCTGTACCGACTGGTTGCCGGCGACCACCATACGGCCGGCGGTGACATCCCACGACGAGAGCTCCTCGCCATGCGAATGGAAGAGGCGGTCGTACATACCCAGACGGTTGGCATCGTAGTTGAGGAGCATTGCATTGCGGATGTTGGTGCGGATGCCGACGCTCCAGTAGAAGTCCTGATCCCAGAACGAGGAGTTGGTGGCACCGATATAGGCGACGGCTCCGGCCCGGTCGGCGCGCCGCAGGAGGGCCTCGCCGAAGCAGGTAACCTCGTCGAACTTGTTGGTCAGGCAGCAGTTGCCGATCATGAACGACGGACGGCCTGCGTTACTCATATTGTTGATCTGAGAGACCGTCAGCATGGGCGAGTACCACTCGTTCCACTCGCCGTGGGCGCTGTAGTTCACCCAGCCGACACCGTCGTTGTAGGCGTTGCGCAGGTAGCTTGCAGTGGTCGCCGCGTGGCTGCTTCCCTTGACGGAGACACCGTCGGGCACTCGGTTGGTGTTGTTCTTGTAATAGAGCAGACTGTCGATCCCGTGGTCGGCGTTGAAATAGAACTGGGCGAGGTAGTCCATCGTGGGATCGGCACAACGCCAGGCGTTGTCGTAGTCGTTCGTGTAGTTGGTGGACCTATCCACGCCGGCGATGAGGACGGCACGGCCGAGGTAGCTGTCCTTGCTGAAGTTGTAGCGCTCGTAGTAGATCGTCTTGTCGATGATATTGCCCAGCGTGGTGGTGTCGCGCGCCGAGAAGCGGCCGCGATAGAGATCGGGCAGGCGATCGCCGACGGTCAGCGTGGTGAAGTAGTGGTCGGTGACATGGTTGTCGAGTTGATACCAATCCCCGTGCAGGAAGTTGTCGTCCGAGAGGTCGCTGGGGAAGGTGGGCATCAGGTTGTTGTCGCCCACCAGCAGGAGATAGGTGGGAGCCGGATTGTCGTAGGTCGCCTCGTCGTACATCTGCCGCAGGCTGCCGGCGATAGCGTCGGCCGTGATCCCGGATTCCACATAGATGAGGTCGACCAGGAGGCCCTGCCTGCGCTTCCAGTCGACGAACTCGTCGATGGCCGTGCAAGCCAGCTTGACGGGGGCCATGACGACCATGCGCACCGGTGCCGAAACGCAGATGTCCTTGGGGGCGGTAAACAGTTGGTTGAGGGTGGGACCCAGGTCGAAGGCGGGCGTATGGTAACGCTCGTAGTGCTTGAGGGTGGCGCCGGCATCGCTGCCGACGAAGCGCACCGTCACCTCGGCGCTGCGGCAGACGACCATCTTGCCGCTGACGGGGTTGACGCTGACAGGCGAATAGCTGATGCTGGCGTATGAGCGGTCGCGGCCGACGCCGAGCGGCGTGACGGTCACCAGGGGACGCGCATAGAAGGTGTCGGTGTTGTAGACCTCTTCATCGATGCTGAAGGGGAGCTCGACGCCGCGCTTCATGACGGGCATCTGGCGCGGGTAGAGACGACCGGCCGGCAGGTCGACCGTGTCGTAGACGGCATTCTCGACCGTCACCTCGAAGGCGTCGCAGAAGGGGACCGTGAGCATCGCGCTCTTGATGGGCAAAGCCGGCGCCCCCAGCTCGCCGCCCGACAGATAGCCCTCGGCCTCGAGGGTCAGGTAGTCGCCGGAAACGACCTCGACGGAGGGATTCCCATAGTGCAACTTGACACAGCTGAAATTATCCACCATCACCCGCTGGGCCATCGCAGAACCCGCGATGCCGGCGAGGAGTGACATTATGACGATTGTTTTTTTCATATTCCAAACATTTTACTTATCTCGGGATTGGGTGCTGTAATAGTTATCATCTCGTGCCTTACCGGGTGCTCGAACGTGACGCTGTAGGCATGGAGCGAGATGCTCCCGTCGGGGTTGCTGCGCTCGGCGCCGTACTTGAGGTCGCCCTTGATGGGACAGCCGATATTGGCCAGCTGGCAGCGGATCTGATGATGACGCCCGGTATGGAGATTGATGTCGAGCAGATGGTAGCCTCCGGCACTGACCGCGATGTCGCGGTACTCGAGGCGTGCCAGCTTGGCGTTGGGACGTGCGGCGCCGAAGACATAGCTCTTGTTGCGCTCCTCATTCTTGACAAGCCAGTTCTCGAGGCAGCCTGCGGGCTGCGGCGGCGCGTTCTTGACGACGGCCCAATAGTGCTTCTCAAACTCGCGCGTGCGTACCTTCTCCACCATGCGGCTCAGGGCCTTGCTGGTCTTGGCCAGCAGCACCACACCGCTCACCGGCCGGTCGAGGCGGTGGATGACACCACAGTAGACCTGTCCGGGCTTGTGGTCGCGCTCCTTGATGAAATCCTTGACCAGGTCGGCCAGGCAGGGGTCGCCGGTCTTGTCGCCCTGGGTGATCTGCCCGGGCAGCTTGTTGAGCGCCAGCAGATGGTTATCCTCGTAGAGTATCTGGTCGGCCAGGCTCATATCTTCACAAATAGCATAAGATAGACAAAGACGAAGGGGGTGGCGACCAGGAGGCTGTCGAAGCGGTCGAGGAAGCCGCCGTGGCCCGGCATGATGCTGCCGCTGTCCTTCATGCCGACACTGCGTTTGAGCATGCTCTCCACCAGGTCGCCCAGCGTGTCGATGACGCTGCAGATCAGACCCAGCACCAGCCAGTGGTACCACGCTATGGCGCTGTTGAAGAGGGGGCCGACGAAGACCGCCACCAGCAGGGTGATCACCACACCGGTGATGGTGCCTTCCCACGTCTTGCCGGGCGAATGGCGCGCCCACATCTTATGCCTGCCGTAGAGCGAGCCGCCCATGTAGGCACCGTTGTCGTTCATCCACACCATGATCAGCACCATCACCAAGGCGCTGTAGTTGATATGCAGCCACGTCATCAACCCGAGCGGGATGGCGGCGTAGAGCATCGGCACCATGGTGTAGGCCGCCTCGCGGAAAGGCTGCTCGCTGTGGTTCCACAGCTGGACGATGGCGCAGAGGGCGAAGACCGCCGGCAGCAGCGTGGTGGCCAGCATCCAGACAGCGAAGCCATAGGCTGCATTCAGCACCGGCACCAGCGCCACCATCAGCAGCGCCACCACCGACAGCGCATATCCCAACACACGGCTGGGCGTGGCGCCTTGCTTCCCCACGATGCGGAAGAACTCGAACGTGCAACCGCATGCCACAAAGAGCAGGAAGGCGGTGAGAATCAGCCCACCGACAGCCTTGTTGCCGATCAGGTCGCCACTGTAGATGCAGCCCAGGAAGAGCAGCACATAGACGATGGCGCTGACCGTGCGTGTCCAAAAGTTTTTCATACCTCTTCGAAGTCTTGGTTATTGGTATCGGCCTTGGCGGACGGCTCCGTCTCGTCGGCCTCGTCGGATTCCTCCGACGGCTCCACCGGGGCCGCATTATCCCACGGCCGCGGGCCGTAGATGCGTTCCAGATCCTCGCGGAAGAGGACCTCCTTGTCGTAGAGCTGCGCGGCCAGCTCGTCGAGCTGGGTGCGGTGGCTGAGCAGCAGCTCCTTGGCCTTGGCATAGGCCTCCTCCACCATGCGGCGCACCTCGCGGTCGATGGTCTCGGCCGTCTTCTCGCTGAAGGGCTTGGTGATGCCGAAGTCGCTCTGGCCCGTCGAGTCGTAGAAGCTGACGTTGCCCACCTCGGGGCTCATGCCGTAGTAGGTGACGAGGGCCTGCGCCATCTTGGTGGCACGTTCTATGTCGTTCAGCGCACCGGTGCTGATCTTGCCGTAGACGATCTCCTCCGACGCGCGGCCGGCCATGAGCGAGGTCATCTCGTCGAACATCTGCTCGTAGGTGGTGATCTGGCGCTCTTCGGGCAGGTACCAGGCGGCGCCGAGGGCTTTGCCGCGCGGCACGATGGTCACCTTCACCAGCGGGTTGGCCCAGCGCAGCAGCCAGCTGACCGAGGCGTGGCCCGACTCGTGGTAGGCGATGGTGTGCTTCTCCTGGTCGGTGAGCACCTTGGTGCGTTTCTCCAAGCCGCCCACAATGCGGTCGACGGCATCCAGGAAGTCCTGCTTGTCGATCTGCTTTTTGTTCTTGCGGGCCGCGCAGAGGGCGGCCTCGTTGCACACGTTGGCGATGTCGGCGCCGCTGAATCCCGGCGTCTGCTTGGCCAGGAACGAGCGGTCGACGTAGCCCTCGCTGTTCTTGTCTTTGTTGAGCTTGAGCTTCTTCATGTGGACGGCGAAGATGGCCTTGCGCTCCTCGAGGTCGGGCAGCTCGACGTAGATCTGACGGTCGAAGCGCCCCGCGCGCAGCAGCGCCTTGTCGAGCACGTCGGCACGGTTGGTGGCCGCCATCACGATCACGTTGGTGGTGCTCGAGAAGCCGTCCATCTCGGTCAGCAGCTGGTTGAGCGTGCTCTCGCGCTCGTCGTTGCCGCCGGTGATGCCGGCCTTGCCGCGGGCACGGCCCACGGCGTCGATCTCGTCAATAAATATGATACAGGGCGATTTCTTTTTGGCTTCTTCAAACAGACCGCGCACGCGCGAGGCGCCGACGCCGACAAACATCTCGACGAAGTCGGAGCCGCTCATGCTGAAGAACGGCACGCCTGCCTCGCCAGCCACCGCCTTGGCCAGCAGCGTCTTGCCCGTACCCGGAGGACCCACCAGCAGCACACCCTTCGGGATCTTGCCGCCGAGGTCGGTGTAGCGCTTGGGGTTCTTCAGGAAGTCGACCACCTCCATCACCTCCTCCTTGGCGCCGGCCAGGCCGGCCACATCCTTGAAGGTGACGTTGTTCTGCTTGGTGGCATCGTACTGCTTGGCGTTGCTGCGGCCGAAGCCGAAGATATTGAATCCGCCGCCACCGCTGTCGCCGCCCATCTGGCGGCGGCCGATGGCGCCCATGATCCAGAAGAAGAACATCAGCATCAGCAGCGGCCCGAACCAGATCAGCAGCTCGCGCCAGGCATTGCTGCGCTTCTCGATCTTGTAGCTGATATGCTTCCCGGTGCGCTCTTCGACGATCGACAGTTCCTTGTCGAAATGCTCCAGGTTGCCGATGCTGTAGATGTAGTAGCCCATCGGGCCGGGGGCACCGGTGATGTTGCGGGTGAGGATGTCGCCGTAGCTCACCGTGTCGTGTCGCGCCACATCGGGCTTGATGCGGATCTGGGCCACCTCCTGGTTGATGACGGTGATACTCTCATAGTCGCCCTTCTCGAGGATGGGCTCCAGACGGTCCCAGGTGATCTCGCGCTTGGAGGTCGAGCTGCCGCTGCCGCCAAAGAGCGACCACACCAGGGCCAGCATGATGACACCGTAGACGATGTACAGCACACGGCTCCCTTTGGGACGCTTGCCCTGATTGTTGGGTCGCTGCGGCTGCTGTTGATTATTTTGTGCCATTAGTTTTAAACTCTTAATTCTTAACTCTTAACTGAAATTGCCACTTCCTCGCCGTCGCACCACAATTCGTCGAGGCGGTAGAAAGCCCGTTTCTCCTTCTGGAAGATATGCACCACCACGTCGAAGTAGTCCATCAAAATCCATTCGGCATTCATGTAGCCCTCCACCTTGTGGGGGTTGAGCCCGGTGGCTTTCTTGACGGCCTCGTGTACGGCGTCGCTCAGCGCACTGACGTGCGACGGCACATTGCCACTGGCGATCACAAAAAACTCGGCCGGGGCGCCATGCACCTTGCGCAGGTCGAGGATACGCACGTCCCCGGCCTTCTTCTCGTCCATAACCTGTGCCGCCAATCGGGCCAGCACCATTGATTCTTTCTCGTTTATCATCTATTCTATAATATTCGCTTTCAGTATTCTCACCCCCTCTTGCTCCTCGATCTCGACCCGCACGTAGCGTTCCGGCAGCAGTTCCTCGACCTTCTCGGTCCACTCGGTGAAGCAGTAGCATCCGCTGTAGAAGTACTCCTCGTAGCCGATATCGTAGGCCTCGGCGACCGACTTCATGCGGTAGAAGTCGAAGTGGTAGACCGATTCTCCGTTGCCTGCCACGTACTCGTTGACGATGGCGAAGGTCGGACTGCACACATTGTCCGTCACGCCCAATTCGGCGCACAACTCCTTGATCAGGGTCGTCTTCCCCACCCCCATCTTGCCGAAGAAGGCGAAGAAACGGTCGTCCCTGAATGTCGACAGCAACTTCCGTGCCACCTCGGGCAGCTCCGCAACACTATGAATCTCTGCTTTCAACGCTTGACTCATCACTTAACACTTAACACTGGACACTTGACACTGTCTTTTACCTCAGCCTGTCGGCCGCCCGCACCTTGGCCTCGTCGCGTTTGATGCCGCGATGGGCCAGCACCAGGAACACCAGCGACACGATGGGGGCATAGGCGCCGATATACCACGCCACCTGCAGCCCGTCGGCATGGAAATACTGGCTCACCGTCTTGCCGTAGGCGTCCACCGCCCAGAAGAAGAGCAGGAAGACGTAGGCCACGTTGAGCAGGAAGGCCACCGCCACCACGCGCATCTGCCGCACACGGTTGCGGTAGAGGAAGATGGCCGCCACGGCCACCACGGCCACCAGCAGCGCCATCACCACCAAGGGCCACGAGGCGAAGCCGCTCTCCTTCTGTCCGAAGGTCACGACCGGCTCCATCGCGGCCATCTGGCTCAGCAGGTCGGGGTTGCTCTGGGGCAGCAGGTCGAGGCGCGCCTCGGCCGTCTGTTGCGTCGTGGAAAGCGGCAGTTCGTACTTCGCCACCGGCGCCATGAAACACAGTGCCATGCAGCAGGCTGCCAGCACTAACCAAAAGGATTGGATTCTCTGTATCATTGATTCACACTTTTTTTATTCTTTGTCAACCGGCATGTCGGCCATGCCCTTCTCCATCACGTCGGCCGCCCGACGTCCCTTGTCGACCACCACGGCATCGCGCACAAACATGAAGCCCGGGTTGCCGCGCATCATGGTCTCGATGGCGGTGGCATCGGCGAAGAGGTAGTCGAGCCCCTCGATATGGTTCTCGTACAGCCAGGACTGCACCTCCTCGGGCAGTGCCGAGGTGAGCATCACGATGCGCACGCCGTTCTCCTCGGCCAGGCGCAGGGCGGCCCGCACCTCGCGCAGCCCCTTGTCGGTCAGCTCGTTCAGGTGATGCACCGTGACGATGAACAGGCCGTCGGGCTCGGCCAGCATATCGACCGCATGATCCTCGCCCTCGAGGTCCATCATCGAGAATCCCGGGGCGGCGATCTCGCGCGGATCCACCACGCGGCTGCTCTCCCACTCCCACTGCGTGGCCCAGAGGCTGTCCTTCATCTTCTCCATCAGCATGGCCGACTCGAACTCCTCGGTCTCGCCCGTCTGCAGGTTGCGGTAGGTGACGTAGCTCTTCGGACCCTCGGTACACTCGGTGTCCATCATGCGGTTGCCGATCTTCCAGGGGCGGAAGTCGATCACCGGCTCATGCTTGATATTGTAGATCCCGAAGATCAGCATCACCGCCACGGCGCTGATAAGGATCAGGCCGTCGCGCTCGAAACGGCGTTTGCGGCGCAGGTTGCGCGTCAGCACGATCCACACCGTCGGCACGTCGAGCACCACATTCTTCCAGAAGGTCTGCCAGTTGGTGAGCTTCACCGCGTCGCCGAAGCAGCCGCAGTCGGTCACCTTGTTGGTCAGCGCGTCGATCAGCGTCGTCACCGTGAAGAAGAGCATCATCAGCGCCAGCAGCCAGGCCGACAGGCGGCGGTAGGCGTTGGTGATCAGCAGAATACCCACCACAAACTCGGCGCATATCAGCCCCATCGACAGCACGCCCGCCAGCGGCAGCGCCCACTCGAACGTCAGGCTGCCGATGCTCCAGGCGGTCATATACTCCTGTATCTTGAACGTCGTGCCCATCGGGTCGACCCCCTTGACGAACGACGAATACAGGAACACCAGCCCGACAAACCAGCGGGCCAGCACATTGAGCGTGTAATTCAGTTTCGTATCCTTTATTTTCATTTCTTGTTGTATTTCCGATTCAACTTCAAATCCTATTTTTCATTCATTCTGACCAAGCAGAAGAGCGAGTAGTTGATGATGTCCATGTAGCCTCCCTCGACGCCCTCGCTGACGAGGGTCTTGCCCTGGTTGTCCTCGATCTGCTTGATGCGGCGCAACTTCATGAGTATCAGGTCGACCATCGAGCTGACGCGCATCTCGCGCCAGGCCTCGCCGTAGTCGTGGTTCTTGGCCATCATGAGGTCGATGGTGCGCCCCAGGTGCTTGTCGTAGAGGCGCATGGCCTCGTCGAGCGGCAGCTCCGACGGTTCGTCGCTGCCCAGCTCGCCCTGTATGAGCGCCATGACGGCATAGTTGACCATGGCCACGAACTCGCCGCGCAGGTCGTCGCCCACACGGTTCTCGCCACTCTCCTGCACACTCCTGATTCTGTTGGCCTTGATAAATATTTGATCCGTCAGCGACGGCATCCTCAGCACACGCCACGACGTGCCGTAGTCGCGCGTCTTCTTCTCGAACAGCGCACGGCAAGCGGCGGCCTCTTGTTCCACCTCGCGGCGGGTCTTGTCCAATCGTTCACTTTCAGTCATAACTAATCCATAACGACACCCCGAAACATTTATTGTATAAAAAAGAATAAAAAATCGCATTTCACTCCCTCATGCCCCCCGGTCAACGAGGGGATGACTCTACCTTTTCTTCAGTCGTTCTTCAGTCGTTCTTCAGTCGTTCTTCAGTGATCACTGAAGAACGACTGAAGAACGACTGAAGAACGACTGAAGAAAACCTTGACTCAGGGTATAGTCATACGGTCGTCATCGGCAGGTGGGAAACGGGCGGGGCACAAAATATGGGGCGGCATCACAATAAAACGGACTGTCCGCCGTTGTATAGGCGATGAAAACAGTGGAATTCACCCCCTTCAGCATCACCGTGCAGGGCCGGATCGTCGAATACCGGCGGCCGGCGGTGATGGGCATCCTCAACGTGACGGCCGACTCGTTCTACGACGGCGGACGCCACGCCGAGCCCGACGCCCTGCTGGATCATGCCCGGTGGCTGATAGCCGAAGGGGCTGATATTATTGACGTTGGCGTCGTCAGCACGCGTCCGGGCGCCACCCTGCTGCCGCCCGACGAGGAGGCGCGCCGCCTGGCCGCCGCCGTCGGCCTGTTGCGCGCCGAGTTGCCGGATGCCGTCCTGAGCGTCGACACCTGCTACAGCCGCCCGGCCCGCGCCGCCGTCGAGGCCGGCGCCGACATCGTCAACGACATCAGCGGCGGACAGTTCGACGCCGACATGTATCATGCTATCAGCCAGTTGCAAGTACCCTACATCATGATGCACACCCGCGGCACCCCCGACAATATGCAGCAACAGACTGACTATGACGATATTATCGACGAGTTGATCCGTTACTTCTCGTCCCGCATAGACATCCTTTATCGTCATGGAATCAAGGATTTATGGCTCGACCCGGGCTTCGGCTTTGCCAAGACGGTCGGGCAGAACCACGAGCTGCTTCTCCGCCTCGACGAGCTGACCACCCTCTTCCGCGAGCCCATGCTGGTCGGGATGAGCCGCAAAAGCATGATCTACAAACCATTGGAAACCACACCCGATGGAGCCCTGAACGGCACCATCGCCCTCGACACCCTGGCCCTCGAGCGCGGGGCGCGCATCCTGCGCGTTCACGACCCACGTCCCGCCATGGAAACCATAAAACTCATGTTCACAAACAATTAAAAGTCAACAACCGACATGTTACCACTTGCCCTCCTCGGTCTGCCCATGCTACGCATCGTCGACATCTTCGACATCCTCATCGTAGCCGTTCTTGTCTACTACGTCTACCGCATGGCCCGCGGCACCAACGTGATGCTCATCTTCTGGGCCCTGCTGATCCTGCTGGTGGCCTGGCGGGTGGCCGACGTGCTGCAGATGAGGCTCTTGGGTGCGATCCTGAGCGCGGTGGCCAGCGTGGGACTGATTGCCCTGGTGGTCATCTTCCAACCCGAGATACGCAAATTCCTGCTCTTCCTCGGCACCAAGACGCAGCTCAACGAGAGCCTGTGGAAGCGGCTGCAGTTCTGGCACCGGCAGCAGCGCCTGGCCAAGAGCGCCAACTACGAGGCCTACGTCAACGCATGCATGCACATGTCGCAGACCAAGACGGGTGCGCTGATCGTCTTCAAGCGGCAGAACTCGGTCGACGAGCTGATCGACACCGGCGAGCGCATCAACGCGCTGGCATCCAGCGCCCTGATCGAGGCGCTCTTCTTCAAGAACTCGCCCCTGCACGACGGTGCCGTCATCGCGCATGAGAACCAGCTGATTGCGGCACGCTGCATCCTGCCCGTCACGTCGCGCCTCGACATCGACCCCAACCTGGGCCTGCGCCACCGGTCGGCCATCGGCGTCACCGAGCAGCTGGACGTGCTGAGCGTCATCGTCAGCGAGGAGACCGGCGCCATCAGCTACGCCCTCGGCGGTGTGATCCACCACGACATCACGCCGGTCGAGCTGCGCCAGGCACTCGAAAAATACGACTGCTGAGGCGCAGAGATGCCTCGCAAGGCCCTCCCCCACCCCACCAAGGGACTGATTTTCGGTCTTTTGTAATAAAATTTGTATTAGTTATAAAAAAAGTTGTATCTTTGCCGCTTCAAAAGGTAGAGAAACGACATGGCTATAAAGTACAACAAGAAGCGGATCGCCACAACCTACTGGTTGTTCATCGGGCTGATGATATTCTGCCTCTCGGTGCTGGTTTTGAAGACCATACTGGTACACACCGACACCAAGCACAACCAGTTGCACCTGACGACCACGACGAGTGCATGGATCGACGGGCTGCCGACCGGCAGCAACGGCTACAACCGCGCCGTGCCCCTCGAGGGCTGCCGTCCCGGCCTGCGCGCCGATGCTCACTTCTCGCAACTCGACCTGCACCTGCACAGCGACAACGGCGAAGCGCCGCTCAACAGCGCCCTGCGCTGGAGCATCGTGCTGGACTACCTCAACATCGCCACCGTCATCGCGGGCTACCTGCTGGGAATCCTCTGCGCCGTCTCGTTCTACCGCAGCCTGCGGGAGGACGGCAAAATCAAGCCCCAGTATATCCGCTACCTGTGGTGGGTGGGCATCACCATCATCCTCTCCGCCCTGATCATGCTGGCGCGCAACCTCCTGCAGTCGGTCGGCGTCAAGCAGCTGGTGCCGGGCAGCATCTACACTCCCAACGTACAGGTGACCCTCGAGGTGTCGCAGATCATCTTCGGTCTCGTCGTCCTGTTCCTCTCCCAAGTACTGCGTATCAACCACAACCTTCAAGAGGAGCAAGAACTTACGATATGATAATTGTTAACGTCGACGTAATGATGGCCAAGCGCAAGATGACACTCACCGAACTCTCGGAGCGGGTGGGCATCACGATGGCCAACCTGAGCATCCTGAAGACCGGCAAGGCCAAGGCCATACGCTTCTCGACGCTTGATAGCATCTGCCATGTGCTTCAATGTCAGCCCGGTGACATACTGGAATACCGGCCCGACGAGGAAGAGCAGGAAGCGGCGACGAAAAAATATCACGACGCGGTGTAAGATTTCCGCCCCGGATGCGTCATAATAGAAAAAGACAACAACAAAATAACTAACAACAAACAAACAACAAGATGAAAAAAACACTCTGGATTCTGCTGCTGACCTTCGTATTCAGCGGCATCTCCTTCGCCCAGCTGCCCGGCGGCTCGAAAGCGGAGAAGAAAAGCGACCTGAACGCCCAGGTGCCCCTCGACAAGAAGGTGCGCTACGGCAAACTGGACAACGGATTCACCTACTACATCCGTGCCAACAAGAAGCCCGAGAACATGATCCAGTACCGCCTGGTGAGCAACGCCGGCTCGATCCTCGAGCGCGACGACCAGCAGGGTCTGGCCCACTTCTGCGAGCACATGGCCTTCAACGGCATCAAGGGTTACCCCCACAACGAGATGATCGACAAGCTGCAGAAGCACGGTGTCGAGTTCGGACGCGACATCAACGCCTACACCTCGTTCGACCAGACGGTCTACTACGTCAACATGCCCGCCGACGACCCCGAGATGGTCAAGATGGGTATCGAGATCCTGGACGGCTGGGCCGGCAACATCCTCTTCGACGAGAAGGAGATTGAGGAAGAGCGCGGCGTCATCCACGAGGAGTGGCGCGGTGGCGTCGGCCACGGCGACCGTCTGCGTCAGAAGACCTGGCCCATCATGCTCAAGGGCTCGCTCTATGCCAACCGCCTGCCCATCGGCAAGGAAGAGGTCATCATGAACTTCAAGCGCCAGGCCATCGTTGACTTCTTCAACGACTGGTACCGTCCCGACCTGCAGGCCATCGTCATCGTGGGCGACATCGCCGACGTCGACGCCCTGGAGCAGCAGGTGAAGCAGGTCTTCGGCAGCCACCCCAAGACCCAGAACCCCAAGGAGCGCAAGAGCTTCGAGATCCCCAACAACGTGGAGCCCCTCATCTGCATCGCGCAGGACAAAGAGGCCACCAGCGCCACCCTCAACCTGATGTGGAAGCACAAGAAAGCCCACAACGGCACCATCGGCGACTACCGCGCCATGATCGTGCGTAACCTGATCGACATGATGATCAACGAGCGCTTCGCCGAGCTGAGCCAGAAGCCCACCGCCCCGATGATGTACGCCGGTGGCGGCTACGGCGGCTTCCTCGGCCGCGAGATCGACGCCTTCACCCTGGCCGCCTCCCCCAAGGAGGGCCGCATCAACGAGACCGCCGAGCTGCTGCTCCGCGTGGCCAAGCAGATCGACGACCACGGCTTCCTGCAGGCCGAACTCGACCGCCAGAAAGAAGACCTCCTCAGCACCTACGCCAAGCTGGCCAAAGAGGCCAACAAGACCCAGAGCAACAGCCTGGCCGACGAGTACACCAACCACTTCCTCGAGAACGAGCCCTGCCCCGGCATCGTGCAGGAGTGGAAGTATGCCAAGGAATTCATCCCCGAGATCACCGTCGAGGAGTGCAACCAGATCGTGAAGGGCTGGTTCAGCGAAGAGAACATGATCTTCTACCTCACCGCCCCCGAGCAGGAAGGCTACAAGGTGCCCACCGAGCAGGAGGCCACCAACATCCTGAAGAACTTCAAGAACATCAAGACCGAGCCTTGGGTGGACACCTACAAGGATGAGCCCCTCTTCAGCGAGGAGGTGCCCGCTTGCGACTACACCGTCACCAAGTACAACAGCGCCCTCGGCTACTTCGAGTACACCCTTCCGAACGGCATCCGCTTCATCGTGAAGCAGACCGACTACAAGGCCGACGAGATCCAGATCGCCAGCTTCGGCCTGGGCGGCACCTCGCTCTACGAGGACAAGGACGCCTATGAGGCCCAGAACGCTGCCAGCTTCGTCGACGCCGGCGGTATCGCCAACTTCAGCGCCACCGACCTCAACAAGAAGCTCAAAGGCATGAACCTCAGCATCAGCCCCTATATCAGCAGCGAGACCCAGGGCTTCCAGGGCAACTGCTCGCCCAAGGACCTCGAGACCACCCTGCAGCTGATCAACCTCTACTACACCGCCCCCCGCAAGGACCAGGAAGCCTACGAGCGCAACATCGACAACACCCTGCAGCAGATCAAGTTCATCCGCGAGAACCCGCAGGTGGCCTTCATCGAGAAGTACTACAAGACCGCCTTCCCGAACGACAAGCGCACGGTGCTCATCGCCACCGAGGAGCAGGTGCGCGGCCTCAACCTGGACCGCATGTTCAACATCTACCGCAACCGCTTCGCCGACGCCTCGAACCAGACCTTCTTCTTCGTGGGTAACGTCAGCGACAAGGATGTCGACCTCATCGCCCGCTACCTGAACCACCTGCCCGTCAACGGCAAGCAGCGCAACGACATGTTCGTCAACCGCAACGCCAAGTTCGCCGAAGGCATCCAGCACGCCGAGGCCGTCAAGGGCATCGAGCGCCAGGGCATGCTCATCA
>CAMNIH010000030.1 GCA_946540365.1 uncultured Bacteroidales bacterium
TGGCCATCAACTACAACATCAACACCACCTCCACCCGCCGCGCCAACGCCATCGCCTTCGACGTGCGCGAGAAGGGCCGTCCCGCCCGCGAGGGTGGCAAGCCCAGCGGCAAGCCCATCAAGGACGAGAACGGCAAGCCCGTCATGATCCCCGGCACCCTCAAGGGCACCAAGGCCATCGGCTGGTACATCGAGGACTACGGCATCGCCCAGGTGTCGATGAACATCACCTCCATCAAGGTGGCCCCCGTACACCTCTGCTTCGACGAGGTGTGCCGCTGCGCCGCCAACCGCGGCCTGCGCGTCACCGGATGCGAGATCGTCGGCCTCATCCCCAAGAGCGTCCTGATCGACGCCGGCAAGTACTACCTGCAGAAGCAGCAGCGCTCCCTCGGCGTCAGCGAGGACGAGATCATGAAGGTGGCCATCAAGAGCATGGGCCTCGACGACCTCAAGCCCTTCGACCCCAAGGAGAAGGTGATCGAATACCTCATCGAGGACCACTCGAAGAAGAAACTGGTCGACCTCACCTGCCGCGGCTTCTGCGACGAGACGGCCAGCGAGAGCCCCGCCCCCGGCGGCGGCAGCGTCAGCGCCTACATGGGTGCCCTGTCCGCCAGCCTCGGCACCATGGTGGCCAACCTCACCGGCGGCAAGGCCGCCTACGACGACGAGTGGGAGAAGTTCAGCGACGTGGCCGTCAAAGGCCAGGCCCTCAAGGAGGAGCTGCTGCACCTCGTCGACGAGGACACCGCCGCCTTCAACCGCATCATGGATGCCTTCGGCCTGCCCAAGAAGACCGACGAGGAGAAGGCCGCCCGCAGCGCCGCCATCCAGGATGCCACCCGCTTCGCCACCGAGGTGCCCTTCCGCACCATGCAGCGCTCGCTCGAGTGCTTCGAGGTCTGCCGCGCCATGGTGGAGTGGGGCAACCCCAACAGCGTCACCGACGGCGGCGTCGGCGCTCTGGCTGCCCGTGCGGCCGTCATGGGTGCCCACCTCAATGTGAAGATCAACGCCTCCTCGCTCAAGGACGAGGCCTTCAAGGCCGACATCCTCGCCCGCGCCCAGGCCATCGAGGACGAAGCCCTCCGCCAAGAGCAGGAGATCATCAAGATGGTCAACGAGAAGATCGGTCTGTAAATCGAGAAGTGAGAGAAGTGAGAGAATTGAGAGTGCTACCCACTACCCACTATCCACTGTCCATTAAAATATAGATAATAAATGAAAAAGAAAGCCCTAACCCTGATGGCCGTCGTGGTGCTGACGCTGGTTGCCGCCAGCTGCACCCACCACACCTGCCCCGCCTACCGCGGGTCGGTGGCCATGGCCGAGGTGACGGAGTAAGCGCCGCTTCGCTGCCAAGGTGACAACACCCCACAAGGGGGATGCCGGTTTCGGTGTCCCCTTGTGGGATGTTTTGTTATTAGTGGGTAGTGGATAGTGGGTAGCACACATGTTATAGAGTGCTACCCACTATCCACTACCCACTACCCATTTAGTAACTGCATTCGTCGCAGATTTTGACGTTGGTGTTGCCGTCGACGGGTCCCAAATTGCCGCCGCCGTAGACGTTGCCGTTGATGACGGCGTTGCCCTTGATGAGGACATGGGTGTCGGTGCTGACGGCGCTTTCCTGTCCACCGCCGAAGACGTGGCCGGTCGTGGCGTCGCCGTCGGTGCCGATGTGGCTGTCGCCGTCGACGGTGAGGTAGGCGCTGCCGGTGACGGTGCCGAGGGTGGCCATCTCGGTGGGGGTGTAGAGTATCTTGTTGGCGTCGTCGGAGCCCGCGTTGGTACGATACTGCCAGGTGAAGGTCTCGGGCGCTACGGTGCCGAAGTCGCTGAAGAGGCCCGTCTCCTTGGTGTAGCGTGATTTGGTGGGCTCGGTGTTGGGGTAGACGTCGAGGGTGTTGGCGGTGGCCTTGAAGCCGGCGCCGTAGGCATTGCCGAGGACGGTGCAGTCGGTGAGGGTCGACCTGACGTCGCCGCTCACCTTGCCCTGGCAGCCGGCACCGTAGAAGTTGGTGAGCACCGTGCAGCCGTGCAGCACGTTGGTGACATTGCCCGTGGTGGCAAGGTCGAATTTGGCATAGCCCGTGTAGGAACGCGCCACACCCGTGCCGCTACCGCCGGAATAGAGGATGAACTCGAACTTGTAGCAGCTGCCGATGCCGTAGGTGTTATTGTTCGTCAGTCGTTTGTAGGTCTCTGTGAAGGCGATGGGGAAGTCAATGCTGTTGCCGAAGTTGACGCCGGTGTTGTTGCCATGGCGGACGTAGGTGATGGAGGTGCCGCCGAAGCCGGCGCCGTAGTAGACGCCGAAGGTGGTGTTGGTGGCGTGGGTGGTGACGGTCTTGCCCGTGGCCATGTCGCCGAACTCCGGCCCTCCGCAGTAGAAGTCCACCAGGCTGTTGTCCATCGTGATGTCGATGTTGCCGGTGATGCGGGCGCTGGGCGAGGTGCCGCCACCGAAGAAGCGGCCTATGACGGCGTGGTCCACCTTGGCGGTGACGTTGACGCCATTGGTGGTGGGGTTCTCCATGTAGGCGCCGAGCCACTTGTGCATCTTGCCTCCGGCGCCCCAGAACCAGATGTTTCCGCCGGTAGCCGTGCTCCCGGCGCGGTAGCCGGTCATGTAGCACTCCTCAATCTCGCCGCCGGTGACGAGGATGGGCCTGATGGTGGTGACGAGCTGATTGTCGGTATGCGAGCCGGGGTAGAGCTCCTCCACATAGGCGTTGCCGCCAATCTGCTCGTAGCTCAATTTGTTGGCGTTGCCGCTTCGGGCACGGACAATCTGGATGAAGTAGCCGCTGTTGGCTATCCAGCGGTTGTTGCCGTGGTCGTCGTTGTTGGTAAAGGCGCCGTCGTTGATTTCGCACTCGCTCATGAAGCTCACACAGGTCTCGGTCAATTCGAACCATCCTCTGCCGTGCCAGATGCCGATGGTGGGATAGGGGGTGCTGCCCGTGACGCGCTCGGCCATACCCATGCCGATGTTGGGCACGAAGTCGAAGCGTATGGGAGGTATCGCCGAACGGTCGGTGGTGTGGTAGGAGTACCAGCCGTAGTCGGGCTCCTGGTTCCGGTCCTCGTCAACACTCATGATGGTGCAGGCTTTGGCAGTGTTGAGGCGCACACCGCCGATGGTGTTCTGGTTGTAGTGGTAGTTGCCCACCAGCACGATGGCCTGGCTGTGGGGGTTGGTGCTGTTGCTCAGGGCGTTCACCAGGGTGTTGAGGTCGGTGTAGACCGTACGGTTGTGGTAGGAGGTGGGCACTGCCCAGCCCAGGTTGGTCTGCTCGCCGTAGGAGGCGTTGTAGCCGTAGTCCGACCGGGCGTCGCTCAGGTAGAAGGCGTTGGCCAGGTTGGCCTCGATGCTGATGGCCGTCACGCCGTAGGGCACTATGTAGTTGCCGCCCTGGGCGAAGATGTAGGGGTTGTTGGTGGCATGGTAGATGTCCTTCTGCGGGTTGTCGCGGTCGGCGAAGTTGTAGGGCTCATCGGCGGGGATGTTGAAGGTGGTGTGGGTGGTGCCGTCCTTGGTGACGGAGGTTATCTTCCAGCCGGTGACCACCGTGCTGTAGTCGGTCTGTGTCCAGAGCTCGTTGGCGAACGGCAGCACCACCTTGCCCCACGTGAAGTCGTAGCGCGCGGTGTCCATGTCGGTGATGGGCAGGTTGACGCTGCCCGTGGTGCCGCCCACGGTGTAGTTCACCGTCAGGTAGCCGTCGGTGCCCATGCTGTCGATGAGTTTGCCGGCATAGTCGGCCGTGGTGGCGGGCAGGTTGTTCTTGATGTCCTGCGTGGTGCGGTGCGTACCGCTCGGCCACGGCTCGATGACGGGATAGGGCGCCACCTCGGGCTTGAGCACCCAGTGGCCTATCTCTGCCACGTGGGCGGCGCTGTGGTCGCCGAAGAGGAAGTAGGCCGCCATCTCGCGGTGTGTGTTGAGGATGTGGCGGTAGAAGGGGAAACGCGTCAGGAAGGCGTCCTTGTCGATGGCCAACTGGTCGTTGTAGGCCGTATAGCTGAGGTTGGCGCGCGAGCGGTAATAGTTGTATTCGGTCAGCTTCTGCACGTTGTTCGTGTGGTTGCCGCCGTAGACGGGCGAGCGGTTGGTGCCGGTAGTCATGTCGCCGTACATCATGCACATGGCTATGCGCACGCCGGTGGTGTTGACCGTCGTGGTGCCGCTGACGGTGCCCTGGTTGTAGCCCACGATGCCGGCCGAATAGCTGGTACCACTGACGGTGGCATAGTTGTAGCAGTTCACCACGCGCACGTTGCTGCCTTCGGCAATGGTACCCACCAGGCCACCCACGGTGGTGCCTGCCAACGACGAACTGCCGTCGCTGCTCTGCACACCACAGTTGTAGATGCGCGCTCTGCCCGTGGCGGTTCCGCACACAGCACCTACATTGTTTCCTGAGGCAATGTGCACCTTGTCCAAAACGAGATTCTTCACCGTGCCACCGTTAACGGTGGTGAATAGTGGCTGCTTGAGGCCGCTGATGGTGTGGTAGCCTCCGTCGAGGGTGCCCCTGAAGTTGGCGAACGAAAAACCCTCAAAGTCCGAAGCGTCGATGTCGGCCGCCAAGACATAGTTGCCGCTGGCCGAGGTGATCTCCGACAAGCTGGTGATGGCGGTCTGCGCTTGCAGAGCCGGTGAGAAGAGCAGGACGGCGGCCAAGATAAAGCCCCGGAAACTTATTTTCCGTAGGCTAATACATGCTCCCTGGGACCGGACCTGTGCCCCGATGGTTGTGTGGGGGGGGTATGTTCTCATTTTTTATGAATGTTAAGATTCTGAATTTATATTGGATTCTGGCTGAAAACCTCCCGCATGCCGGCGACATGCTCACCCGGTCAACCTTCGGCGCCGAACTCCATCAGGTAGGCCTTGATGAACTCGTCGATGTGGCCGTCCATGACGCCGGCCACGTCGGAGGTCTGGTAGCCGGTGCGGTGGTCCTTGACGCGGCGGTCGTCCATCACGTAGGAGCGGATCTGCGAGCCCCATTCGATCTTCTTCTGGTTGGCCTTGATCTTGTCCTTCTCCTCCATGCGGTGCTTGAGTTCGCGGTCGTAGAGCTGCGAGCGGAGCAGGCGCATGGCGTTCTCTTTGTTCTTTGGCTGGTCGCGGGTCTCGGTGTTCTCGATGAGGATCTCCTCCTCGACGCCGGTGTAGGGGTCCTTGTACTGGTAGCGCAGGCGCACGCCGGATTCGACTTTGTTGACGTTCTGTCCGCCGGCGCCGCCGGAGCGGAAGGTGTCCCAGCTGAGGCGGCTCATGTCGACCACCACCTCGATGGAGTCGTCGACGAGGGGGGTGACGCTGACAGAGGTGAATGAGGTCATGCGTTTGCCCTGCGCGTTGAAGGGGCTGACACGGACCAGGCGGTGGACGCCGGTTTCGGATTTGAGGTATCCGTAGGCGAAGTCGCCCTCGATCTGGAGGGTGCAGCTCTTGATGCCGGCACCGTCGCCGTCGAGCGAGTTGGAGATGACCACCTTGTAGCCGTGGGTCTCGGCATAGCGGATATACATGCGCATGAGCATCTCGGCCCAGTCCTGGGCCTCGACGCCGCCGGCGCCGGCATTGATGGAGAGCACGGCATCGAGGCGGTCGCTGTCGTTGCGGAGCATGTTCTTGAACTCCAGCTCTTCGACCTTCTTCTGTGTGAGGGCGATCTGGGCCTGGAGCTCCTCCTCGGTGGCGTCGCCGGCCTCGAAGAATTCGCCCATCACCTCGAGGTCGCCGCAGGCGGTGTCCACCTCCTTGTAGGCGGTGACCCAGGTCTTTTTGCTGTTGATGCCCTTGACGACCTTCTGGGCCTCTTTGGGGTCGTTCCAGAAGTCGGGGGCTTCGGTCTTCTTCTCCTCTTCGGCAATCCAGCTCTGCAGGCTGTCGATGTCGAGGAATTTATGCAGCGCTTCCTTGCGCGCGATGAGATCTTTTATCTGTTCTTGGTTGGTCATAATCTGAAAATAAAAAAGGGCAAGCTGTTTATATCGCGCCGCTACAACCAAACACCCTTGCTGTATTCCTACCCTGGGGGATTCAATGGGAGCTGGCCGTATAAGACTTGCCCAATCCTATATCACTTGTCAAAAGTGGCTTTTACTCTCTCGTTTAGCGGTGCAAAAATACTACTTTTTCAGATTCCGGCCAAAATATTTTTTTGTCATCTGTGCAGATGTCTGTATATCAGAGTGAAAATTGTTCACCGTACGACGGACAGGCGAGTGGTGACAGGACCGCGGTCGGTGGTCAGAAGCACAAAATAGAGGCCGGGGACGAGGGGTGTGACGTCGAGGTCGAGGAGGTCGGCCGCAAGTCCGGCATGGTGCAGGAGGGTCTGTCCCGTCATGCTGACGACGCGATAGGCGCGGATGGTGGCGTCAGCCGTGATGCAGACACGGTCGGAGGCCGGGTTGGGATAGATCTGTGCCTCGCTGGCGGATGCCGGGGCGTCGATGCCGAGCACATGGCCCGCGTCGGTGGTGATGGCACCGCTCTTGGTGGTGTTGTGTACCTGGCGGTCGTTGATGGCGGTTCCGTAGTTGCTGACAAAGGCCACAAGGTGGCATTGGTCGGCACGGAAGGTGGAGGGGAGGGTGTAGCTGACGCTTTTGCTGAAGGTGGCGCCGGCGGCGGTCGACGAGAAGGGGTCGCTGTCGCCCCAGGGGTCGGTCAGACAAGCCCGCAGCACGTGGTCGTGGCGGTAGTCTTCGTGGTTGCTGGTGCCGTAGGACTGGAAGGCGATCAGGCTGTCTTCGAGGAGGTAGATGGTCAGGCGGGGTTGGGCGATGGCGTGGTCGTGGATGAAGTAGCCGTCGAGGGTGGCCTGCAGCTGGCGGGTGGCAGGGTCGTAGTCGATGGAGGTGAATCCCAGAACGATATTGTCCTGCTCGGTGGTGGCACGCGAGAGCTGCTGATGCATGGAGTAGGAATCGCCCACATAATGGACGGGGCCGGGGTCGGAGGCGGTGCTGTACTTGCGGTCGCGGTCGAACATGATGGCCGGGGCGTAGGTGGTGGCGCCGTAGAGCGATTCGAGTTGGGTGGAGGCGGGGACGGTGAAGGCGTCGTTCTGGAAACCGGCATGGTGCGACACCCAGGCCACGCGGTCCTCAAGCCCCTCGTAGGCGCCTTCCTCGTGGGTGTGGCCCTGCGGACATTGGCCGCAATACTGCGAGGTGAAGGTCTCCATGAGCACCATGTGGTAGTTGTCGGCCGTGGTGTTGATCCGCACGTCGTCGACAAAGATGAACTGGCCGTTGCCGTGGTTGACGAAGGCGATGCGGACGGTCTGTCCGGCGAAGGCGTCGAGCGAGAGCTCGATGTTGTTCCATCCGGCCGTGGTGCCAGCGGTGCCGTTGAAGGTGATGTCGCGCAGGGTGGTGGAGAAGTCGCCCTTGTCGGTGCCGCTGGTCGAGACGGCTACGCGCAGCCGCTCGGGAGCGGACGTCTCGTTGACGAAGGCACGGAACTTGAGGGTGTAGTTGTTGCCAGGCACCTCGATGGACGGGGTGATCAGCCAGCGGTCGCAGTCGGCGCTGGAGGTGACGTAGGAGACCGAGGCCGCCGCCTTGTTCGCGGTCTCGACCTGGGAGATGACCCAGCCGGAGCCGAAGATGGTGAAGCCCGACTGGTTGGTCAGGTTGTCGGCATACATGAGCCAGCCGTCGGGTAGGGGACCGACCTCGTTGACTACGTTAACATGTTCGAAATCTTCGCTGAAGAGCGTCTGTGCCTGCAGCGTGGCGGCCGTCAGACAGGCGGCCAGGATAAGGATGGATTTCTTCATTTTAAAAAGATATTTTAGTTGTTAGGCGAGTCATAAAGGTGAAAAATATCACCCATGGCCAATATTTTTTTCTCGACAGCGTTATTTCCGACATGAAAAGAATAGTTTTTGCCATTGTTTTCTTTTGGCCAATAGTCATGTTGGCACAAGACAGCAGTTATGCACGCCGCATTGTGCGCGATCTGACATCCCCTGCGATGTACGGTCGAGGCATGCAGCGCCAAGGCGACTCGATTGCAGCGGCTTATCTCCGCAACGAGATGAAAGAAAATGGATTGCGTCCGCTTGGAAGGGGTTACTACCAGTACTTTCGCTTCCCACAGACGCGCCGCAGACCGCCTATCGTCGAGGCAGGCTACCGTTCACAGAATATATGCGGCTACCTGCCTGGGGCGACGGACACGATGGTGGTCTTCACGGCACACTATGAGCACCTCGGGATGAACGGCGACACCATCTTCTACGGAGCACACGACAATGCCAGCGGCACGGCGGCCGTGATGGATTTGGCCCGCATGGCGAAGGCTGGACAACTGCCGGGGCGCTATACGTATGTCTTCCTCCTGTTCGGAGGTGAGGAATCGGGGTTGGTTGGAAGTCGTTATTTTGCTGACAATCCGCTGATTGATATGCATAAGGTGAAGTTGTTGATTAATATCGATTTGTTCTGTGGGGGCGACGAAGGATTGATGGTGGTCAACGCCAACAGTAACGAGACGAAAGGCGTGGTGGACAAGATGCAGTCCATTAATGAAATACATACTCTTGTGCCTAAAATCGGACGTCGTGACAACGCCCCGAACAGCGACCACTGGTTTCTGAGTGCCTACTGCCCAGCCATCTTCATCTACACCCTGGGCGGCCCCTATGGCGGCTACCACAGCCAGGACGACACCTGCGATGGGTGTGGATTGGGCAATTACCACCGCCACCTGACGCTGATCAGGGCGATGGTGGAACAACTGTGATACAGAGAGGTTAAATTGTCGAAATCGGCAGTCGACGAGGGGGATATAAAGGGACGGAAAATGCGGAAATCGTTGAAAACCACATTCTGTTTGACTTGAAGTGTTGTGTGTAATGTGTTGTGAATTAATATAATATGATTTTATATAAAATATTTATAACAATTGGTTGATAAAATGATTTTGTCGGTATTAGATTTTTTCGTAATTTTGCACGTCGAAAATGAATGAAGAAGCAGCCTCGGAAAATATTGGCTTTTCAGGACCGTGGAACAGTGAGGGGTTGAGGTGAGAAACTGTTGGAAAAGTGATATGACTGGGGAGGCCTTCGCCGTAAATAAAAATGATGTTCTTCTTTGTTTAAGCTTCTGTAAAAGAGAAGAATAGTAACCTTACAAAATCGTATTTTTATGAAAATATCTGTCGCCGGAACCGGCTACGTGGGTCTCAGTATTGCCACTTTGTTGGCTCAGCATAACGACGTCACTGCTGTCGACGTTGTCAAGGAGCGCGTCGACCTCGTCAACAACAAGAAGTCGCCCATTCAGGACGACTACATCGAGGACTATCTGGCCAACAAGCCGCTCTCGCTGAAGGCTACTCTCGACCAAGAGGCTGGCTACCGCGATGCCGAATTCGTCGTTATCGCAGCCCCCACCAACTACGACAGTCAGAAGAACTTCTTTGACACCAGTGCCGTGGAGGCCGTCATCGATGCTGTGCTGAAAGTGAATCCTGACGCCGTGATGGTTATCAAGAGTACCATCCCCGTGGGTTATACCCGTGGGCTGTATGTGAAATACCGGGCTAAGGGATTGAAGAAATTCAACTTGATTTTCAGCCCCGAATTCCTGCGCGAGAGCAAGGCTCTCTACGACAACCTCTATCCGAGTCGCATCATCGTCGGCATCCCCAAGATGATGGCTGGCAAGGAATACGAGGAGGAGAACGAGGCGATCAAAGCGCTCACGGATATTGACTGGCTCACCGAACGGGCGCATGTCTTCGCTAAACTCCTGCAGGAGGCCGCCATCAAGGAAGATGTGCCCACGCTCTTCATCGGCATGAAAGAAGCCGAGGCCGTGAAGCTCTTCGCCAATACCTACTTGGCGCTGCGCGTCAGTTACTTCAACGAGCTGGACACCTACGCTGAGATGAAGGGACTCGACACCCAGGCCATCATCACCGGTATCGGTCTCGACCCCCGCATCGGCACGCACTACAACAACCCCAGTTTTGGTTACGGCGGCTATTGCCTACCGAAGGATACCAAGCAGCTGCTGGCCAACTATGAGGACGTGCCACAGAATATGATGAGCGCCATTGTGGAGAGCAACCGCACCCGCAAGGACTTCATCGCCGACCAGGTGCTGAAAATGGCCGGTTACTACGCATACAGCAGCAATAACCAGTACGGCTCCGAGCAAAAGACGCCAACCATTGGTGTCTACCGCCTGACGATGAAGAGCAACAGCGACAACTTCCGCCAGAGCGCCATCCAAGGTGTGATGAAACGCATCAAGGCCAAGGGGGCTCAGGTCATCATCTACGAGCCTACGCTCGATGACGGTACCACCTTCTTCGGAAGCTTGGTGGTCAACGATTTGACCAAATTCAAGACACAAAGTCAGGCTATTATCGCGAACCGCTACGACTCTTGCCTCGACGACGTGAAGGACAAGGTCTACACGCGCGACATCTTCAAGCGCGACTGACGAGGAATATATAAGGAATCATAGAAGTTGCCTAAAGAATGAAACCGTCCCACTATCTATTCATCCTTTTCGCACTTCTCCTCGCTGGTTGCACAAAGGAGCCTGTATCCTCCCCGAGTGCAGAACAAACGGGACAAGGAACAACCTACACCCCTACGGGGAACGTGGCTATTTATATCGATAGTTTAAGCATTCGGCCATTCACCGAATCCGGCTCGCCCTGCACACACCTTTGCTTCGCTATATATGATACGAATGGCGTGCGCGTGAAGCAGACCAATCAGAAGAGCGGTGACAATCATTATGGTGCCGTGGGCTTCCTGCTCGATGAAGGATGTTATCGTTTGGTGGTTGTTGCTCATAGCAGTAGTCGCAATCCAACGATGACCGATCCGGCTAAGATCAAGTTCAATAATGGCACTGGCTATACCGACACCTACCTCTATCATTCAACGATAGAAGCTACTCCTTCGCAACAGAAGTTCCACGTCTCTCCCCGTCGCATCACGGCACTGTGTCGTTTTGTGGTGGCAGATACCATTCCGGACAGCGTCATGCAGATGCGATT
Organism: uncultured Bacteroidales bacterium; assembly: GCA_946540365.1. The sequence goes on from CAMNIH010000030.1 coordinate 11,065, forward strand.
CACCTACACGGGTGGCAGTGCCCATTTCGATGCCAGGACGGGTTTGGGTGTTAGCGCTTCCACTCAGACGGTCATTTGTGATGCGATGCCAGGCTTGGATAATAGCATATACGACCTCTATACAATCCCGATGGGTACCGATGAGGACACCCTGCAGCTCACAGTTGCAGCCCTCGATGCCGAAGGGGGCAAGACGCTCGAGCGACAGTTCAAGGTACCTGTTCATTGCAACCAAATTACATGGCTTTCTGGAAATTTCTTCAGTACAAGTGATAGGGTGGTCATCCCTACTACCGACACCGATTCCGACTGGGGCAGCGAGGTCTTTCAAAACTACTAAGGCTGGTGACTCACGGGTAAGAATACTTTGCAGGAACCAAAGATATTGCAAATTAGGAATTCAAATAACATGACTGTCAAAGATATATTCGACCTGAGACGTCAGGGTAGGATAGAGGAGGCCTACGAAGCCATCCGGCCACTCTATGCCGCCCATAAGGGTCGCTACACAACCCTCTGCATGTTTTGGACAGCCATCGATGTCCTCAAGAAACGTATAGACGAAGGCCGCCTGAGTGAGGCAGAGAAAATCCATGAAGCACTGAAGCGTATGCTGCCGAGGGTCGAGGCGCTGGAACAGGAGACCGACCAACTGCCCCAAGCCCCACAGCAACAGCCTTCTTCAGCGTCGCAGCGAATACCGCTGCCGTGGGAATACGGTCATGAAGATAATTCCGTCAGTAGCGCAGCTGCAGCTGTCCTGCAGTCCGCCGCCCGCCGTCTGAATAAGGCAAACAACGAACTTCGTGGGGCCGACACAAATACAAGCCATCTTGTGGAGGAATCTGACAAAACAGAGAATCACGATAAATTATCGGATTGCTCGCAGCAAATAACGTCAGATAAACCATCGGATACGCCAACCCCACAAGAGGCCCAAACCGTGCTAACCGAGGAACCTGTGAGAGAACCTTCCGGGGACATTATCCGTCCTATCGAAGGCCTCAATGCACTCCAGCGCGTAGTTCTCGCATGCGTGGTGGGCCACCCCGGCTACTCTGCCCCCAAGATCAGCGAAAGCACCGGCATCCCACAAAGTCTTGTCGAGCATCATATTATCGTCCTCACCGACCGTAACCTAATCGAATATCGCGACAGTAAGAAGACGAGTGGCTACTATCCGAAGGAATAATCATCTGTGTAATTTATGTGTGAAAATATTAGTTAAGAAAACAAATCATAACCTTTCATTAGAGGAATCATCTGTGTGACCTAACAATATAGACCCCGCGGGATATGAAGAAAATACTTGTTACCGGCGCTGCCGGATTCATCGGAGCCAATCTTGTGATACGACTGCTGCGCGAAGGCTTTCAGGGACATCCCTGCAGTATCATTGGACTTGACAATATGAATGCCTATTATGACGTCAGTCTGAAGGAATATCGCCTGAAGCAGATAGAGGCAATATCAAACGGAAAAGTAAATGGTTGGCAGTTCGTTAAAGGCAGTATTGCCGATAAGGTGCTGGTGGACAATTTTTTTACAGAACACAAGTTTGATATTGTAGTCAACCTCGCTGCCCAGGCGGGCGTGCGCTACAGTATTGAGAACCCTGATGTGTACATAGAGAGCAATATAATTGGGTTCTACAATATTCTCGAAGCCTGCCGCCATAACCCAGTAGAGCACCTTGTGTACGCAAGTTCGTCGAGTGTGTATGGTGGTAACAAGAAGGTGCCGTTCTCGACCGACGACCGAGTGGACAATCCCGTTTCTCTTTATGCGGCAACCAAGAAGAGCAACGAACTCTTTGCTCATTGTTATAGCAAGATCTATGACATTCCCTCGACGGGACTTCGTTTCTTCACCGTCTATGGCCCTGCGGGACGTCCAGACATGGCCTACTTCGGTTTCACCAACAAGTTGATAGCCGGCAAGACCATTCAGATTTATAACTACGGCAACTGCCGTCGCGACTTCACATACGTCGATGATATTGTCGAGGGTATTGTTAGAGTGATGGCTGGTGCTCCAGTGCGCAAGAAAGGCGAGGACGGCCTGCCCATCCCGCCTTACGCCGTCTATAACATCGGTGGCGGCCAGCCGGAGAATCTACTAGACTTTGTCAATATCCTACAGGAAGAACTCCTCAGAGCAGGTGTCCTCCCGCAGGACTACGACTTCGAAGCCCACAAGGAGCTCGTCCCCATGCAGCTCGGCGACGTGCCCACAACGTATGCCGATGCCACTGCTTTGGAGCGCGACTTCGGTTTCACGCCGAAGATTACCTTGAGAGAAGGATTGAGAAAATTTGCAGAGTGGTACAAGGAGTATTACGGATAAGGTATTCTTCTTGCAATATGGTTCTCGAGAATCTCAAAATGAAGGTGGGACACCTCGAATACAATAATTGTGGGTTTGATGGAATAGGGATTTTTCAAGGTAAATAGTTTGATATTTATCTAATTTCAAAATAGACAAACAAGAATAATCGACCGCTGCTATTACGCGCATGCGGTGCCGCAATGGGGCAGAGTGGCCATTCGCATAGTTTTAAGAAAAAACAAGTTAGAAACTATATGCCAACAAAAAAACGATGACAATAGTCAGGAGATAGAAAAACTACGAGAGTCTTCTAAATAGCAAAAAGAAGAAAAGCAAGCAAAAGATATAGCAGATCCCTCAGTTAATATAAACTAATTAATATAAGAAGAAATAATATGCTGAGTAGAATTGACTATAAAGATACATTAGTACAGGCAATGAAGACGGGCATCAACCTGTTCGTAGGTGCAGGTTTTTCTGTATATGCAAAAGATGCCGCTGGCAATCCACTGCCTACAGGCAGGCAGTTGTTGAGTGAGCTTCATAAGCATGTCGGACCTGGACAGAGCGACCTTACCCGGTATTGCTCTGTGATGGAACGTAGAAACAAAACAGCTCTGTATAGTTATCTGACTACACGCTTTCATGTGGTCTCGTTTGACAACTGTTATCTTTATTTGAATTTAATAAACCTTAAAGGCGTTTATACAACAAATATTGATGACCTGATACCACAGGTAATAGCTAAAAATGAAAGTCGATATGTAAACGAGCAGAACGTATATGGAGATTGTGCGAATGAGCAAGGCATAAACTATCTTCCATTGCATGGCTACATCAAATACCCAGAACAAGGTTATGTGTTCAGTGTTGAGAAGATAGCCACTATCTATAATCAGGCACCAAGAGTGTGGTCTTATCTTTCTTCAGCTGTCGAGAAGTATCCCACCTTGTTTATTGGGTATGGCCTGAACGATACAGGGGTGATAGAGTCCATCCTGTCGCAGCAGACTTTTAAGAATGCACAGAAATCAATGTGGATAGTTCTTTACAACCCATCCAAAGACGACATTGATTATTTCGAGGGCCTTGACTTCAACATCATTATAGCTGATACAAAGGAGTTCCTACAAGAGATTCCTAAACTGGGCGAACTGAAACTATCAAAGTCAAAACATTCGGATCCTATTGAGACAATCTTCAAGAATAATGTTATACCAAAGGACAGTAGGGGCTTGACTCAAAGACCAATTGATGAATTCTATCGTGGGCTACCTCCTATATGGGCAGATATTTTGCGAAACGTCATATACAAGACATCGTTCTACAAAGAAATTGAGAATTCCGTATATAGCAAACGCCACACAAT
>CAMNIH010000031.1 GCA_946540365.1 uncultured Bacteroidales bacterium
AGGCCGAGATGCCCATCGCCTACGACATCCTGCAGGCCGTCGGCGCACGCATCACACAGACCGAATACATCGCCTGCCCCAGCTGCGGCCGCACGCAATACGACATACAGCGGGCGCTGAAAGAAATCAAGGCCAAGACCAAGCACCTCGTGGGAGTGAAGATCGGCGTCATGGGTTGCATCGTCAACGGCCCCGGCGAAATGGCCGACGCCGACTACGGCTACGTGGGCTCCGGCGCAGGCAAGATAACCCTGTATAAAGGCAAGACCGTCGTCAAGCGCGACATCGACCAGAAGGACGCCGTTGACGAGCTGGTGGCTTTCATAGAACGGGATTTAAGCACCGCAAGCGGTGCTGTACAGAACAAAGCCGACGAGCAATAACACAATAACGCAATAACACAATAACGCAAAAACACATTAACGCAATAGCATATGAGGTGGTCTTATATTATGTTTCTGCCGGCGGTGGTGTCGATAGGATGGGCGCTGGCTACAGCCCTCTTCAAGCGGCACCTGACTCGTGCCCAGCTACTGATGAGCCTCACGCTCATCTTTGAGGGCTTCGCCATGGTGATGCTCGGCATCTACTTCCGCGACCGTGCGGGGTCGCTGTTCATCTACGACTTCCTGTTTGAGTCGGCAGTCGTTGTCAGCGGCCCGTTGTTCTATATGGCTATCTGCTCGCTCACCGAGCCGCGCGGCGTCACCCTGCGTCAGCGTTGGGTTTTCGTCTTTCCGCTGCTTTTCATCCTGGGACTCACGGTCGGTGCTTTCATGGTCGGCCCGCGGCGGTATGAAGAGATGTGCGACCTGCTCATCGCCAACGAGTCGCACTTCATCCCCGGCGACGCGAGGTGGAACTACATGTACTTCTGGTATCACTACCTTTTCCCCATTCTCACCATCGTTTTGAGCTTCATCCTCTTGATCATCGGCACGGTCAAGATGCGCCGTTTCCAGCGCCGCTTCAACAGTTACTACGCCGCGGGGCTGCAGGCCAAACCCATCGACATCAAACCCCTCATCGTTCTCACTTGGTGTTTCCCCGTTCTGGCCTCCGTGGCCGTCTATGCCATCGACATGCACCCCCTCTACTACAAGTACTGGATCATCGTGTGCTGCGTGCTGCTCACCGTGTTGCAATTCCTCATCGGACGCTTCAACCACCACATGGACTACGATGCCCGGTCGCTGGCCGAATACATCCGTGCTCAGACTAACACTGACGCATTAACACATTAACGCATTAACGCATTCTCAATATGACTGCTATTTCCATCGCCTATTTCGTTCTCGGCCTCATAGCTCTTTTCTGGCCGTTGGCAACGATATTTTTCAAGCGTGAAGTGCTTGGTGCCCAATGGCTCATGATGACCGCCCTCATGCTTTTCGGCCTCTCGGTTATTCTCTACAGTACTTTTTTCAACAGCTTCCTCAGGGGCGAGTACATACTGGTAATACTATACATGCTCCTCTCGATGTCAGTGCCTCCGATGACGCAGATGTCCATCACCTCCCTCACGCGCCGGCGGGGCGTCAGCCGCTTGGCTCGCACCCTGGTGATTCCCTCGCTTGTCGTGGGGCTGTTCATGGCAGTGTCTGTAATTATCGGTGGTGCCGACATGTACCGTCTTTGGATCGAACGTGGATCCGAAGGTATTGCCCATGTCTTTTTCCCCAGCAGTTGGCGCTACAACCTCATCGTGGCTATACATTTCTACTTCTATTGGATTGTTCTTATGGTGGAAACATTCTTTGTGGCCGTCTATTCTGTAGTGGCCATGCGGCGCTTCCGGCACGAACTCGACGAATACTACGCTGCCGAAACCGTGCAACGCCCCAAGGCACTCATCTTTTATATTGCCATCGGTGTCAATTGCCTGGCCATCGTGCTCAGCTATATCCTTTTCCCGTTCAACCGTCCGCGCCCTCTCTGGGCTGTGATTGCCTTCTGCGTCTTTCAGTCGGTTGCGGTGTTCGTCATGGGATGGATCAGTTATCGCACTTCCTATGGTGCCGAGCGGATGCGTGGCAAGACGCGACGCCACCAGCATTCCGGCCCAATTGATTCATCCCGTCTGTCGCACGAGATAGCCCACTATGTGGAAAAGGACAAGCACTACCTTAACCCCGATCTCTCGGTCTTCATGCTCAGCGAGCACTTCAGTGTGTCGGAGGATGCCGTTATCGATGCAATCCACCGCCTGCATGGCACCCCCTTCAACGCATACATCGACAACTTGCGCATCGAACATGCCATCGCATCCCTCGATGCCAATCCTTCGTTCAACCTGGACGACATCGACCAGCTGAACCAGCTGGCACATGCCAGCGGCTACCTTGACAGCAACACATTCCGGCTTTCCTTCCAGCAGGTCACGCAGATGTCGCTTGACAAGTGGATTGCCAGTAAATAACTTACGGGACGGAATCAGTATCCGTACTTTTCGCCCCAGCGGGCGCGCAGGCTGCGTCGGGTCTCCTCCTCGCGCGGTGTTGCGCCGGGATCGTAGAAACGGCTCCCCTCGAGTCCTTGAGGCAGATACTCCTGTTCGGCAAAGCCACCCAAGGCCGTGCCGTTGTAATCGTGTGCGTACTTGTAGCCGTCGCCGTAGCCCATCTGTTTCATCAGTTTCGTGGGAGCGTTGCGGATATGCAGCGGCACCGGCAGGTCGCCCCATTGTTTCACCGCCGCCTGGGCATTGGCCAAGGCCATATAGGTGGCGTTGCTCTTGGCCGAACAGGCTAAATAGCACGCACACTGCGACAGGTTGATCCGGCATTCGGGATAGCCGATCTTGCTCACGGCATCGAAGGTGGCGTTGGCCAGCAGCAGTGCATTGGGGTTGGCGTTTCCAATATCCTCGCTGGCGAAAATCAGCATACGACGGGCGATGAACAGCGGATCCTCGCCACCGTCGATCATCCTGGCCAGCCAGTAGACGGCCCCGTTTGGGTCGCTGCCCCGCATGCTCTTGATGAATGCCGATATGATGTCGTAGTGCATCTCGCCCGCTTTGTCGTAGAAAGCCAGGTTCTGCTGGATGACCGCAGTCACCGTCTTATTGTCGAGCGTCACGCTTTCCACTTTCCGCTTTCCGCCTTCCACTTGTCTGTTCACCACCAGTTCGATGGCGTTCAGCAGTTTCCGTGCGTCGCCGCCGCTGATGCGCATCAAGGCCTCCGCCTCTTTGATTTCGACGTTGATCCCCAGCGATGCGTAGTGGCGTACGGCGCTGTCGATCAGTTGCCGCATGTCGCTCTCGTCAAACTCCTTCAGCACATACACCTGACAGCGGCTCAGCAGGGCCGAGATGACCTCGAACGATGGATTCTCGGTGGTGGCTCCGATCAGCGTGATGGTGCCGCGCTCCACCGCCCCCAGCAGCGAGTCTTGCTGCGCCTTGTTGAAACGGTGTATTTCGTCGATGAAGAGGATAGCCCCTTCCTCCTGCTGCGCCTGGTTGATCACTTCGCGTACCTCCTTCACACCGCTGCTGATGGCGCTAAGGGTGTGGAACGGACGCTGGAGGGTGTGCGAGATGATCATCGCCAAGGTGGTCTTGCCTATACCCGGAGGACCCCAGAAGATCATGGAGGGGATGTTGTTGTTCTCTATCAATGTGCGAAGAACAGCACCCGGTCCGATCAGGTGCTGTTGTCCTATGTATTCGTCGAGGCTCTTCGGCCTCAGTATCTCGGCTAAAGGAGTCATCTTTTTTAGGTTTAAGCTGTGAGTTTTAAGTTTTAAGTGGGAGCGGTGCGTCAGCCACTTAAACTATTTAGGTCTAAGCTGTGAGTTTTAAGTTTTAAGTGTGGGCGGTTGCCGTTGTGGTGCGTCAGCCACTTAAAACATTTAGGTTTAAGCTGTGAGTTTTAAGTTTTAAGTGTGTGGTGCGTCAGCCACTTAAAACTTACAGCTTACAGTTTACAGTTCCCAGCTTATATTATCAGCATCGCGTCGCCGTAGGTCGAGAAGCGGTACTTCTCCTTGATGGCGGCTTGATAGGTCTCCATCATCAGTTCGGGGCCTGCGAAAGCGCTCACCATGATAAACTGGCTGCTCATCGGATGGTGGAAATTGGTCACCATCATATCGGCAATCGTAAAGTCGTAGGGCGGGAAGATGAATTTGTTGGTCCAACCGTCGTAGGGGCACACCTTGCCGGGAATGGTGACAGCACTTTCCACGGCCCGCATGGTCGTCGTGCCGATGCAGCACACATGATGACCGTTCTGTTTGGCCGTCATGATGGCGTCGCATGCCGTCTGGTCGATATGCATCTCCTCGGCATCCATCCGGTGCTTCGAGAGGTCTTCCACCTCGATGGCCTTGAATTCGCCCATGCCTGTATGCAGCGTCAGCTCCACCCACTTCACATCCTTGATCTCCATACGCTTCAGCAATTCGCGGCTGAAGTGCAGTCCCGCGATGGGCGCCGCCACGCTGCCTTCTTTCTTTGCATAGATAGTCTGGTAATTCTCCGCATCGCTTTTCTCGATGTCGCGCAGACGGCGCAACTCGTCGGGCAGCGGTGTGCGGCCCATTCCGCGCACGATGCTGATAAACTCGTCGTGGCTCCCGTCGAACAGGAACCGGATTGTGCGTCCGCGGCTTGTCGTATTGTCAACCACCTCGGCCACCAGTGCGTCGTTAGTGCCGAAATACAGTTTGTTGCCGATACGGATCTTGCGCGCCGGATCGACGATGACGTCCCATAGGCGCATCTCCTCGTTCAGCTCGCGCAGCAGCAACACCTCGATACGGGCGCCCGTCTTCTCTTTTTCACCCTCCAGCAGCGACGGAAACACACGCGTGTTGTTCGCCACCACCACATCGTTCGTGTCCACATACTCGATGAAATCCTTGAACAACCGATGTTCCACCTCGCCACTGTCGCGATGCAACACCAACATTCGAGCCTCGTCGCGGTTACGGACGGGCTTCTCTGCAATGAGTTCCTTCGGTAGGTTAAATCTGAATTGAGACAGTTTCATTTCTTGTTAGATAGTCATTTTGACAAAAATAACGTAAAAAAAAAATCTATCGTATATTGAATCTAAAAAAAAATCGATGTCCGTATCCCGGACGTCGCATGTTCTCATCCCACTGGCCTCTGTTATGCCTGGATGTTATGCTTTGCTCCGTTTCAGAAGGAATGGAAGCAACACCTGGTGGAATCCTTGCGTCACGTCGACGGGCACATAGTCGATGTGGTACTGCATCGCCCGCCGTTGCAGTTCGGTCTGCCGACGGTTCATCTCGCGGCTGTAGGCGTCGGCGATGTCGGCCGGACGTGCCCGCAGGGTCTGGCCGCTCTCGAGGTCGATAAAGCGGTAGGGCTGAGTGCCATAATCGAGGTTGAGCTCGTGTGTGCGGTCGAAGGTGTGGAACAGGATGACTTCGTGCTTGTTGTGACGCAGGTGTCGCAGGGCGTCGAAGAGGGCCTCATGTTCGTCTGTACGCACAAAGGCGTCGGTGAACAGGACGATGAGCGAGCGGCGGTGCAGCTGCTCGGCCACCAGATGGAGCGCCGGTGCCAGCGAGGTGCTGCGGTGCTGAAGATGATTGGGATCGACCGATTGCAGCATTTGGTCGAGTTGGGCCAGCAGGTGGCGTTGATGGACAGAATTGCTGCGGCACGGGGTGTTCAGGTCGATGCCGTCGCTGAGCAGTGTCAGTCCGAAGGCGTCGCGCTGCCGGTAGAGCAGTTCGACGAGCACAGCAGCGGCATAAACGGCAAAGGTGAGCTTGTTAGGATGGTCTACATCGCCTTGGCCGTCAATGGGAAAGAGCATCGATGAACTTTGGTCGATCAGCAGTTGGCACCGCAGATTGGTCTCTTCTTCGAACTGCTTGACATAGAGGCGGTCTGTGCGCCCGTAGAGGTGCCAGTCGATATGACGTGTACTTTCGCCGATGTTGTATTGACGATAGTCACTGAATTCGACCGAGAAACCGTGGAGCGGACTCCGGTGGCGGCCAGTGATAAATCCCTCGACCATTTGCCGGGCAAAAAAGTCGAGGGAATGATAGCGGGAGATGTGCGATTGTTGCAAGACTACAACAGCGCGTTCAGTTTCTCGGCGAGGGTCTCTTTGGCCACCAGGCCGACGCTCTTGTCTTTCATTTCCCCACCCTTGAAGAAGAGGACGGTGGGCACATTGCGGATGCGGAAGCGGGCAGCGAGGTCGCTGCACTCGTCCACGTCGGCCGTGCCGACGATGGCTTTGCCTTCATACTCGGCTGCAATCTCCTCCACGCGCGGAGCCAATGCCTTGCAGGGGCCGCACCAGGTGGCACCGAAATCGATCATGACGGGCTTGCCCGAATTCATCAGTTCATCGAAGTTTTGTTCTGTGACTTTCATATTGCTGTTATTTTCTGTTTTACTTTTTATCTCTTGCAAATTATGTGCCAAACGGAATTATTTCGCACGGAAATAGATGTTCATCGGCACACCGTGGAAGTCCCACAGCTCGCGCATCCGGTTCTCTACAAAGCGGCGGTAGGGGTCGCGGATATACTGGGGCAGGTTGCAGAAAAAGACAAACTGGGGGTACGGCGTGGGCAGCTGAGTGATGTATTTGATCTTGATCCACTTGCCCTTGACGCTCGGTGGTGGGTTCTGCTCCTTGACGATGGGCAGCAGTGTGTCGTTCAGCTCGGCGGTGCCGATGCGGCGGCTCCGGGCTTCGTAGACGGCGCGGGCGCTTTCCAGCACCTTGTATATGCGTTGCTTGTTGATGACTGAGGTGAAGATGATGGGCACGTCGTCGAAAGGCGCTATACGCTCGCGAATCATCTGCTCAAAGTCGCGATGAGTGTTGGCGCTTTTCTCGATCAGATCCCATTTGTTGACGACGATGACAACCCCCTTGTGGTTGCGGTGTATGAGTGAGAAGATGTTCAGGTCTTGTTGCTCAAGGCCTTGGCTGGCGTCGAGCATCAGGATGCACACGTCGGATGCCTCGATGGAACGCACCGAACGCATGACCGAGTAGAACTCAAGGTCTTCACTTACTTTGCTCTTCTTGCGCAGACCTGCAGTGTCGACGAAGTTGAAGTCGAATCCGAAGAGGTTGTAATGCGAGTAGACGGAGTCGCGCGTGGTGCCGGCAATGGGTGTCACCACCGATCGCTGCTGGCCGGTGATCATGTTGATGAACGAACTCTTGCCCACATTGGGCCTTCCCACGACAGCGATGCGAGGCAACCCGTCGGTGGGGTCTTCTTCGCCTTCGTCGAAGTCTTTCACCAGTGCATCGAGCAGGTCGCCGGTGCCGCTGCCTGTGATGCCGGCGATGGGGTAGGGGTCGCCCAGCCCGAGGCTGTAGAACTCGGACAGCCCATCCATCTGGGCTGAGTTGTCGACCTTGTTGGCCGCGAGTACCACGGGTTTGGGGCATTTGCGCAGCATCTCCGCCACATCCTCGTCCATGGGGGTCAAGCCCTCGCGTGAATCGACAACGAACAGGATGATGTCGGCCTCGTCGATGGCCAGCGAGACCTGCTTGCGTATCTCGACTTCGAACTCGTCGTCACCGCCCATGACGTAACCACCGGTGTCTATGACGGAAAAATGCTTGCCGTTCCAGTCGGAATGACCATATTGACGGTCACGCGTAACGCCACTCGTCTGGTCGACGATGGCGTTACGCGATTCCGTTAATCGGTTGAATAAGGTGGACTTGCCCACGTTGGGCCGCCCAACAATGGCGATTATGTTCATTTAGTTCTCTTAGAGTATTCTGCTCTTTTTGTTGCTTCCCACAACCAGGTTGAAGCCGAGTTTGTAGTTGAAGGCCTTCATCTGCGTGAAGTACATGCTGCTTGCATAGTCCATCATGACGTAGGCCTGCACCAATGTGGCAGGTGTGAGGATGAGACCCACGCCGGGATTGAGGAAGTTGTCGATCGTGATCTTGCTGTGTCCGTCGTAGACCATCGATGAACCGACAACCAGTTCAATCCAGTTGAAGAGGTTGACGCCGGCCGAGACGGTCGTGTTGAAACGGAAGGTGTTCTTCAGACCTTCGATGCCATCCTCGCCCAGGTCGAGGGCAAGGTCGCTGGCACTGTTGATGGTCTTGCGGGCCAGCAGGCCGCGATCCCATTGGCCATGCATGAGGATGCCGGCTTTCAGGAGCCCCAGATTGACAGTGGCGGCCAGATTCATCTTGGTGGGAATGTTGTACCAGTAGTCGCCCTCGTTGACCTTGAATTCCGGAGTCATGGCCTTCATCTGTTCGTTGAGGTACTCTGTCAGTGTGTCGAAATTAACGCTGCCTCGGTCGAGCAGATTGGCGATGTCCATTCCGTTGAACTCGATAGTGCCCTGGCCACCCGTCGGCACAAGGCTCACCACATTCTTCTGCCAGTGGATGCCGGTCGAAATGTCGTTGATTGAAGCCGAGATGGTGAAGGGGCCGAGGTCGTATTTGGCTCCGATGTCGAAGGCCAGGCCGGTATTGCCACCGTTGATGTCGAGCACACTCTGCAGGACGTCGTTCACCTGAATGTTCTTGAACATATCGAGGCCAAGGCCCTGGGCCGAGTCGATGGGAATCACCGACGATCCCATGACCTCATAATAGATCTTGGCGCGAACCGACTCGTAGTCGGGGTCGGTCTCGAAGGTCACTTTGGTGTTGTCGGTATTGAGGTTCACCAAGCCGGAGAGCAGTTTCACGTGGGCACCCACGGTCAGGTTGGTCATCGGCACCCGCAGACCGGCACCCACGCTGGTCTCCAAGTACATCTGTGCGTTGAAGAAGTCGCCGTCCAGGATCGGCATCTCGGGGTATGCCGTTCCGTCGGGCTGCACATTGCCGTTGAGCACGAAGTTGATGGCGTCAATCGGCAGACCCAGGTTGAAGTTGGTCTTCAGTTGCATGTTGGCATCGACAAAGACGCTGCCGATACGCAAGCCCAAACCGACAAGGTTGATGTCGGCTCCCAGCCGGAACTGGTTGTCCTCACCGAGGGTGGTCAGCACGTTGTTGAGGTCGATGATGTTGGCCTGTTGCTCGGCGTCATAGTGTACGATGTCGCCAATCGACAGCGGCAGACCAAGTTGCAGGCTGTTGAGGCCCGGCAGCTGCAGGTAGAATGCCGAGGGGAAAAATGCCGGGTTGAGCATATTGCTCTGCGGGGTGCGCTGAGTAAAGTAGAACAGGTTGTTCGTTTCGCTGTACTGGGCGTGGGCGCTCCCGACGGCAAGCATGAAGAACGCTGCCATTATCGTAAGTCTGTGTCTCATTGTTTTGTCCTCCATGTTTGATTAGTTACCAAGTTTGTTTAAGATGTCACCCACGATCGGGAACTCGGTGGGGTCGAAGACCTCCATGTCGATGTTGATCGAGGGATCTATCTTCACCAGCAGTTTGATCTTCAGGTAGTCATCGCGTCGGATCTGCTTGAAGTCATTGTCGGTGGTGGCCAGTTTAAGCCGCAGCTGCAGGCTCGAGGCGTTGACCATCTTGTCGAGGCCCTCCACGGTGAGCGGAATCTCGACACGGGTGCGGGTGCTTGTGTCGGCCTCCGACACGCCGGGACGACCGGATACCGGAACCGTATGGGCCGATGCCACCAGTTGGTTCGAGAAGAGGGTGTAGCTCGGCAAGCCGTTCTGATCCATGAAGACGCCGTCGAGCGTCAGATCCAGCGGAATGCCGTTGTCGAGGATGATGATGGCGGTCACTTTCGACGAGTCGATGCTGGCGGCCCCTTCGCCCAGGATGCTGGTCAGCAGCGAGTCGAGCTGGTCGATCACCGAGGTGTTGCTGCTGTTGCCTTCGCCGTTGATTTCCAGGTCGTAGCTGTAGGGCAGGTTGCCAATGCGGATCTCGAAGGGCAGGTCTACATTCAGGTCGGCACCGAAGGTGAGGTAGGTCATCTTCAGGCTGTCCAGCAGGGTCTCGAAGCTGCTGACGGCGTCAGGGTTGCTCAGGGCATCGCCCAGGTTGTCGTAGACGATGGCCGAGTCGACCTCGATGTTCATGTGGAACGACGCGGTGATGTACCGCGGCATGCTGTTCACAATTTCGGCAAGGTTGATGTCGTCGAAACTGACCGTGCCGCCATCGATGATGTCGTCCAGCACCAGCGACTGGCTGGCAAAACCGGTGAAGGTGTGCGGCACATTGCCGTGGTCCACATAGCGGATGGTGAGCTGGTCGATGCGCGCCTGGACATAGTCTCTCAGGACTTGCTCCACGTTGGGCGGGCAACCACCCTGCACGAATACATCAAGGTTGAACAGCAACTCGTTGATGGCGATGTTGCCGTCGACGATGGCCTGCATGTCGGCCTTGTCGAAGAGGTCGATCGGAATCGAATACTCGATGATGGTGTCGCGAGCGATGAATGGCGGATTCGACATTTTGGGACTCGGGGCTGTTCTCAGCCGGCTGCCTTTGCCGGCCGGTTGCTGTTTCCCGATCATGCCGCCGATCTGGATTGTCTCACGGATCGACGTGTCGTAGTGGAACGTGATCGTGTTGGCATCGGTGATAATTCCCGAGAATGTGCCGTCGAACGACATCAGCAAGTCGTTCAGGTTGAGCTGCCCGCTGCTGATCACAGGCAATTCGAACGTGGGATCCAGATTGCCCTGCACTCGGTAGGGGTGCTTCAGCAACTCCATGTCGTCTTTGCTGCACGATGAGAACGACAGCACCAGAGCCAACAGGCTTGCCAGAAATATTGTCCTTTTCATAGTTTTATAATATTTATTAATTGTATACTTTTATTTTACTATGTCTTATATATCAGCATGGTTACCGTATGTAACGGGTATAAACTGACTTTGCAAAGATATGAAATAAAAATCGTTCCACAAAAAAAAAGAATAAAAAAAGCATCACTCAGTCGAGTGATGCTTTTTGATTTGTTGATAATCAGTAGTGTACGTCTATTTGATGCGCATCTTGAAGAAGGAGCGATAGACGAAAACCAGGGCGATGACAAGGAATGCCAGACCAAACCAGGGCGCCATGCCCCGGAATCCCTCGCTGATGGCGATCTCCATGGCCAGCACTCCGAAGAGGGTGGTGAACTTGATGATGGGGTTCAGGGCCACCGACGAGGTGTCCTTGAAGGGGTCACCCACCGTGTCGCCCACCACGCTGGCGTCGTGCAGATCGGTACCCTTGGCCTGCATGTCCACCTCGACTACCTTCTTGGCGTTGTCCCAGGCGCCGCCGGCGTTGGCCATGAACATGGCCTGGAAGAGGCCGAAGACGGCGATGGAGATGAGGTAGCTGATGAACAGGCACACGGCGTTCTGGCCGCCGATGCTCTCGGGGCTCGACAGGCAGGCAAAGGCCAGCGCGAAGCAGAAGATGGCGATGAAGATGTTGATCATGCCCTTCTGTGCGTAGTTGGTGCAGATCTTCACCACCTCCTGGCTCTTGGCGGTGTCGGCCTTCTTGGGGGCGTTGGCGTCGAGCTTGATGTTGTTCTTGATGTACTCCACGGCGCGGTTGGCGCCGGTAGTGACAGCCTGCATCGAGGCGCCGGTGAACCAGTAGATGACGCAGCCGCCGAGGATGAAGCCGAGGATGGAGTAGGGGTTGATGAGGTTCAGCACGTCCGAAATCTGGAAGTCGGCACCGACGCCGGGCATCTTGCGCAGCGAGTCTTCCAGCATCAGGATGAGGCTGAAGATCATCGTCGTGGCACCCACCACGGCCGTGCCGATGAGTACGGGCTTGGAGGTGGCTTTGAAGGTGTTGCCGGCGCCGTCGTTGGCCTCGAGGTAGTACTTGGCCTTCTCAAAGTCGGGCTTGAAGCCGAACTCCTGCTCCACCTCGCGGGTGGTCTTCTCGACGTCGTCCTCGATCAGCGAGAGCTCGTAGACGCTCTGCGCGTTGTCGGTCACGGGGCCGTAGCTGTCGACGGCGATGGTCACGGGGCCCATGCCGAGCATGCCGAAGGCCACCAGGCCAAAGGCGAAGATCGAGGCGTACTGGGGCAGCACGCTGCCGAGGTCGACCTGGAAGAGCACCGTCGCCAGATAGGCAAGGATCATCAGCACGAAGAATACCAGACCGGTCCAGAAGGCGCTCATGTTGCCGGCCACCAGACCGCTGAGGATGTTCAGGCTGGCGCCGCCCTGCTCCGAGGCGGTGACCACTTCGTGGACGTGCTTCGATTTGGGCGAGGTGAACACCTTGGTCAGTTCGGGGATGAGGGCGGCACCCAGGGTGCCGCAGCTGATGATGACGGCCAGTGCCAGCCATGCGTTGCCAGGCAGGGCGTCTTTCAGCATGAAGTAACTGGCCAGGAAAGTGCCGCAGATGCTCAGTATCGAGGTGATCCACACCAGCGAGGTGAGCGGCTGCTCGAAGTCCATGTCGTCGGCCTTGCTGTAGCGGGCCTTGGCGATGGCACCATTAATATAATAGGAGAGGACAGAGGCCACGATGCCGAGGATGCGCATGACGAAGATCCACACCAGCAGCGGCACCTGGTACTCGGTGGGCACGGCCAGCAGGATGAAGCTGACGAGGGCCACGCCGGTGACGCCGTAGGTCTCGAAGCCGTCGGCCGTCGGGCCGATGGAGTCGCCGGCATTGTCGCCGGTGCAGTCGGCAATGACGCCGGGGTTGCGCGGGTCGTCCTCGCCAATCTTGAAGACCACCTTCATCAGGTCGCTTCCGATGTCGGCAATCTTGGTGAAGATACCGCCGGCAATACGCAGGGCCGAAGCTCCGAGGCTCTCACCGATGGCGAAGCCCATAAAGCAGCTGCCAGCCAGATTTTCGGGCATACACAGCAGGATGACGAGCATCAGCACCAGCTCGACGCAGATCAGCACGATGCCGATGCTCATACCGGCACGCAGGGGGATGTTGAGCAGGTCGAGGGGACGGCGGCGCAACGAGGCAAAAGCCATACGGGCATTGGCCAGCGTGTTCATACGCACGCCGAACCAGGCCACGCCGTAGCTGCCGAGGATACCGATGATGGTCCACGCAAGCACGAGGCACACACCGCCAATCTTCATATCGCTGAGCACACCGAAATAGAGTGCTATGGCAGCGCCGATGAAGAGGAAAAGAATGATGAGGAACTTGCCCTGCTGCTTCAGGTAGGTCGAGCAGGTCTTGAAAATCACGTTGCCGATTTCGAGCATCGATTTGTGGGCCTTCAGGTTGCGCACTTTGCTGAACTGCCAGAAACCAAACAGCAGTCCCAATGCAACGATGAGGAATCCCCAGTAAAGGATTTTAGTGTCGGGATTCGAGCTGAATCCTTCAGGCATCATAAGGTCTGCCTCGCTTGCAAAACTCAGTGCAGGCAAGGCGAGAGCAGCCAATGTCGCTAAAAATTTCTTCATAGATGTTGTTGTTAAGTTTATTATTTAAATTGATTATTTGCTTTGTGCGGGTTAACGGTCTTTTTCAGAAGAAGGCCCCGAATATTCGGAGCCTTCTAATTCTAATGATTCTATTGTACCAGAATAAGGATGTCGTTCTTTTGGCCTTTCACGACTCCCGCCTTGATGTCGAACACTTTCTCTTCCGCGCCTTCCGCCTGCAGTCTGATTCTGCCTTCGGCAAGGCTTGAAATGATGGGGGCGTGGTTCTCCAATATCTCGAAGAGGCCACCCGTGCCGGGCAGCTGGACAAGCGTCGCCGTTCCTTCATAGAGAGTCGTGTCGGGTTTTATTATCTTTACGTTCATTTCTTTAAGGTTGAAGGGTGATAGGGGATGAAGGGGCTATTTCGTCTCGGCCAGAATCTTTTCGCCCTTCTCGATGGCCTCCTCAATGGTGCCAACCAGCAGGAATGCCTGCTCGGGCAGATAGTCGACGTCGCCGTTCAGGATCATATTGAAGCCCTTGATGGTGTCGTCGATATTGACGAACTTGCCCTGCAGACCCGTGAACGCCTCGGCGACGAAGAAGGGCTGCGACAGGAAGCGCTGCACGCGGCGCGCACGGCTGACAACCAGCTTGTCGGCCTCGCCCAGCTCCTCCATACCGAGGATGGCAATGATGTCCTGCAGCTCGTTGTAGCGTTGCAGTATCTGCTTGACTTTCTGCGCCGTGTTGTAGTGCTCTTCGCCTACCACGTCGGGCGAGAGGATGCGCGAGGTGGAATCCAGCGGGTCGACGGCAGGGTAGATGCCGAGCTCCGAAATCTTTCGGCTCAGCACGGTCTGGGCGTCGAGGTGGGCGAAGGTCGTGGCCGGAGCCGGGTCGGTAAGGTCGTCGGCAGGCACATACACGGCCTGGACCGAGGTGATCGAGCCGCGCTTGGTCGATGTGATGCGCTCCTGCATCATACCCATCTCGGTGGCCAGCGTGGGCTGGTAGCCCACGGCCGACGGCATACGTCCCAGCAGGGCCGAAACCTCCGAGCCGGCCTGCGTGAAGCGG
>CAMNIH010000032.1 GCA_946540365.1 uncultured Bacteroidales bacterium
TGAAAGACCAACTCCATCTCTTGTTCTGTATGGGTATGAAAGACTGCCACACACATTCGGACAGGGAAATAGGAAACAACTTCATTCTCCGAAGGATCTCTCCCTCCGGGTATGCCTGGATACCCTTTGATACAATATCCTGTGAATCTTACCTCTTGACCATTCTCTCTTGTACTGAACATCGATCTCAACTGCATCATTTCACTTACTCTTTCTTCGTTTTTCCCCATCTTGCGCAGCAGGTCGGCGAAGGCGGCGGAGTCCTCGGCCTCGAGGAGGGTCATATCGAGCCGGAGGGTGTCATTGATGGGCATCTGGCGTATGAAGGCGGCGCGGACGCCCGGCTGGTGGCGGTACTGGCGGTAGACCTCGCTGCACTCGCTCAGCGGCAGCTGGCGCGTCCGGAAGACCCACCAGACGCCGGCGACGGCCAGCAGCAGCGCGACGGCCAGCACCGACAGCCAGTATTTCCAATGTTTCCTCATAGGGCAGCGACGATAGCGGTGGCGGAAGCCAGAGTGTGGGAGTGGCCGAGCGGCGAGGAGAAATGTATGGAGGGGCTGAGGCTGCTGTCCATGAGTACCATCGGGCCGCCGGCCACCAGCAGGATGAGGGCGGCGCCGGCCAGGAGGCGGCGCCGGTTGGCGGCGCGGTCGAGGCGGCGTGTGCGGGCCGCGTCGAGGTGCTGCTCGGCCCGGCGGCGACCGGCCTCGGCGGCCAGCCCGTCGAAGAGGGTTTCAATATTCATCGGTTCTATGTCCATAGCGGTATGCGTCTTTTAATCGTTATACAATCGTTCATAAACTTCTTTCATGCGCCGTTTGGCGCGGCTGATGCGCTTGTAGGCGGTGTCGATGTCGATGCCGAGGCGGAGTGCGATCTCGGCGCCGGAGTAGCCGTCGAGCTGCCACTGCAGCAGCTGGCGGTCGTCGGCGGCGAGGTAGGCCAGCAGCTCGTCGATCAGCTCGCAGGCCTCGCGCTGCTCGTCGCAGTCGGCCACCTGGCCGGCGGCCTCGAGGGGCAGGTCGGTGTGCTCGCTGCACCCGAGGTTGCTCAGCACGCTGCGGATCTACAGTTTCACCCACGCGCGTTCCTCATGCACGCTGGCGTCGGGCCGCAGGGTGCCGAGGCTGACGTAGATCCGCAGGCGCACCTCCTGCTGGTAGTCGAAGGCCTGCTGGCGGCGGAAGCGGGCATGGCGGTAGCAGCGCCAGAAGATAAGGTCCTGGTAGCGCTCGATGAGGCTCAGGTAGCGCCCCACGTACTCCGGTGTATGCACTTCCGTCAACGACATAGTGAAGGCCATTCACATATATAATACTACGTTTTTCGGAAAACCTGACCCGAGGGGTGAAATTTTTTTTCTTTTTTAGCGACGGAAGAAGTAGTCGTCGACCTTCTGCCGGTAGTAGGGGGCGAGGGTGGGGGGGACGGTACGGAGCTGGTCCTGTGCGGGTTGGAGCTGCCGCTGGTAGCGTTCCAGCTCGGCCGGCGAGGGCTGGCTGTAGAGGTCGCCGGCCTCGTGGCTCTCGCGGCGCTGCTCCTTCTCGCGCTGCATCTCGGCGCGCTCGTGTTCGAGCAGGCGAGTCATGATCTGCTGCTGTCGCTGGATGGTCTGCTGGGTGATGGTGCGGTTCACGAGGTCGGTCTCGGTCTGCTCCATCTGTCGCATCATCTGGTCGATCTCGCGCGCCAGCTTGGGGTCGCCGCCGGCGGCGGACTTCATCTCGGTGCCGTACTCCTGCATCATGCGGCGAATCATCTCCTGCTGGGCGGCCATGCGGGCAAACTCCTCGCTCATCGACTGCTGCCGTCCCAGCTGGTGGCGGCCGCCGGGCTTCTGGCCCTGCTTGTCGAGCTGCTTGCGCAGGGCCTCCATCTGGCGGTTGAGTTCCTGCTGCATCTGCCGCATCGACTTGGGCGAGGGCTTCCCCTTGCCGGGGTTGCTGCACTGGCTGTTGCTGCGGCCGGGGTTCTTGCACTGGCCGTTCTTTTTCTTCTGGGCGTTCTGCCGCATCTGGTTCTGCATCTGGTCGAGGCTCTCGGCCAGCACGAGGGCCAGGTTGTTGAGCGAAGTCATGCTGTACTGCATGGGGCTGGCGGCCTGGCTGGCGCGGTAGGAGCCGTAGAACGACTGGTTCATGTCGAGCAGGCCG
Source organism: uncultured Bacteroidales bacterium (assembly GCA_946540365.1). Next base: position 2,157 of record CAMNIH010000032.1, read on the forward strand.
CCGAGGGCGCGGCCGATGCTGCTGTTCACCTCGGCCAGCTCCTTGCCGATGGCCGAGGCCACCTGCAGCTGGCGCCGCGCCATGGAGCGCAGCGAGTCCTCGACCGAGCGGAAGTCGTCCTTCACGCGGTTCTGCCGTGCGATGATGGTCTGGTAGCGGGGATCCTGGATATAGATAGACTTGACGTCGTCGATGAGTTCCTCCTGGTTGAAGGAGAGTCGCACCAGGTTCTTCAGCAGCTGGCGCACCTGCTCGGCGTCCTCGGCCAGGTCCTGCTGTTCGGCATCCACCTGTGCCTCGGCCAGCGCCTCGCTGAGGCGCTCCATGTCGTCGGCGGCCTCGCGCTGCATCTTCGAGGCCTCCTTGTTCTTGCCCCGCTGCAGGCTCTGCTGCGCCTCCTGCTGGTGCTGCTCCACCTGCTGCTCGAGGTCGGTGGGCACGCGGAAGTCGGTCGAGGGATCGAGGGCCTTGTAGTCCTGCCGTATCTGCTCCACCTCCTGCTTCAGGCGCTGGAACCGCTCGCCGAGCTCCTGCTGCTTCTGCTGTAGGCGCTCTTTGTCCTTGCCCTTGGCCTGCTCGGTTTCACGCGAAACATCGCGCTGCTCCTGGGCCAGGCGGTCCATCTTCTGGATGGTCTGCTCCACCTTCTTCTCGATCTCCAGGCGCTTCATGAGCTCGATGTTCTGGTCCAGCTGCTTCTCCAGCTCGGCGTTGTCCATCTTCAGCTGGTCCAGTTGCTGCTGCACCTTGCCCTTGTCGAGCTCCTTCATCATGCGGTCGATCTCGGCCAGGGTCTCCTTCATCTTCTCGTCCATCACCTCGTTCATCAGGCGGTCCAGCTCGCGCTGCTTCTCCATCAGCTGTTCGCTCTGCTCGCGGTACTTCTGCTCCATGCGGTTGTTCTCCTGGATCTGGCGTTGCATCTGCTGCATCATCTGGCGCACCTGCTGCTGCTTGTCGCGGATCTGCTCCAAGTCCTTGCGGTCCTGCCAGTTGAGTTCCTTTTTGTCCACCAGCCGCTTCATCATCTCGTTGATTTCTTCCTGCAGCTGCTGCAGCTCCGACATCTGCCGGTCGGCGCTCTGGCGCACGTCGGACTGCGACTGCTCCAGCATTCTGTCCAGCTCCTCCTCGGAGGGGATCTTGATCTCGAACTGCTGCGAGCGGGCCGTCTTGGGGCCGTGGATGGCGTCGTTGTCGGACACCTCGAACCAGTAGCTGAGTTCGTCGCCCGGGGCGAGGGAGAGCTCGGCGGTGTTGAACGAGAAGTAGAACTCCTGAGCCGCCGCGCCCTCCTGAAGGCCAATTTCGGCCTCGCTGAGCGCATTTCGGGTCGTGTCGGTGGGATTTACCGTCCGGTGGATGAAGACGAGCTTAGAGAAGCCGTAATCGTCCTTCACGCGGCCGCGGAAGATGCGGCGGTCGGGGCGCAGGGAGTCCACGACCTCCTCCACGGCAATCTGCGGCACCGCGTCGGCGATGGCCGAGAGGGAGTAGCGCAGGGTGTCGGAGGCCACGGCCTCGGTGTTGCTCACCGCGAAGCCGTAGTCGAGCGTCTGCATGACGCGGGTGGCGATTTCGGCGCGGCCGTTGGCGTCGGTGGGCAGGGCGCGGAGGGCGCTGCCGAGGGCGAAGTGAACGCTGTCGGCGTCCTTGGTCTGGAAGATCCACCTGACGTGGGTGCCTTCGGGCACGGCGGCGTCGCCGAGGTTGACCACCGTCTCGGCCTGTCGGCCCGTGTAGGGGGGGTAGGAGAGGAGCATGCGGAACTCGACGACCTGCGGGTCGGGGAGCATGCGCAGCAGGTGGCCGCCGTCGACCACGCCGGCCGCCTCGAGGGCGAACTGCTGCGAGCGGCTCACCTGGCGGAAGGTGTACTCGAAGAGGGTGGGGGAGAGGCGCGTCATCTTGTAGCGGCGCCCCTCGATGTTGATGAAGGCCTCGGCCGGCAGGGCCTCGCCGTCGACGCTGACGGAGAGCACGTAGTCGTGGCCGGGCAAGACCGTCAGGCTGTCGTTTTCGATGGTGAAGCGGAAGGGCGCGGGGCGCTCGTAGACGGTGCTGTAGTTGACGATGCGCTTCGACGGGCCGGTGACCATCTGCGGCGCCAGCAGCAGCAGGGCCCCGATGACCACCAGCGGCGGCAGGGCATACTTCAGGTAGCGGCGGTTGGCACGCAGGTCGATGGCGTTCAGCATCGGCACCGGCCGCAACTGCTCGGTCTTCTGCTCGATGGCGGCCAGCAGCAGGTCGGAGGTCGGAGGGCAGAGGGCGGAGGGCGGAGGGCAGAGGGCAGAGGGCGGAGGGCAGAGGGCGGAGGTCGGAGGGCAGAGGGCGGAGGTCGGAGGGCAGAGGGCGGAACCCGGCTCCGAGCTCCGACCTCCAACTTCCGAGCTCCGACCTCCGACCTCCTCCCTATCCATGAGCTGCAGCAGGTTGAGCAGCTTGTCGCCCACCTCGGGGAAGTGGCGCCCCACGATGCGGGCCGCCTCGGCCCGGCTGATGCGGTTGCCGAGGCCGTGCATCTTCAGCAGCGGCCGCACGACCAGCCAGCCCACGACCGCCGCCACGGCCGCCACGCCGCCCCAGAAGAGCAAGCCGCGACCCAGCGGCGACAGCCAGCCGTAGTGCTCCAGCAGCACCGCAGCCAGATAGACCACCCCGACTATGCCCACGGCACAGAGCACGCCCCGCAGCAGGAGGTTCTTGTAGTACTTCCTGACAAAGGCATCCAGGGCCCGCAATATGTCGTTTTCGCCTATCATCGCAAACACAACCAACGACAAAGAGCGTATATTATTGTGTCGCCACCGCTAAAAATCATTCCCGGCATGCCCAGGCATACCCTGACTATAGGTTTTCTTCAGTCGTTCTTCAGTCGTTCTTCAGTCGTTCTTCAGTGATCACTGAAGAACGACTGAAGAACGACTGAAGAACGACTGAAGAAAAGGTAGAGTCAACCCCTCGTCAACAGGGACCGGAAGCACCGGCCGAACGGCAGCATCGCCGGCGGGGAGACACAAAAAAAGGGTGCTGGAGAAGAATCATTTTTTTTTCGTACCTTTGCAAAAAATTTTAGCGAGCAAACTATGAAGCCACAAGTCATCATCATCACGGGCGCCTCGTCGGGATTCGGCAAGGCGACGGCCGAACTGCTTTCCACCCAGGGTCACACCGTCTACGGCCTCTGCCGCCGAGCGCTGGAGCACCCGCGAATCAAATATCTGCAATGCGACGTGCGCGACCGCAGCCAGGTGGCGTCGGCGGTGGAGCAGGTGATGGCCGCCGAAGGGCGCATCGACGTGCTGGTGAACAATGCCGGCATGGGCATCGGCGGCGCCTTGGAGCTGGCCACCGAGGAGGAGATCGACCTGCAGATGGGGACCAACTTCATGGGGTGCGTCAACCTGTGCCAGGCCGTGCTGCCGCACATGCGGCGCCAGCGGGCGGGCAAGATCATCAACCTCAGCTCGGTGGGAGGCCTGATGGGGTTGCCCTACCAGGGCTTCTACTCGGCCTCGAAGTTCGCCATCGAGGGCTTCAGCGAGGCGCTGGCGGCCGAGGTGACAAGGTTCGGCATCCGCGTGTGCATGGTGGAGCCGGGCGACTTCGCCACGGGCTTCACGGGGAGCCGCAAGAACAGCCAGGCCACGCTGGACGACGCGGACTACGGGCCCGTCTTCCGCCGCACGCTGGGCCTCATCGAGAAGGAGGAGAACGGCGGCCTGCAGCCCGAGGTGCTGGCGCGCCGCATCGCCCGGCTGGTGGCCATGAAGCGGCCGCCGCTGCGCAACGTGGTGGCCAACCTCGAGCAGTGGCTCTCGACGGTCATCAAGCGCATCCTCAGCGGCAACCAGATGGTGGCCATCCTGAGGGACTACTACAAGTGTTAGAATTTCACCACCACCTTCTGTGAGGGGCGGTTGCCGATCTGGACGATGTACACGCCCGGGCGGTCGACCTGGACGGTGCCGTCGTAGTAGCGGTGGTCGAGCAGATGCCCTTTAGTGTCGTAGACGTACCATCCCTCGCCCTCGCTGCCGCTGACGCTGATGGTGCCGCGGCCCACACTCACCGTGGCCACGCGCGGCGCGGGCTCGGCGATGCCAGTGCAGTCCTCCTCGATGCTGTAGTCGCAGGCGGCGCCCCAGTGGGGAGCGGCGTCGTAGGCCTCGGCCGAGTGGCACGGCACGACGAGCTGCAGGCGGCCCTGGATGCCATGGAAGGTGTTGCTCTCGATGGCGGGTGGCACGGTGGCCTTGGAGACGAAGATGTCCAGCGCGTAGCACTCCATGAAGGCATACGCGCCCAGGCGGCGCACCGTGGAGGGCAGCACGAAGCCGGCCAGCCGGATGCAGCCGCGGAAGGCGGCCTCGCCGAGGGTGTCGATGCCCTCGGGGATGGCCACGTGGGGCAGCTGCACGCAATAGACGAAGCAGGAGTCGCCCATGCGGCGGCAGCTGGAGGGGATGACCACCTCGGTGTTCAGCTTGGAGCAGTTGCCGAGGGCCTGGGTGCCGAGGCTGACGAGGCGCTGGCCGAAGTTGATGGACCTGAGGTAGGAGTAGGCGAAGGCGTCGCGATCGATAGTGACCTCGGCGTCCTGGATCACCACGTCGGCCACGCCGGGCTGGTCGTAGGCCGTGGGATAGAAGGCGCTGTGGAAGGCGCCGCGGCCGATGTAGCGCACCGTACGCGGGATGGTGAGGGCGCGCAGGGGCGTGGCCATGAAGGCATAGCGGTCGATGCTGTCGAGCCCTTCGGGCAGGGTGACCGAGAAGAGGTTGGCGCAGCCGCGGAAGGCGTTGGGGGCGATGGTGACGACCGACTGGGGCACCGTGAAGGCGCTGAGGGCGCGGTGGGCGCCGGTGAGGCGGGTCTTGGTGGCGTCTGCGTAGTAGACGCTGTCCTCCCGATAGCCGTTGACGTTGTTGGCCGCCCAGGGGCTGCCGGCGGCGGTGCCGTGGTAGACCACGTTGGGCATCACAAAGAAGGCCTGCGGGCCGATGGTGTCGACGCCGTCGGGCACGACGAGTTCGGTGATATTGGTGCCGCGCATGGCACGGCGTCCGATGGCGGTGAGGGTGGCGGGCAGCTGGATGGACTGGATCTCATAGTGCGCCGCGAAGGCGTTGTCGGCCAGGGCGGTGACGGTGTACTGCCGGCCGTCGTGCGCGACGGTGGCGGGGATGAGGAGCGTGTCGTTGTAGTGGATGTAGGGCTCGTCCCAAGCCACGTAGGTGTCGCCCTGCACGCTGACGTGGCCTGCGGCGGAGTCGATGATGGTGTAGAAGAGGGTGTCGCCCTGCGGGGTGACGGACTGGAAGTCGCAGTCGACCTGCGCTTTGGTGCTGTTGGCCATCAGGGCCAGGGCCGCGGTCATGGCGGCGGTTCTCATACGGCTGTTCATATCGGCAGGATTCAAGGTGTCGTAGAAGAGGCTGTCGGAGGCGTCGTGCATCACCGAACTGACCAGCCGGTTGCCCTCGCGGCGGGTGTAGGTGAGGGTGCGGGAGTCGAGGCCGTAGGTGACGGAGTAGCCCTCGCCGGAGCGGCCCAGGTAGTGGTAGTCGATGATCCGCGCGCGGGCGGGGACGGCCTCGGCGCTGTCGGCCGGGGCGGTGCGGGGTTGCGGGCGTGGGGTATGCGGCTGGGAGGCCGTTTCGGTGGTCTTGCGGGGCGCCAGGAAGGCGGGGCGCCACTGGGGCACCACGCTCATGGCCAGGGCCGTGCTGGTGAGCAGCAGGATCGCTATGGCGGCTGCGCGGCGCAGGGTGCGCCTGCGGGCCGCACGGGCCTGGCACCACTCGTCGAGGCCGTCGGTCATCGTGCGCTGCAGCTCCTCGCTGTCGAAGCCCTGCAGGCGGTTGATCAGGTTGTCTATCTCTTCTTGTTTCATCTTTTCTCCTTGCGTAAACGTTCAATGATGCGGTGCAGGCGCTGGTAGACGGTGTCGCGTCGCAGGCCCATCCGCTCGGCTATTTCGTCGGCGCTGTAGCCCTCGAGGCGCAGCTGCACCAGCTGGCGGTCGGCGTCGGCGAGGCGGGCCAGCAGCTCGGCGACGGTCTCGCGGGCGTCGTCGGCCTCGTCGATCAGGTTGTCGGGCAGGGGCACCAAGGTGGGGGCGGGACGGCGGTGCAGGTGGTCGAGGACGGTGCGAGTGTGCCAGGCCACCCAGGCGCGCTCCTCGAAGGCGCTGGCGCCGGGGCGCAGCTTGCCGTAGTGTTCCCAGAGCGAGAGGCTGACGTCCTGCACCAGGTCGCGGCAGCGCTCCACATTGCCACGGGCACGCGTCCAGCAGAGCGCCCACACCAACTGGCGGTGGCGGCTGAGCATCTCGGTATATGCCTCGTGGTTGTTCATCCGGATCAGTTCTTTTCCTGCTTCTTCGGGGTGGCCTTGGCGTCGCGTATGCGGCCGTTGAGGATGAGGTCGTTCTTCATGTCGCTGTTGGTGGCGTCGGCCTTGAGGCCGGCGTTGCGGAGGTGGTACTTGTAGGCCCCTCGGGGGACCCCGAGCGGCAAGAGGGCGCGCACCACCCCGCCCTGGGCGTCCAGCTCGTCCCATTCGGGCACCATGTCGGGCGAGATGGCGACCGAGGCGCTGTGGTCGCCGCCCCCGTGGCGACGGTGCATGTTCCAGAGGCGGGTGTCGTCGGGCGAGAAGATATACTGCGATCCCAGCAGATGGCGCAGGGCGGTCACGCGGACCTCGCGCAGGTTGACCATGCGCAGCGTGTCGGTGATGACGCCGATGCTGAGGTCGACATCCTGCATCAGCACGAGGTCGGACTGGTAGAGGGTGATGCCCCGCACCTGCACCTCGAGGAGGTAGCTCCCTTCGGGGACGAGCATGGCGGCGAAGGCGCCCGTGCTGTCGCACGACGCCGAGGCCCGCAGCGCCCCCTGCTGCAGCAGACGCACCACCGAGTAGGGCTCGGGGCGGCCCGACATGCGGTTCACCACCGTGCCCGACACCAGCACGCTGTCGGCCTCGACATCGTCCTGTCCCCAGGCAGCCGCAGCCGCAAGCAGGATCGTCAGCAATAGAATCGTCCGTTTCATGCCCATATAATACCCGGTTTTTGACCGAAATCTGACAGGCGGGTGAAAAAAAATTTGCAAAAAAGGCCGGAAGACTTCACGCTTTCCGGCCTAATGATGTGTTCTACAAAGAGATGGTTACTGTTTTCAATCACTTATTAAATCGACTTGCCGAATATGGCACGCTGCATGAGTGGAGTGGTGTGGTATTGCGTCTCCCAGATTTTGACGGCCTCGTTGCCGATAATCTGGGGGTTGGTGTAGGCGGTGTGGACGCCGTAGCGGATGGCGGCCTCGTTCATGTCGCTGTAGTAGATGCTGTGTACGCCGCGCTTCTGCCACTCGGGCAGCACGCCGTTGAGCAGCAGGTCGATGGTGTCGAACTTGCGGAAGGCCCGCAGGATGTGGTACCAGCCGAAGGGGAAGAGGCTGCCGTTGGCCTTCTTGTAGGCCCCGTTGAGGTCGGGGATGGAGAGGCCGAAGGCCACCAGCTTGTCGTTCTCGTCGACCACGAACTGCACGAAGTCGAGGTTGACAAACGGGAAGTACTCGTCGATGTAGACCTTGATCTCCTTCTCGGTCATGGGCACGAAGTCGTAGAGGTCCTTGAAGCTCTCGTTGATGGCGTGGAAGAACTGCCAGGCATAGGGGATGAGCTCCTTGCGGCGCTTGACCTTGACGAGCTTCAGGTGGTACTTCTCCATGATGAGCTTGTTGAGCCGCGCCACCTTGTCGGGCACAGGCTGGTTGGCCTGCATCGAGTACTGCTGCCACTTGCACTTGATCTCGTAGCCCGCACGCTCGATGAAACGGATGTAGTACTCGGGGTTGTAGAGGGTGGAGATGTTCTGGCGGGCGTCGAAGTTGTCGATCACCCAGCACTCCTTGTCCATGTCGGTGAATCCGAAGGGGCCCTCGATCTCGTCCATGCCGTGGGCCTTGCCGTATTCCACCACCTTGTTGAGCAGGGCCATGAAGACGTCGTAGTCCTCCACGAAGTCGAACCATCCGAAGCGGACGGCCTTCTTGTTCCAGTGCTCGTTGATGGTGCGGTTGATGATGGCGGCCACGCGGCCCACCACCTTGCCGTCCCGGTAGGCTAAGTACAGTTCGCGCGAGCAGTGCTCGAGCGACGGGTTCTTGTCGCTCAGCAGGTTCACCTCGTCGAAGTTCAGGGCAGGGATGTACGTCGGCACATCCTTGAACAGCTTGTTGGGGAAAGCGATAAACTTGCTGAGATCGCTCTTCTTTTCAACGGTTTTGATTAGTATATCACCCATACACTATCGTCTTAACTACTTGACTGATTAATTACTTCTAAATTACCCCCTGTTTCTTGAAGGCCTTGTAGATCTTCTCCACACCCTCGTCGATCTGTTGATGGGTGTGGGTGGCCATGAGGGCGAAGCGGATGAGGGTCTCGTCGCTCGGCACCGCCGGGCTGATGACCGGGGTCACAAAGACGCCGTCGACCAGCAGATCGTGGGTGATGGTGAAGGTCTTGATGTTGTCGCGGATGAAGAGCGGGATGATGGGTGTCGAGGTGTTGCCAATCTCAAAGCCAAGGTCTTTGAAGGCTTTGAAGGCATAGCGCTGGTTGTCCCAGAGGGCGGCGTTGCGCTCAGGCTCGCTACGCATGATGTGGAGCGCCTCGATGACCGATGCCGTGCTGGCCGGGGTGATGCTGGCCGTGAAGATGTAGGGACGCACCGAATGCTTCATCCAGTTGATAGTATCCTTGTCGGCAGCGATGAAACCGCCCACCGAGGCAAGACTCTTCGAGAAAGTGCCCATCACCAGGTCGACATTGGGCAGCATGTTGTAGTGGTCGCACGTGCCGCGGCCTTCGCGTCCGAAAACTCCAAGGCCATGTGCCTCGTCTACCATCAACGTAGCACCGTACTTGTCGCAGATCTCCACCATCTTGTCCACATGCGCCACATCTCCCTCCATCGAGAAGACACCGTCGGTGACCACAAGCTTCGAGGCTTCCAGCGGCACCTTGCTGAGCACACGCTCCAAGTCGGCCATGTCGTTGTGGCGGTATTTCTGCGTGGTGGCGATGGTGATCAGGCGTCCCTCCATGATCGAGGCATGCACGCGCTCGTCGTAGAAGAGGTAGTCGCCACGGCCGCAGATATTGGGTATGACGCCACTGTTGGCCAGGAATCCCGCCGAGAAGAGCATCACGCCGTCCTTGCCCAGGAATTCGGCCAACTCATCCTGCAACTGGATGTGGATGTCCAGCGTGCCGTTGAGGAACGGCGAACCGGCGCAACCGGTGCCGTACTTGTCGATGGCGCGCTTGGCGGCTTCCTTCAGACGCGGGTCGTTGGTGAGGCCCAGGTAGCTGTTCGATCCGAACATCAAAACCGGATGGTCGTGACCGGTGACGTACACCTCGGTGTTCTGCTCGCTGCAGATGGGTGTGAAGTAGGGATAAATACCCAGGGCTCTCATCTCCTGGGGGTAGGTGTATTGGGCTAACTTTTGTCGTAGCGGTTTCATATGATGTTATTTTTCAAACTGCAAAGAAACAAAAATTTTTCCAAACGGCAACGAATTAAAATGTTAAAATTGAATACAAGCCCTCCGTCAAACTGCTGGCTCCGATTCTAAATGTCTGGTTATTAATATAATCTTCACCCATGATTTTTTTTGCCATCCGGGCGTACCCAAGGGCCTCTTCGGGCCTTCTGATGCCTCCAGCAGCCTTGAATCCGACCTGAATTTTACAAATTTTAACGTAACCTTTAATAACATTTAACATTGTCTCCGCCCCCTCGAGGGTGGCACCGGCGCTACCCTTGCCGGTCGAGGTCTTGATGAAATCGGCCCCTCCTTCGATGGCCACCCGCGCCGCATGCTCGATCATGATGGGCGACGGCAGATCGCAGGTCTCCAGGATGACCTTCAGATGTTTCCCGCCGCAGGCATCCTTCATGGCTCTCACCTCGTCGTACACCGCACTCTCTTTGCCCGACAGCAGCAGGCCACGGTTGAGCACGATGTCCACCTCGTCGGCGCCGTCGGCGATCACACGCCGCACCTCGTCGACCTTCAACTCCAACGGCAGCTGTCCGTGGGGGAACGCCCCCGCCACCGAGGCCACCGCAATCCCGCTCTCTGCCAACGCCCGCTTGGCCGTAGCCACAAAGCGCGGATAGACACACACCGCCGCCACCGTGGTGCCGTCGGCCAGCGTCATCGCACGCGTCCGCCGGCAGAAGGCCTCGACCGATTCATCGCTGTCGGTAGCTGTCAGGGTGGTGTTGTCAATACAAGAGAAGAGCTTCCTGGCTAATTCGGTATCGCTCATAGCAGCTGACTGATCTTCTCCACCCGGCGCTGATGACGGCCACCCTCGAACGGAGTGTCCAGGTATTCGTCGACAATCTGCATGGCGGTCGCCTCGTCGATGAAGCGCGCCGGCATCGAGATGCAGTTGCAGTCGTTGTGTTGACGCCCCAGATGGGCTATCTCCGGTGTCCAGCACAGCGCACAGCGCACATGGCGGTATTTGTTGACGGTCATCTGCACCCCGTTGCCGCTGCCGCATATCACGATGCCGCGACGGTACTCGCCCTTCTCCAAAGCACTGCCCACCTGATGGGCAAAGTCGGGATAGTCGCAGCTCTCGGTCGAGTGGGTGCCGTAGTCCTTCACCTCGAATCCGCGAGCCTTCAGATGCTCTATCACTTTCAGTTTCAGTTCGTAGCCAGCATGGTCACATGCAATAGGTATTATTTCTTTCATAGTCGTACAATATTTTTTGCAAAAGTACTGATTTTATTTCATCCCTCCCGCATGTCACGCTGTATATTTTCAACAGCTGTTGTTGAAACAGGTCTCATTTCGTCTTGAAATCGATGTTAAAAACTTTCTCATGTTGATAAAACAGACTTTTTTGACACCGTTCTGAACAAAATTAACCCTGTTTAACTTCACCTCCGCAATTTTAACAATCCCATGTGAAAACTGAAATCAACAATCAGTTGAAATAATCTTTTCATATCTTGATATTCAACGATATGCAATGTTTATAACAATGTGAATCGCTGTGTAAAATTATTTTGCAGCCGCATGCATAACCTCAGTTATCAACCGAATTAACACCCATAAAAAATAAACAAAAGAAATAAAATTTTAAAAGAAGAATATTATCAATCGGTTGAGAAGTGTCTTTTTTTTAGTAATTTTGCATTTTCTAAATAAGGATATAAAACATCTAAACTGAATAGAATGACCAACGAGCAATTGAAGCAGGAAATCCTGCGACTGAAACGCGAGAAGAACGCCGTTATCCTCGGCCACTACTACCAGCGGCACGAGATCCAGGAACTCTCAGACTATGTGGGCGACAGTCTTGCCCTGGCCCAGGAAGCCCAGCGCACCGAGGCCGACATCATCGTTTTCTGTGGCGTACACTTCATGGCCGAGACGGCCAAGATCCTCAACCCCCAGCGCAAGGTGCTCCTGCCCGACATGGAGGCCTCCTGCTCGCTGGCCGAGAGCTGCCGCGCCGACGACTTCGCCGCCTTCAAGGCCCAGCACCCCGACCACATGGTGATCTCCTACGTCAATTGCTCGGCCGAAATCAAGGCCCTCAGCGACCTCATCTGCACCTCCGGCAACGCCGAGAAGCTGGTGCGCTCGCTCCCCGAGGACCAGCAGATCATCTTCGCCCCCGACCGCAACCTGGGCGGCTATATCAACCAGGTGACCGGCCGCCACATGGTGCTCTGGAACGGCGTCTGCACCGTCCACGACGCCATGCAGGCCGAGGCCGTCATGCAGCTCAAGGTGGAGTACCCCGACGCCCCCGTGGTGGCACACCCCGAATGCAACCCCGCACTGCTCGAGGTGGCCGACTTCGTGGGCTCCACCAAGGCCATGCTCACCTATATCAAACAGAGCGACGCACGCCGCTTCATCGTGGCCACCGAGACGGGCATCCTCTATGAGATGAAGCGCGAGAACCCCGGCAAGGAGTTCATCACCCTGCGCGACAACAAGAGCTGCGCCTGCGACGACTGCGCCTACATGAAGCTCAACACCCTCGACAAGCTCTAC
>CAMNIH010000033.1 GCA_946540365.1 uncultured Bacteroidales bacterium
GGTCGGCGGGCACCTCCTTCTCGCAGAGGCCGCGCACCTTGACGGTGTCGTCGTAGGATTTCAGCGTCTTCACGGTGCAGACCATGAAGAGGCCCAGCACCAAGGCCGCCAGCACGATGCTGCCCCCCTGGATCATGTTCTTCTTGAACGGTACATTCTTCATATTGTTTTGCATTTTAGGATTTTTTTGAACTTATAGGACTTATAGGGCTTATAGGGCTTATAGGACATATAGGGTTTATAAGGGCTTATAGGGCAGAATCATCCATCTTCACCGACTCGCGGCGGATCTTGAAGGTGATGCCCAGATGGGCGCCGAAGGTCAGTCCGCTGCTGCCGTCGCCGAAGTTGGCGTAGCTGACGAAGAGGTTGGCCATCGCCGAGGGGGTGAAGCAGCGTGCCTTGCCGCGGGCGCCGTCCTTGATGCTGTGCCAGTGGTGGAAGTGCCAGAAGCCCATCACGCCCAGCGTGAAGCAGTCGCCGACGTACCAGGTGAGGTCGGTCACGCCGTAGGCCACGTAGGGGGTGATGCTGTAGCTGGCGCGGTCGAGCACCGTGTAGCCGTAGCTGAGCAGCGAGGCGTCGACGCGGATCAGGGGTTCGAGCCCCATGGTGCCGTCGTAGGTCATCGTCGAGTCGCGCGACACCACGTCGGCCGTGACCACGCGCAGGTAGAGGCCGTGGCGGTTCCAGCCGATGCCGCCGACGAAGCCCGAGGAGCCGATCGAGGGGGTCACCGTCTGGGTGATGAAGCCCGTCGAGAGGTCGATGCCGGCCTCCATGCCTATCATCCACCAGTAGCGCTTGGGAGCGAACACCGGCCGGCGGGTGGGATGGTCGTTGAGCCACTGGCGGTTCTTCTGGCGGATGCGCTCGAGCGTGAGCGAGTCGCGCCCGTAGTCGGTGGCGGCCTGCAGCAGGGCCACCTCGCGGTCCAGCTGGAGGCGTTCGCCGGCGAGCAGCTGGTCGAACTGCGACCGCTTCTTCATCAGCAGGGCCTGGCGCTGCAGGTGGCGGCTGTGGATCTCCACCAGGTCGAACAGCGCCTGGTTGTAGGCCACTTCGGCGTCGGTGCGGTGGCCGTCGAGCATCCACGACGCCGTGGGGTACATCAGCGCCGACGAGCGGCAGTAGATGTAGGTATGGGCGCCGTCGTCGTGGCCGCCGAGCGCGTAGGAGAGGTCGTACTCGAGATGGCTCAGCTCGCGGCCGCCCACCGAGGCGGGCATCAAGCCGAACTCGTCGGCGTCGAGCAGCCCGCGCGACCACGGACGGCCGCGCCCCTGGGCCGAGGCCGAGGGGACACAGAGGAGCGCCAGGAGCAAAAAGAGCAGCCCCCGGAACCCCCGCCGCAGCCACAACCGACTGTACGACAAACGATTGATAGTTCTCACATCCATTTTCATACAACTGCAAAGATACAAAAAAAACAATATAAAACAAATAATAATCCATCGCCGCCCGACAGCGATGGCCACCGGACGGACGTTTCCCACCGGCGACCCGAGGCTGCCTCTGCGAGTGGTCAAGTCTACCATTTCTTCAGTCGTTCTTCAGTCGTTCTTCAGTCGTTCTTCAGTGATCACTGAAGAACGACTGAAGAACGACTGAAGAACGACTGAAGAAAAGGTAGAGTCAACCCTGCGTCATGATGGGGTACAGGAGGAGAAAAATTGGTTAAATTATGTTAAATACAACCACAACGGGAGGGCGATTAGTTAAATTATGTTAACAGTGATCCTTTTTGCCCCCCCTTCTCCGTCTTTATGACAACAAAGATGCAACGGAATGCATCTTTATCGTATCGAATGCAAACATCATCAATCGCACCCACTATGAAACACATCATCCCCTTCACACTGTTTTTGATGCTGGGCATCGCCCCGCTGTCGGCGCAGACGCTGACCACCTACACCGCCTCGTCGGCCCCGGGCGAATGGCAGAGCATCACCCAGACCGGCACCCTGTTGGCCTCGGTCACCGGCGACTACGGCACGCAGACCCTCGCGCTGCCGTTCGATTTCATGTTCGGCCAGTCGGACTATCCGCAGGGCACCACCATCACCGTGCGGGCCGACGGCTTCGTGGTGATGCGCGGCTCGAGCGGTGGCCACGCTGCGCTCAACTACTGGAGCCAACCCTCCTCCAGCATCATCAGCCCCTTCCCGCTGAAGGACGGCCAGCTGGTGGGGGCAGGGTCGGGCTGCTGGTGGCAGCTATTGGACGACGACAGTGGCGACCCGATGCTGGTCATCGAGTGGCGCGGCCTGCATCGCTACCCCAGCTATCCCGTCACGTCGGCCGAGACCGACCTGGACAACTTCAACTACCAGCTGCGGCTGCACGCCAGCGGCGACATCAGCGCCGTCTACGGCCACATGCAGAGCGGCGTGCCGAGCGATACGCTCTTCAACTTCATCCTCACCGACGGGGCCACGATGACGGGCTCCTACATGGACCAGAACTCGCTGCGCGGCACGTGGGACTCGGTAATTGCCTGCAGCGCCTGCTCGCCGGGCTACCGGCAGGGCAACAACTGGGTCATGTTTGCGGCCAACAACCTGGCCGGCTGCCCCGACAGCGGCACGGTGGTCACCTGGCACCGCCCGCAGCCGCCCTGCCCGCGCCCCACGGCCATCGCCGTCAGCGCCATCGCCCACGACACGGCGCTGCTCAGCTGGACGCCCAACGAGGTGGCGGGTTCCTACGTGCGCATACAGTGGGATACCGCGGACTTCACGCCCGGCACCGCGGGCCACCACCTGCAGCTCTACGGCGGCGACACGATGCACCTCAGCGGCCTCACGCCCAACCACCAGCACTGGCTCTACATGCGCTCCGACTGCGGGGCCGACAGCAGCGAGTGGCACGGCGTGCAGTTCACCACCCCCTGCGCCCCGCTCTCGCACGACGAGCTGCCGCTCACCGAGGACTTCGAGAACCTCGCCGAGGGCTACACCACCCTGTGGGGCGGCTGCAGCGGCAACACGGTCTACGTGAAGGACATGCAGATCTTCGAGGGGCGCCCGAACATGGCCCTGCGGGGCAGCAACAACGGCTGGTTCCGCCTGCCGCCGGTCGACAGCGTGCGCACCACGGTGCTGCGCTTCAGCGGCCACGGCCCCTTCAGCGGCAGCAGCAACGTCACGGTGCGGGTGGGTGTGATGGACGACCCGTTCGACATCGGCTCGCTGCAGGTGCAGCAGACCTTCACCGTCAACCAGAACTCATGGCAGGAATACGTCGTGCCGATGGCCACCTACAGCGGTTCGGGCAACACGGTGGCCGTCAAGTGGACGGCCTCCAATTGGTTCTTCCTCGACGACCTCACGCTCGAGGTCTTCGACGGTTGCCTGCCGGTCGAATCGTTGACGACCAGCCAGGTGGGCCAGCACACGGCGCAGGTGGGCTGGACGGCCTATGTGCCTGCCGAAGGCGGCTACCGCGTGGTGTGGTACCCCGCCGGACAGGAGTGGCTGGCCGACAGCCTGACCACCACGACCGACAGCGCCCTGCTGGCGGGCCTGGCGGCAGGCACCGACTATGTGGTCGGCGTGCGGGCCCTCTGCTCCGACACGTCGGCCAGCGAGCTCACCACCACCACCTTCCGCACCCGCTGCGCCCTGGCACTGCCACTGACGGAGGACTTCGAGGCCCTCGACGTGCTGCCCGACTGCTGGGACGCCACCTCGATGACCACCACCCATAGCACGGGCAGCTACACGCCCGCCGTGCCCGAAGTAATGGCCGCCACCAGCGGTCACGTAGTCAAACTTTCGTCGCAGTACACCAGCACCTACCACTACGAGCGCGGCATACTGTTGCTGCCCTTCGTCGACACCGTGGTCAACCGGCTGCGGCTGACGTTCGACTACCGCGTGGAACGCTTCCCGGGCCTGATGTCGCTCATGGTAGGAGTCATTCCGGGCGACGACGACATCGACCATTTCATCCCCATCACGACCATCTATCCCGGCGACAGCCTGTGGCACAGCTACAGCGTCGAGACCGGCGCCGTGCCGGTGGCCGAGGGGCGGTTAGTGCTGATGCAGCACAGCACCGGCAGCCACGCGTATGTGCCGGGCTACTGGCGCGACCTGGGCCATGTGGACAACGTACACATCGAGGCACTGCCGGCCTGCGACCGGCCGGCCGCCGTGTGGTTCACCCACATCACCTCCAGCTCGGTCCTCGTGCATTGGCAGGAGAACAACGGTGTGGGCATGTATCGTGTGAGCTGCGGCGGCAACACTTACACCGTCAACGACACCGTGCTGTACATCACAGGTCTGACGCCCGGCACCACGTACACGGTGGGCGTCAGGCGGCTGTGCGACGACGGCTGGACCGCCAGCCGCAACGCCGTCTTCACCAGCGCCTGCGAGCCTATCGCCGCCTTGCCCTACCGCGAGGACTTTGAGTCATGGGTCAACGGCGAGCTGGAGCGCTGCTGGCTGCGCCACATCGATGGCATCCAGGGCTCGAATGTATCGGCTGCCAGCCACAGCTTTATCGCTTCCACCTCCGGCAGCCGTCTGCTTTGCCTGCAGGCTACCAACTACAGCGTCGACCCACAACCCTACGACGCGGTGGCGGTATTGCCCGAAACGGGCATCCCCCTCGGCGGGGCAGCCATCGGATTCGAGGTGGGGGCTTTCTACAGCACTCCCTCGAACATCGTGCTGGAACTGGGTCTGATGACCGACGGAGGCGATGTTAGCACCTTCGAGCCGTTAGACACGGTGCCGGTGACGTCGGAATGGAGCTACTATGAGCATGCATTTGCCCCGACCGACAGCGGTCGGCTGGCGCTGCGGATGCATGTGACCACCGGGAGCCAACGGGTGTTTATCGACAACCTGGGCCTCTTCGCCGCCACGGGATGCCAGCGGCCGACAGCCGTGACGGTGGACACCGTCACACAACACACTGCCACCGTGACCATCGCCGACAGCAATGCCGCCGGCCACTACCGCCTCTACTGGTCGTGGAACTACGGCTACGACACCGACTCGATGGATGTGGATGCCTTCACGGCCACCATCACCGGGCTTGTGGCGGGCCGCTACTACACGGTGCATGCGGCGACGCGCTGCGGCAGCGCCCTCTCGCACATCGTCAGCGCCGAATTCACCACCGATTGCGACACCCTGCTGCGAGACGAGTTGCCCTACACCGAACCGTTCACCACCTCGACCCTCAACCATTGCTGGAGTGTGCTGCCCGCCACAACGTATCTTGTAAACATCGACACCACGCATCATGGCACTTCGGGATTCAGTCTGCTGATGAGTGTTTACAGCAGCACCCCCAAGGCCTACTTACTGATGCCGCCGATGGACACCCTGGCCGGTGTCGACCTCACTTTCTGGCTCTATTCGCGCTGGAATAACAATGCCATGTTGACAGTCGGCATCCTGTCCGACCCGCAGGACAGCAGCACCTTCACGCCGATTGCCATGATACCGGCAGTCAACACATGGACCGAATATCAAATTGAGTTAGGTCCCTACAGTGGCTTGGGGCACCACGTGGCCTTCCGCACCGACTGTATGGACACCTCGTGGGGCTCGGCGCTGTTGTACCTCGACGATGTGACGCTCAGTCAGACGCTCCCCTGTAGCCGACCTGACTCGGTGTGGGTGGACACCGTTGGGGCCACCACGGCCACCCTCAGCATCAGCGATGCCGGCCATGCGGGCCGCTACCGTCTGCTACTCACCACAACCCAGGGCACCACGACCCTCATTGTCGACCTCGATAGCACGCAGACCGTCAATCAGGTCGACCTCAGCGCCCTCGTGCCGGCCACGGACTACACGGTCAACGTCTCGTCGGTATGCTACGACGGCAGCATCACCTTCGGCATCGGCACACAATTCACCACCCTCTGTGCCCCGATGCCGCTGCCCTACCGACAGGGCTTCGAAGAGCAGACAATCGGCCAGGCACCCCGTTGCTGGCAAGTGGCTTCGGGCACCGTATATGTGGCCAACACAGGCCTCTTTGGCGACCGCAGCCTCAGTGCCTATGCTCCCGATAGCGTAGACCTCATCGAGTTCGCCACCGCCGAGTTGACCGGTGGGCCCGATTCGCTGACAGTGAACTTCTACGTTCTTGCTACTCAAAGCTATACCGAAGGAATCACGATGCAACAACCCTTCGACACCCGACTACAGCTCTTCGCCGCGCTGGCCGACAGCCTGACGCTGCTCTACGACGACAGCGTAGCCTATGGCTCCTACAACTCGGCTTGGCAACACCTGCTGATCGACATACCGCCCTTGGCATCCGGCACACGTCTGTTGTTCCGCTACCACCGCAGCAACGGCAGTAATCGGTCGATGACGGTGCGGATGGACGAGCTGACCGTCGGCACCCTCGACCCGCAGCTGCATTGCAACATGATCGACGAGGTGTGGGTCGACGACATCGGCTACACCCACGCCACCATCGGGTGGACACCCCAGGGCAACGAGAGCCGATGGGAGGTACACCTGCGCGGCGACGGCGTCAACCAGACCTTCGTCACCGACAGCACCGTGCTGAGGTTCAACAACCTGTCCAACAGCACAACGTACCACTTCATGGTGCGTCCGCTCTGCAGCGACAGCCTGAGCGGCCCGTGGAGCGACACACTGTGGTTCGCGACCACGGCCTGCCACCCGGTGGTCGACGTCGCGGTGGTGCCGTCGGGCGACAGTGCGGTGGTCAGCTGGCGGACAGCCGATAGCCAGAGCGCCTGGGAGATCATCTACGGCACTGCGGGATTCGCCGAGGGCTACGGGCAGACGGTGCTGGTGAACGGGCCGACGCTCGACTCGGGGGCCACGGTGAGCCATGTGATCGGCGGCCTGCTGCCGGACGAGAGCTACGACCTCTACGTGCGCGCCCTCTGCGACGAGCACCAGCGCTCGGTGTGGAGCCCGCAGGTGCGCTTCACGACGCCGTCCGTCGGCATCGACCCCGTGGCGGACGAGGCCGTGACCGTGCGTCCCAACCCGACCAGCGCCGTGGCCACCCTCGACGGGCTGGCGCCGGGGACGCTGGTGGAACTCTACGACCCGAGCGGCCGGCGGATGCTGCAACGAATCGCCACCGCGAGCGAAATGCGGCTCGACCTGTCGGGCCAGGCGGCAGGTGCCTACTACGTCCGCGTCACTACCGGCCGCGCTGTCAGCACGCTTCGCTTGGTGAAGGTGGCGCGGTGAGACGCTGAGCGACTCCGCACACAGGGCATCCGGCAGCCTTACGGCCGGATGCCCTGTGTTTCTTCCCGTCAGGGGTGCTTGCATGCAGGGATGATGTGGCGAAGAAATGAGGGTTTTAACTCTTTTTGCAAGTTTTTTTTCGCACGGTGTACTTATTTTTAGTAATTTTGCAGCCTGACAATTCAGGGCAAAGTACCCCTGAAGGTCGGCTAAAGAACTGAATAATAAACATTAAAAACTGAATTGATATGATGAAGAAGTTTGCAATGATTTGCCTTTTCGCCACGATGGCGATGGTGGCAGGCGCACAGAGCGCAGAACAGCAGAAGAACGACGCCCCCGAGCACGGCGCCAAGATCCGTTTCGAGGAGATGGAGCACCAGTACGGCACCATCCAGAAGGGTGGCAACGGCGACTGCGAGTTCACCTTCTGGAACGACGGCGACGAGCCGCTGATCCTGCAGACGGTGAAAGCCTCGTGCGGCTGCACGACGCCCAAGTACACGCAGAAGCCCGTCATGCCGGGCCAGAAAGGCACCATCGGCGTCCACTACAACACGAACAACGTGGGTGGTTTCTCGAAGACCGTCACCGTCACCAGCAACGCGGTGAACAACCAGCGCGTGGTGCTGCGCATCAAGGGCACGGTGGCCCAGGACGGCAACAGCCAGCCGCAGCGTAACGCAGTGAACACCGCCAAACCCGTGCAGGGCGCTCCCGCCATGAAGGCCGAGCCCGCCAAGGCCGCCCCCGCCGGTCCCCAGCCGATCAAGAAATAAACCGCTTTAAACCAGAAGACAATGCCCAGAATATCGCACAAGGGACTGGAGCTCCCGCAGAGCGCCATCCGAAAACTGGTCCCCTTTGCCGACGCCACCAAGGCCCACGGCATCCACGTGTACCACCTGAACATCGGCCAGCCCGACATCGAGACCCCCAAGGGAGCGCTCGAGGCCCTGGCCAACACCAAGATCGACGTGCTGGCCTACAGTCCCAGCGCCGGCTTCCAGAGCTACCGCGAGAAGCTCTGCCAGTACTACAAGAAGCACGGCATCGACATCACGCCGGAGCGCATCCTGGTGACCACCGGCGGCAGCGAGGCCCTGCAGATGGCCTTCACCTGCTGCCTCAACCCGGGCGACGAGATCATCATCCCCGAGCCCTACTACACAAACTACAACACGTTCGCCAAACTGTGCGACGCCAAGATCGTCACCGTGCCGAGCGACATCAAGACGGGCTTCGCCCTGCCGCTGGTGGACGACTTTGAGAAGTACATCACGCCCTACACGCGCGCCATCATGATCTGCAACCCGAACAACCCGACGGGCTACCTCTACAGCGAGAAGGATCTGTACGCCGTGGGCGCCCTGTGCAAGAAGTACGACCTGTACCTCTTTGCCGACGAGGTGTACCGCGAGTTCTGCTACGACGGCGAGAAGCACTTCAGCGTGCTGAACCTGCCGGGCTGCGAGAACAACGTGGTACTGTTCGACTCGGTGTCGAAGCGCTACAGCGCCTGCGGAGCCCGCGTGGGCTGCGTGATTACGCGTAACAGCGAGCTGTTCAGCGCCATGATGCGTCTGGCCCAGGCCCGCCTGTCGCCCCCGTCGTTCGGCCAGATCTTCGCCGAGGCGGCCATCGACACGCCGCAGGAGTACTTCGACGCCGTGATGAAGGAATATGTGGCCCGCCGCAACGTCATCGTGGAGGGCATCAACAAGATTCCGGGCTGCTTCTGCCCGACGCCGAAGGGTGCCTTCTACACGGTGTGCGAGCTACCCATCGAGGACAGCGACCACTTCTGCCAATGGCTGCTGACGGACTTCGAGTACAAGGGTGCCACGGTGATGCTGGCTCCGGCCACGGGCTTCTACAGCGATCCCGAGAAGGGGCGCCACCAGGTGCGCATCACCTACTGCCTCTGCATCGAGGACCTGAAGGCCGCCATGAAGTGCCTGGAGGAGGCCCTGAAGGTCTATCCGGGCCGCACCGACATCCACGAGACGAAGAAGGCGGCCAAGAAACCCGCCGCCAAGAAACCCGCCGCGCGCAAGAAAGCATGACGCGCGAGGAACATAGACAGATGGTAATATGCTCCTGCATCGAACAGCAGGAGCATATTGCTTCTGTGGCCAAACAGGAGATGGACTCGGCGCAGCAGCAGAGCAACGACTACGGCGCCAACGTGGACCGCTACGACAGCTACCGCACCAAGATGATGCGCAGCCGCGACATGTATGCCAAGCAGCTGAGCAACGCCCTGGCCGGCATCCGCTACCTGCAGGACCTGCTCAAAGAGCCGCCGCACGACGTGGTGGAACACGGGGCGGTGGTGGTCACCGACCGGCAGAACTTCCTGCTCAGCATCGGGGCAGGCAAATTCATGGTGGGCAACCGCGTCTTCTTCGCCATCTCGGCCCAGACCCCCATCTATGCGGCCCTGAAAGGCAAGCAGGTGGGCGACAGCATCATCTTCAACGGGCAGACACAGACCATCAAGGAGGTGTTCTGATCCCTTGGATTTATCATCCCCTATGAGAACAGCGATGAGATACCTGAAAGTGATGGCTTGCCTGCTGGCAGGCTATCTGCTTTTTGCGGCAGGGGCCTACGTGATGCCCCAGCGGGCTGTGGAGCGCAACGTGGTGAAGAGCCTGGAGCGGGGCGATCTGGCGAGCGACCAGCCCCGCGCCGTCCTGCCCCGCGTGCAGTGCCGGATGGACAACTACACCGACGCCATGATACTGAACCAGACGGTCGAGATGCGCAACATGAACCTGGCGGACGGCACGCTGCTGCTGCCACGCCTCACCTGCGAACGGCTGCCGTTCGAGGAGCTGAGGGTGGCCGTGGGGATGGACACCGTGGCCGAGGGGGAGGCCCGCACGGCCACCTATGCACGCTACTGGCACGGCAACACCTTCCTGACGCGCTATCTGCTTTGCTTCCTCGACTACCCCACCCTGCGGCTGTGGCTCTACATCGTGTCGTCGCTGCTGATGCTGTGGGGCGGCGCACTGCTGTGGCGACGCGGCGGATGGCAGCTGGCCACGGCGGTGGGCGTCGGCCTGCTGTGCTGCTACGTCTTCGTCATGCAGTTCTCGGTGCAGCTGGCCATGGTGCTGCTGATTGCCTTGGGGGGCATGATAGCCGTAGCCAAAGGGAAGAAGAGCGGCATGGTCTTCTTCGTCGTGGGGTCGCTGACGGCCTACTTCGACCTGCTGACGGCCCCGATGCTCACCCTGGGGCTGCCGCTGGTGGTGGCGTTGACGCTGCGCGACGACAACAAGGTGCCCGGCGGCCTGCGGCAGCTGACGCTGATGTCGGCGCTGTGGGGCGCGGGCTACGGCATCACCTGGGTCGCCAAGTGGCTCATCGCCTCGCTGCTGACGAGCGAGCAGGTGCTGGCCGACGGCATCCACAACGTGGCCAACCGGTCGTCCGTCCTGGACGACCACTCGCGATGGGAAGCCCTGACGGCCAATATGGACCTGCTACCCTGGAGCATCATCGTCATCGCCCTGGCGGCGATGGCAGTGACGGCATGCCTGCGCTGGCGGCGCGGCGGGGTGCCGAACTGGGGGAAGAGCGTGCCGCTGCTGGCCGTGGCGCTGATCCCCTGGCTGTGGTACCTGTTCACAGCCAACCATTCGTACCTGCACAACTGGTTCACCTACCGGGCACAGGCCGTCAGCATAGCGGCGCTGCTGCTGGCGGCAGGACAATTCATAACCCATACACCCAAAGAAGAGAAGACATGAAGACAGCAGTACTGATCCCCTGCTACAACGAAGCGAAAACCATAGGCAAGGTGGTGCGCGACTTCCGCGAGGCGCTGCCCGAGGCCGACATCTACGTGTACGACAACAACTCGACCGACGGCACGGCGGAGCTGGCGGCGGCAGCGGGTGCCATCGTGCGGCGCGAGCGGGCGCAGGGCAAAGGCAACGTGATACGGCGCATGTTCCGCGAGATCGACGCCGACTGCTATGTGATGGTGGACGGCGACGACACCTACCCTGCGCATCATGCACCGGCCATGGTGGACCAGGTGGTCAACCAGCAGGCCGACATGGTCATAGGCGACCGCCTCTCGTCGACCTACTTCACCGAGAACAAACGCCCGTTCCACAACAGCGGCAACCGCTTGGTGCGGTTCCTGATCTGCCAGCTGTGGCACACCGAGGTGAAAGACATCATGACGGGCTACCGGGCCTTCAGCCGCGCCTTCGTGAAGCTGTTCCCCGTGATGAGCGGGCAGTTCGAGATCGAGACCGAGATGACGATCCATGCCCTCGACAAACGCTTCCGGTTGGTGGAGGTCCCCATCGACTACCGCGACCGCCCCGAGGGGAGCGTGTCGAAACTGAACACCGTCGGCGACGGGCTGAAGGTGCTGCGCACCATAGTGACCCTCTTCAAGGAATACCGGCCGATGCGTTTCTTCGGCTGGCTGGCGGTGCTGCTGGCCGTGGTGGCCACGGTGGCGCTGATCCCAGTGCTGAGCGAATACTTCGCCACCGGGCTGGTACGGCGGTTCCCGACGCTCTTTGTGGCGCTGTTCATGTACCTCGCGGCCCTGCAGTCGCTCTTCACCGGCCTCTGCCTCGACGTGATGGTGGAGAAGGACCGCAAGCAGTACGAGCTAAGGCTGATCGACTACCAACAAAACCGATAACATGGATACCCTCAAACGACTCTACAGCCGGTGCGTCGCCGACCGCTACCTTGTGCTGGGACACCTCTGCCTGATGGTGCTGATGGTGCTGGCGGTCGTCTACGCCAACCAGCGGGTGCTACTGACCGATTCGGCCTATCAGGTGTTCTACGACATCAACCATCCGGGCGTGCTGATCAACGACAGCCGCTACACGATGGTGCTCACCCAGATCCTGCCCTGGATAGCCATCCACCTGCATGCGCCGCTCAAGGTGGTGATCGTCTCCTATTCCATATCATTCATCCTGGTGGGCTATGCCTGCTGGCTGATCACGGCCTACGCCATGAAGCAACGCAAGGCCGCCACGCTGATGCTCTTCGTGCTGCCTGCCATCGGCGGCACCTTCCTGCACTGCATCTCGGAGTCGTTCCAGCTGATGTTCTATGCGCCCATGCTCTACGGGTGGCTCTGCTGCCGACCCGACGAGGTGAAGGTGGGCCGCGCAGGCTACTACGCCATCCTGGCCCTGCTGGTCGCCATCACCTTCTTCATCTACCCGATGGCGGCGGTGTATATCGTCTTTGCCGCCGGATTCAAGCTCTTCGACGACGGACGGCTGCGATTCACGGCGCCGCCGTTAGTCACCCTGGGGCTGCTGGCCGTCTACGCGGTGCTTTACGTGCTGATGGGCATGAGTGGCCACGACAGCGAGTTTGTCCCCACGGCCGAACGCCTGCGCTATGCGCTTACCCACTTCTTCACCCTCGGCAGCATCACGGTCTTCTACAAGCTGTTCTTCGGCTACTATCTGTTCCCCCTGCTGCTGCTGATCATCACTCTGGTGGGCTACGCGCGTCGCGGGCAGTGGCTCAAGATGGCCTACGTGGCGGCCTGTGTGGTGGGCTTCTTTGTGGCGGCGGTGATCATCTATTGGGAGGGCGACAGCTACATCTCGCGCGAACGCTACTATATCCCCCTGTTTTTCATGATCGGTCTGGCCTTCCTCGAAGACGGGCTGCCCCGCTTCAGCCAACGGCAGCAGACGGTGTTCTTCGTGGTCTTCAGCGTCATGATGGTCTACTCGTTCGGCCGCATCGTGAACTATGTACACCGCTACCAGCCGCGCATGGACGCCATCGCGGAGGTGTGCCGCATGGGCAACGAACAGGGCCAGCACAAGCTGTTGGTCACCCGCAGCACCGCTGAGGAGGTGTTTCCGCTCGACATCTGGGGCCTGGCCCTCGAGTCGATGCTCCTCAGCGCCCAAGAGGGGCCGGAGCAGACGGTGACCATCTACAAGGAAGAGGATGATTTCGACCGCGCCAATGCCGACCTGTACGACAACCCCGAGGTCTACGTGTCGGTCAACTGGTGGAAGCGCTGGGAGGTGAAAGAGCTCAACCCGCGCTATTTCCGTCTCCCCGCCCAGGGCTACAAGGAGCTGAAGAAAACAGAAGAGGGCTACGTTTTCGTAGCCCTCTGATGAGGTGATCCGGCGCCATGCCGGAGATCAAGCCTTAGTAGCCGAAGATTTCGTCGAGCGTCAGCTTCTTCACTTTGCCGAACTTGCTCAGGGCGTCGAAGTCCATCTCGCTCTCCTTGCCGAGGATGAGGTAGGCTTTCTTCTGACCCTTGATGTGCTGCTGCTGGAAGTTCACCAGGTCCTGCATGGTCATCTTCTGGTAGGCCTTGAAGTTCTGCTTGCGCAGAGGCTCTTTCCAACCCATCTGCTCGCAGTTGAGGTAGGCGCTGATGATGCCGAACTTGGTGGTGCGGGCAGTGCGGCTGCTGGAGAGCAGGGCGTCCTTAGCCAAGCGGAAGTTGGCTTCGGCCTGCGGCATGTCATCGAAGAGTTCCTCGTAGGCGTTCAGGGCGTCGAGCAGCTTGTCGTTCTGGGTGATGACATTGGCACTGTTGAAGAAGTAGCCGTCCTTGTCGCTGCCGTAGGTGTAGCGGCTGCTGGCGCTGTAGGCGAGGCTGCGCTTCTCGCGCATCTCCTGGAAGACGATGGCGTTCATCGAGCC
>CAMNIH010000034.1 GCA_946540365.1 uncultured Bacteroidales bacterium
CCGCTACTACAACGGCAAGCTGGCCACGTTGACCGGCTTCACCACCGTCGAGGACAAAGAGTTCGTCGAGGTGATCGACGACGATGGCGACACCATCCTGGTCGGCCACGAGGTGTGGGAGAACCTGAAGTACAGCATCGACTCGAAGAGCGGCGCCATCGAGCAGGTCGTCGACGGCCGCTTCGGCCAGTACCCCCTGCGGGCCGCCTGGGCGGTGACCATCCACAAGGCCCAGGGACTGACCTTCGACCGGGTGCGGATCAATGCCGCCGACGCCTTCGCCTTCGGCCAGGTCTATGTGGCCCTCAGCCGCTGCCGCTCGCTCGAGGGGCTCACCCTGACGACGCCCCTGTCGGCCTCGGTGACCTTCGGCGACCGCGACGTGCAGCAGTTCTGCGACGCGCAGCCCACCTTCGAGCAGACCCGCGAGGCCGTCGCCGACGCCGAGCGGCAATACTACTATGACCAGCTGGCCGAGCTCTTTTCGGTCGAGGGGCTGCTGAAGGACCTCGAGCGCGTGGTGTCCGTCTTCGCCAAGGTGCGGCTCACCTATCCCAAGCAGTACGACGCCCTGATCGGCGCCGGACAGCAGATGGCCGACCTGGCGGCGGTGAGCGAGCGCTTCCGCAACCAGCTGATGCGTCTGCCCTCGGAGTCGCATGCCGACCGCATCGCCAAGGGGACGGCCTTCTACCTGCAGCAGCTGCTGGCCTTGCAGACGGGCCTCAAGGCGGTGCTCGACGTCGAGGTCGACAACCAGGAGACCTCGCGCCAGCTGCTGGCGGCCCGCGAGAGCCTCGACGAGCACCTCGGCATCAAGGTGGCCTGCCTGCAGGCCGTCGACAAGCAGGGCTACGGTGTGGCCGTGGTGCAGAAAGCGCGGACGGACTACCTGCTGGGCGGCAGCAAGGGCGGCGCCGGCAAGGGCAAGCGGCGCGCCGCCGCGTCGAAGAGCCCCAAGGCGGCCCCCAAGGGGCGCAAGGAAGAGCCCAAGGACGACCTGCTGCTCATGCTGCGCACCTGGCGCAACCGCAAGGCCGCCGACGAGAATGTGGCCCCCTACATGGTGCTGCAGCAGAAGGCCATGCTGACCATCGCCGAAGCCATGCCCACCGACTACGACACACTCGGAAGCCTCCAGTGGGTCGGCCCCAAGACGGTGGAGCGCTTCGGCAAAGAGATTCTCGACATTGTCGCCGACTACCGCGAAGCCAACGGCATCGTCGGCTGACGGAAGGCGGACTGATTTTTTTTACGATGATACAATAAAAACGCACTCGGTGCGTTAGGATAGTCGTATACAATAACAGACCCTGACTATGAAGAAAATACTGATCATACTTGCGATGGCCGTCGCCGCCACGGGAACGGCGGTGGCCCAGATGCAGGCCCTCTTCGGCTACTCGCGCTATTTCCTTGCGGACAAGGCACAGCCCTACCTGGAGACCTACCTCCAGTTCGACGCCTGGACGATGCACTTCACCCCCGCACCGCAGGGCGGCTACCGTGCCGAGGTGGAGGTGTCGCTCGTCCTGCGCCAGCAGGATTCGGTCTGCTTCGCCAAGCGCTACGACCTCAGCAGCCCCACGGTGCCCGACCTGGAGCACCTGGACTTCAGCTTCCTCGACGTGCAGCGCTTCTCGGTCTCGGACGGCATCTTCGACCTCGACATCACGCTGCGCGACAAGGGTAGCGACGCCGAGCCCGTCAGCCTCAGCCAGAAGATCTACATCTCCTTCGGCCGCCGCCAGCCGACGCTCAGCAGCCTGCAGCTGCTGGCCTCGATCAAGCCCACTGTGAAGGAGAACATCCTTTCGCGCGGAGGCTACGACCTGGAGCCCTACGTCAGCGACTTCATCCCCGAACAGGTGGACCGCCTCAGCTACTACTACGAGATCTACGACATCGACAAGTACTTCTACCATGAGCTCTTCAGCAACGGCACCGACATGGAGCACCGCCGCAGCAGTGGCGCCGACGAGCGCGCCGAGCTGCTGACGGTGGCCTTCATCGAGGACCTGCAGACGGGGCGCCGCATCAGCGAGGAGCACATGAGCCGCAAGACGTCGGCCCCGATGATCCCGGTGGTGGGCAGCATCGACATCAGCTGGTTGCCCTCGGGCAACTACAACCTGGTCTGCGAGGTGCGCGACCGCGACAACCGCACGCTGCTCTTCTCCAAGCTCCCCATCTTCCGCTCCAACCCCGAGGTCAAGGAACTGGCCGAGGTGAGCGACTTCGCCACCACTTTCGTGGGGCGCTACAGCGAAGAGGAGCTGAAACTCTACCTCGACGCGCTCTATCCCATCGCCTCCGAGGCGGAGAAGAGCGTCGCCGCCGGCCTCGTCAAGCAGAGCAGCCTGGAGGAGAAGCAGGCCTTCCTCTACCGCTTCTGGTCGGTGCGCAACGCCTTGGCCCCCGAGGCGGAATGGCTCAAGTACAAGGAGCGCATCGACTACGTGCAGGAACATTTCTCATATCCCAAGACACGCGGCATCATGACCGACTTCGGCCGCGTCTACCTCCAGTACGGCCCGCCCGACTTCATCCGCGACGAGAAGAACTTCGCTGTCGTCGGCCGCTCGAGCGCCATCGGTGCCGACCCGCAGACCCTCAGCACCCTCGGCAACCGCGGCATGGACAGCGGCGAGGTCGGCGTCGGCCAGACCTTCTACCTGCCCTACCAGCTCTGGCGCTACAACAAGCTGCCCGACGACGACCAGAACCGCGTCTTCCTCTTCTGGGACGAGCACCGCTCGGGGTACTACAAGCTGCTCAACAGCAACGCCCGCGGCGAGGTGCAGGAGGCCGACTGGGAGCGCCGCCTCAGCCGGCTGCTGATCCCCGAGGGCGAGGTCGGCGAGGTGGGACGCCAGTTCAACAGGGGATATTAAAGTCTGTAGAGACGCGGCGTGCCGCGTCTGCAATAAAGATTTAAGAAGTGTATTTGCTGTCGGACATACTCTACTTCATCGTCTACTACCTCGTCGGCTACCGTCGGCGTGTGGTGCGCGACAACCTGAGCCTCTGCTTCCCCGAGGCCGACCGGCGCTGGCTGCGTCGCGTCGAACGCCGCTACTACCGCCACCTCAGCGACCTGCTGGTCGAGGGGGCCTACAACGTCTTCTTTGCCACGCCGCCGTACCTCAAGAGCCACTACCGCTTGGTCAACCGGCAGGTGGTGGACCGCTACTACGAGCAGGGGAGGAGCGTCATCCTGGCGTCGGCTCACTACGGCAACTGGGAGTACATGGTCTCCTCGCTCGGCATGCAGTTCCTCCACCACGGCATCGGGGTGGGGAAGCCCCTGCAGGACAAGCTGACGGCCGACTACATCACCCGCCGCCGCACGCGCTACGGCACCCAGGTGGTCGACCAGACCGACGTGCGGGAGCATGTCGCCTTCTTCGACGCCCACCGCGTCCCCTGCGTCCTGATGATGCTGGGCGACCAGAGCCCCTCCAACCCCCGCAAGAGCTATTGGACCACCTTCCTGGGGCGTGACACGGCGTTCCTCTACGGCACCGAATACTTCGCGCGCAAGTATAACTATCCCGTCATCTACTATAGCGTCGAGCGTGTGCGCCGCGGCTACTATGAGGTCACCTTCACCCCCCTCTGCGAGCATCCGCAGGAGGTGCCGCAATACTCTATCGTCGAGGATTATGTCCGTCGGCTGGAGCAGCAGATCCTCGCCCGTCCCGAGCACTGGCTCTGGAGCCACCGCCGCTGGAAACACACACGTCCTGACCACCCTTCACAAAACAGCAACCTATGAAAAAGACAGCCATCGTCATACTCAATTGGAACGGACGTCCGATGCTGGAGCGTTTTCTGCCGTCGGTAGTGGCCTGCAGCGGCGACGCCGAGGTCGTTGTGGCCGACAACGGCTCCACCGACGACTCCGTGGACTTCCTCAGCCGGCAGTATCCTCAGCTGCGCCTCATACGGTTCGACCGCAACTACGGCTTCGCCGAAGGCTACAACCGGGCCCTGGCTCAGGTGGAGGCCGACTACTACGTGCTCCTCAACAGCGACGTGGAGTGTACGCCGGGCTGGATCGGGCCGGTGGTGGAGATGATGGAGCGCGAGCCCGGCGTGGCCGTGGCCCAGCCCAAGCTGCTGATGTACGACCAGAAGGACACCTTCGAGTATGCCGGTGGCGCCGGTGGCTTTATCGACAAGTACGGCTACCCCTTCTGCCGTGGGCGCCTGTTTTCGACCCTGGAGAAAGACCACGGCCAGTACGACGACGAGTGCGACATCTTCTGGGCCACCGGGGCCTGCATGTTCGTCCGCGCCTCGGTGTGGCGCGAGCTGGGCGGCCTGGACGGCGACTTCTTCGCCCACATGGAGGAGATCGACTTCTGCTGGCGCACCCATCTGGCGGGCTACCGCGTCCGCTACTGCCCGCAGTCGACGGTCTACCATGTCGGTGGCGGCACGCTGCCCAAGTCGTCGCCCTTCAAGACCGAGCTCAACTTCCGCAACAACCTCTCGATGCTCTATAAGAACCTGCCCGCCGCGCGGCGCGGGTGGGTGCTCGCCATGCGCGTGTGGCTCGACTGTGTAGCGGCCCTGAAGTTCCTCCTCGAGGGGCACCGCGGCGAGTACCAGGCCGTGCGCAAGGCCCACAGCCAGTACCGCCAGTTGAAGCCCGCCCTCCGCGCCAAGCGCGCCCGCAACGGCAACCACCCCGTCAGCGGCGTCTACCAAGGCCTGCTGCTCCTCGAGTACTACCTCCTCGGCCGCAAGACCTTCACCGCCCTCAAGCGCATAGGTGATTTATAGCCACGTGTGACGATTGCCTGCACGTACAACAAACAGAGCCCCTGGGAAACAATATGATTCTCAGGGGCTCTGTCCTGTTGATTCACTTTCCTTTACCTTATTACCACCACCCTGCGAGCGGGGTAATTGCCGATCTTTATCAGGTAGGTGCCGCTGGCGGGAGCGTTGAAGCGCAGCGGCGCAAACTCGTCGCGTTTGGTGGCGAGCACTCGTCCGTTCACATCGTAGAACGTTACAATGTTGCCGTTGGCCCCCTCGACCACTATCTGTCCGTTGCTTGCATACACCTTGGCGGTCATGGCATCCACGTCACCAATGCCTTCGCTGGTGATATAGACGGTATCGTGGACGATGATGGTATCGTGCAGCCAGACGGTGTCAATCTGCGTCAGCCACAGCGTATCTGTCACCATCACCGTGTCGTAGACGTAATTGTCAACGGTGTCATACACTGTGTTGGTAACAGTATCGTACTGCGTCACCGTCAGGGTATCCGTCACGGTAATGTAGGTGGTATCGTGTACAGGGACATCGATGTAAGTGGTATCATGTACCGGTACATCAATATAGGTGGTATCGTGTACCGGTACATCGATGTAGGTGGTATCGTGTACAGGGACATTGATGTAGATGGTATCGTGTACTGGGACATCGATGTAAGTGGTATCATGTACAGGTACATCGATATAAGTGGTGTCGTACACCACCACCGTATCTTGCCACGGCTCGCCGTCGGCAATGAACACAGCAGTCAGGTCCTTGTCCTCCAGCACTGCGAAAGTGTAGGGGTTGTAGGTTGAGCCATCACTCCAATGGGCGAACTGGTAGCCACTGTAGGGGGTGGCAGAAACGGTAATCGGTTGCCCATACTCACGGCTTCCCGAACCTTCGACCGTGCCGTGTGCAATATCGTCCACTTGTACGCTTATATTATGGACATCGATAGAGAAGGAGGCGATGTAGGTGCGATTATTGTCGAATACAAAACTACGTGGATTTTCGGTGTAATGGTGGTTCCAGCTATCCCAACTATCAAAATGATAATGCGGCTTTGCTGTGGCATAAATATGCATGGTAGTATCAAGATATTCCCCCGTAACGCTTATTGTATTCACTATACCCATATTCGTATCGGCACTTTGGAATGTGAGCGTATAAGTATTTTTGTCGTAATAGGCGGTAAAGCTTGTATCTTGTGTAAGTATAAAGGTGCGCGGGTTGTTGGTATCGCCATCCTGCCAATGGGTGAAGTGGTAGCCATGATTAGGTTTGGCGGTCAGCGTGATTTGTTTGAGGTACTCTCGCGACACATTCACTACATTGAAGTCACCATCTCCCCACACTTGCGAGCTGATATTAATTACACCGTGTACGGTTGTGTCTGATGTGGCAAAGATATGATATTGATTTTTGTCAAAAAAGGCGGTCTTCGTGATATTAGTATCAGCAATAATATGTAGGGGATTGTCTGTGTTGTTGTCATCCCATCTAACAAAGTGGTAACCATAGTTGGCTGTAGCCATCAAAGTAACTGTGTCAAGATAATCCACAGTTGCACTACCTGAGACAATCCCTTTTATGCTGTCGTTCGATATGCCCGTCACCGAATATTGGTTTTTGGCAAACAGGGCTGTAAAGGTGGTATCCTGAGTCAGCGTAATTGTGCCTGGATTGTTGGTGTTGCCGTCGTTCCATTGTACAAAATGGTAGCCATAGCTAGCATTGGCACTAATTATGCGTTCCGACAGGTAGTCGTAAACACCATTACCATTGCATGAACCATGAATTGATGTATCTAGCCGCACATTAAGATTGAATTGATTGTATGAAAAATATGCAGTAACATTAATATCTTGTGTGATATTAGTTATTTTTCTGGTACAATCAGTTGAATCATTATCCCACTTTTCAAAATAATATCCATAATTAGGTATTGCCGTGAGGGTGATAGTGTCAACATAGGGGTAGACGAGAACATCATTCCCACCTAAAACATAACCACGTATGGTATCATTAATATTTATTGTTAAATAAATAGTATCTCGATGAAGGCGATGTTGATTATTCCACATTAATCCAGTATTGTTATATGCTCCAATAGAGTTATGTGGAACAACAATATCAATAGGGGTTGTTCCAAAGGATTCATTTTGCATCGTTGGAGGTATAGTTGGTTTCATCCAAACAGTTATTTGTTCGTTGCAGTCGGCAAACGCATAATTTCCTATGGTATTTACCGCATTCGATACAATGACATTTATTAGACTCTGACATCCTGAAAACGCTTGGCTTCCAATGCTCGTCACCGAATTTGGAATTAATATACTAGTCAGGTTACTACATCCTCCAAAAGCTGCTTCGTTTATACTGGTCACCGAAATAGGGATGGTAACAGAGATTAGACTGCTTAATCCAACGAATGAATATCTTTTTATTTCAGTTATATCTTGTGGTATTACTAGATTGGTCAACAATGTATCATCAATGAACAAGTTATGTGAAAAATAATTAGGGTTCGAGTAGATGTTTGAAAAGTTAATATTACACCATTCTGTAATAGTACCAGTGAAATATGTACTGATTAAACTGTCGCAGTTCTGGAATGCAGAGTGACCAATACTGGTTACCGAGTTGGGGATGTAGACCGATGAAAGATTGCTACATCCACCAAATGCGCTTGAGCCTATACTTGTTACCGAGTTAGGAATGGAGACAGATGAAAGATTGGTGCATCCACTAAATACACTTGAGCCTATACTTGTTATCGAGTTAGGAATTGAGACAGATGAAAGATTGGTGCATCCGCTAAATGCACTTGAGCCTATACTTGTTACCGAGTTAGGAATGGAAACAGATGAAAGATTGGTACATCCACTAAATGCACTTGAGCCTATACTTGTTACCGAGTTGGGAATAATTACCGAGGTTAAATTAGTACAATTCTTGAATGCTTCATCAGCTATAATAAGTGTTGTATTTAAAATATTCGCCATTTCAGTGGTATCCTCACACCTAACCACTATTGACAACGTTGAATCAAAGTAATGTATTCCGCTGACAATAATATCACAGTTTTCAAAAATACTTGCACCCCAAGGACAACCGGTAGAGATGCCACAATAGAAAACCGTATCCAATCCAGAGAAGGCTGAAGAGCCAATGCTGGTCACCGAGCTAGGAATGGTGATGGAGATTAAGCCGCTGCAACCGGAAAAGGCATAGCTACCGATACTGGTCACCGAGTTGGGAATGGTGATGGAGGTCAAACCGATGCAACCGGAGAAGGAATAGCTACCGATACTGGTCACCGAGTTGGGGATGATAACAGAGGTGAGGCCACTGCAACTAGCAAATGCTCCGTTATTATTATATATTCCATAAATAGCTGTAACAGAATACGTCACCCCATTATAAACAACGGATTCTGGAATGACCAAATCGCCAGTAACGTAATTGTTATAGTGAAAAGGACTCACAATTTCAGGTCTTACTACCTCCGCATGCCCATTAACAATATTGTAGTACAATGTTTGTCCACTTGGTGCTTTTGATGAGAAATCGTAGGCGGATGCATTAAACAGAGTGGCGGCCAATAGTGCCGTAAGTAATAATATTCGTTTCATAATTATTTCTCCTATTTTAATTCAGATGCTTTCCGAAGCATAATATCCAATTCCAAGTGAGTGAGACTTTCAAGATGGTAGTACTTCACAAAATGTGTCATAATATTGTGAAAGTATGGATAATCCATCAAATCATTCATGGTGAAGTCATTTAAAAAGAAACGATCTAACCTATTCAGGTTCACTAGGACTTCCCGTACAGGACTTGTACATCCAAAATAGCTGTCAGGATTGCTATGATGACAAAACATGACGGAAAACACATAACCTCCAAAGGGCTGTAACTGCATAACCACACCGATGTCACCATGTTTTACCCTATTGTTAAATTCTTGGATTTGTGCTATTCCGTTTGCTGCCTCTTGAACACGATTAATGTGATGTGGGTCATAGCTCCGATAAATTTCTTCACATTGTGCAATAAGCGCTGCTTGCGTATCGGCAGGTTTTGCAAATAGAATTTGAAGGTTCTGATAATGATCATAATCATTTCCACCATTCAATTGCCATTCTCTTTTGTAGAGTAATGCTTCTTCCACAGAAGGGACAAACTCGCTAAACTTTTTTGCATGTTCCATAATCTTATTGTATTTGGTTAGAGATGTTTTACAAAACGATAGGTGTGAGTGAGACGGGATATGTCCACCTCTAGGGAGAACAGCAGCTGGTGGTCGGGTGTCAGCCAACCATGCTGGTGTAACCACGCGTTGACATTGGGACTCGTGATGGAGCCGTGAGAATAGGTCTTCAGGGCAGAAATATCTTTTGCTCCATCCCCCAAATCAGCGTACACTGCTTTGATGGTCTGGTCTTGTACGTACTGTTTGAATTCGGCGGTGTACAGCCCTAACCTGCGTTTATCGCCACCGTTGCTGACAGGTCGCAGCGTGATTTCATGTTTTGTTTTCATACTCTTAAACATGGTTGTTCGCTCCGCCACCTCCAGCGAAATATTGATCAATAAACAATAAGAAAAGGCATGAGGTTATGTGCTCATGTCCGTCTTGATAGAGGCTTTGGCTTACCTTTGAAGGAACGGGGTCTTAGGGAACATATCTCACGCCTGAAGGTATGCTTCCAACCGCAGGCAGGCTGCCTGCGTACCATGCATACACAACAAGCGAAAGCATAAATGCTCGATCCTCCTTCTTTGTAAAAACTGCCAAATTTCTATCAAAGGACAGTATCGCAATGCTTTTCTTGCTTACAACTTTCGCTCTCGAAAGTCGGTGCAAAATTACAAAAAAGAATCGGACTGACAAAATTATCTTTTGTCAGTCCATAAAATATATGAAACGGGTTGCATTAAAATGGAACCCCTACGGGGTTCGGGGAGAGGGAGATGGTCGGAGGTTGGCTATTGAAATGGAACCCCTATGGGGTTCGGAGAGAGGGAGATGGGTAGAGGGCGGCTATTAATATGGAACCCCTACGGGGTTCGGGGAGAGGGAGATGGTTGGATGTCGGCTATTGATATGGAACCCCTACGGGGGTCGGGGAGAGGGAGATGGGTGGAGGGCGGCTATTGATATGGAACCCCTACAGGGTTCGGGGAGAGGGGGATGGTTGGAGGGCGGCTATTGAAATGGAACCCCTATGGGGTTCGGTTTGGGGGCAATCAGATGTATGGTAAGTATATGGTAACGATGCGGTGGGGGAGGATAGAAAAAAGAGACGCTGTGGGGGCGTCTCTTCTATGGTGGTATCCGATGGCGGGTCAGGCTTGGATCCAGGCGTCGACGTGGCCGAAGACGATGTCGGCGCGGGCGGCGAAGCTCTCTTCGGTGGCGAAGGCCACATGCGGCGTCACCAGGCAGCGGCGGCTGGAGAGGAGCAGGTGGTCGATGGGGAGGGGAGGCTCCTGCTCGAAGACGTCGAAGGCGGCGCCGGCGATGGTGCCGTCGACCAGGGCCTGTCCGACGGCGGCGATGTCGCACACGGGGCCGCGGGCGGTGTTCACCAGCAGGGCGGTGGGCTTCATCAGGGCCAGCTGCTCGCGGCCGATGAGGTGGCGCGTCTTGTCGTTCAGCGGCACGTGGAGCGAGACGATGTCGCTGCGGCGCAGCAGCTCGTCGAGCGGCAGGTACTCGACGCCCATGGCCTTGACCTCGGGGCGCTCGGTGCGGCTCCAGGCCACGACCGTGGCGCCGAAGGCCAGCAACAGGCGCGCCGTGGCGGTGCCGATGGCGCCGGTGCCGACGATGCCGACGGTCTTGCCGCGCAGCTCGCGGCCGAGGAAGGTGCCGCGGCTGCCGCCCTGGCGGATGACCTCGTTGAGGGTGACGATGTTGCGCAGCAGGTCGAGCATCATGCCCACGGCCAGCTCGCTGACGGCGGTGGTGGAGTAGCCGGCGGCGTTCTGCACCTCGATGCCGTGCTCGCGGCAGTAGGCGAGGTCGATATGGTCGAGGCCGGTGAAGGCCACGCTGAGGTAGCGCAGCTTCGGGCACTGGCCGAGGACCGTGGCCGGCAGCTTGATGTTGCTGACGACGACCACGTCGGCGTCGCGCATGCGGTCGGCGAGGGTGGCCTCGTCCTCGCGACGGTCCAGGTAATAGGTGAAGGTGTGGCCCATGGAGGCGTAGTGTTCGCGGAGGGTCTCGAAGCGGTCGCGGCTGATGCCGAGGGATTCTACACAGACGATGTTCATGTTGTTTGTTTTTGTGTCGCCCCTTCGGGGCTCATCGGATAATTTATATTTATTCCGGGGGTTCGCTCGTCAAGCTCGCGGGGCACACCAGACACCCCCGGCTATTATCTGTCGCCCCTACGGGGCTTCTTGACGCTGAAGCCGAAGCCGCCCAGGCGCTCGCCGAGGGCGTAGTAGCGGCCGTGGCTGTAGGCCAGCGGGCCGGCGTGGTTGAGCTGGAACTGGCCGGTGCTGCGGTCGATGAGGCTCTCCTCGGCGTCGACGGCGACCACGTCGGCCATGAACATGTCGTGGGTGCCGAGGGGTTTGACCTCGCGGACGCGGCATTCGATGCACAGGGGACTCTCGCGGATGAGGGGCGCCTTGACCAGCTGGGCGGGTTCGGTGTGGAGGCCCATCTCGCGGAACTTGTTGCAGTCGCGGCCGCTGCGGACGCCGCACCAGTCGGTCTGGCGGGCGAGGGCCGTGGTGGTGAGGTTGATGACAAACTCGCCCGTGCGGCTGATGAGGGCGTGGCTGTGGCGCGAGGGGCGGATGGAGACGTAGCACATCGGCGGGTCGGAGCAGAGGGTGCCCGTCCAGGCGACGGTGATGATGTTCCAGTTGTCGGGCTCGTCGCCGCAGGTGACCATCACCGCCGGCAGCGGGTAGATCATAGTGCCGGGCTTGAAGGCGACCTTCATCACTCGGAGAGTTTCTTCTCCAGCTCCTCGACCATGGTGCGCATGTAGCGGTCGGTCTGGCGGAGGTTCTCGATTTGCTTGCAGGCGTGGAGCACGGTGGCGTGGTCCTTGTTGCCGCACTGGGCACCGATGACGGCGAGGCTGGACTTGGTGATCTTCTTGGCGAAGTACATGCTCAGCTGGCGGGCCTGCACGATCTCGCGCTTGCGCGAGGTCTGCTGGATGGCGTCGACCGGCAGCTCGAGGTAGTCGCAGACCACCTTCTGGATGTAGTCGATGGTGACCTCGCGGCTGGAGCTCTGGACGTACTTGTCGATCATCTGCTTGGTGAGCTCGAGGGTGATCTGCTTGCGGTTGAGCGAGCTCTGTGCGATGAGCGAGATCAGGGCGCCTTCGAGTTCGCGCACGTTGGTGTTGATGTTGTAGGCGATGTATTCGATCACCTCGTCGCTCATCTCGATGCCGTCGTTGTGCAGCTTCTGGCGCAGGATGCGCTTGCGGGTTTCGACGTCGGGAGCCTGCAGGTCGGCGTTGAGGCCCCATTTGAGGCGGCTGATGAGGCGGGGCTCGAGGCCCTGCAGCTCGCCGGGAGCCTTGTCGGAGGTGATGATGATCTGGCAGCCGCGCTGGTGCAGGTGGTTGAAGATGTGGAAGAAGGCTTCCTGGGTCTTGGGGCCCTTGCCCGACCAGAACTGGATGTCGTCGATGATGAGCACGTCGAGCTGCTCGTAGAAGTAGATGAAGTCGTTGGTGGTGCCGGTGCGGCCGGCTTCGGCATACTGCTGCATGAACTGTTCGCTGGTGACGTAGACCACCACCTTGTCGGGGTGCAGTTCGCGGGTTTTCATGCCGATGGCGTTGGCCAGGTGGGTCTTGCCCAGGCCCACGCCGCCATGGAGCAGCAGGGGGTTGAAGGCCGTCTGTCCGGGCTTGTCGGCCACGGCGTAGCCGGCCGAGCGGGCGAGCCGGTTGCAGTCGCCCTCGACGAAGTTCTCGAGCGTGTAGTTGGGCGAGAGCTGCGAGGGGATGCGGGTTTTCTGTATGCCGGGGATGACGAAGGGGTTGGGCAGCTCGCGCGCGCCTTCTTTATTAAGGTTGACCGGCAGGTCGGTCATCGGGTTGCGGGTGGCGCGCAGCTGCTGCGAGGGCAGCATGGTGGTCAGCGGGTCGCCGGGGATGGTCTGGTCCATGACGATGCTGTACTTCAGCATGGCGCCGGGGCCCAGGTGCATGCGGATCACGCGGCGCAGCAGGTCGATGTAGTGCTCCTCGATCCACTCGTAGAAGAACTGGCTCGGTACCTGCACCAACAGGGTGGACCCCTCGAGCTTCAGCGGCACGATGGGCGTGAACCACGTCTCGTAGGCTTTGCGGTTTTCCGGCCCCAGTGTGTCCTTGATTACCTCCAGGCACTCGGCCCATACTCTTTTGTAGTCTTCCTCGATCATATTTCTGTTTTCAATAGTTTCCTTTGTTCGTTATCTGTTTCGGGCAACCCGTTCGTTTTCAACCTCCAATTTTCATTTCGCACACAGCCGGAGCCCCCTCGTTCACCTTGCAAATATCACTCAAATTATGTGTACAGAAAGTGAAAAAAAAATTTGGATAATCCATCTGAGTTTTGTAAAGAAAACGCCCCTCGGGCGGCGGCACGGAAAAACGCATTTCCATAAAAAACACATTTACAAACCGAAATTTTGATTTTAACATTTCGGCCCGCTCTTTAAAGATACGATTTTTTGTGACTTGTTGAAATTTTTTTTTCAAAAAAAAGCACCCGTCCACACCTTTTTGTTGAAAACTCAATAGGCGATTGAAGATTAACAATTTGGCTGTTGATAACGTTTTGAATGCCTTGAAAACCAGCGGTTAATGGCAAATGTTTGATATTCAAAACCTATTTTCCAGCGGTTGATTTCTAAGTGCCTGTCGCTGTGTTTGGTTGTCATTTTATTCACCTAAGATGGTTGACAAAAAGAGTTGTCAGGGGGCGATTTTATCTTTTGAAAAAAATGCCGTCCGTCCTCCCGCACCCCTGCACCGGCTGACGCCCCCTTGACACAGGGTCTGGTCTACCTTTTCTTCAGTCGTTCTTCAGTCGTTCTTCAGTCGTTCTTCAGTGAT
>CAMNIH010000035.1 GCA_946540365.1 uncultured Bacteroidales bacterium
CGGTGCCATCGCCCCCGACGGGCTGCCGATGATCAACGCAGCCCGCTGCACAGCCTACTACACCACCCACCCCCCCCGCCCCCTGCCGCCCGACATCGACAGCCGGGGCTACACCCTCGGCTGCGACATCTGCCAGTCGGCCTGCCCCTACAACCGGATCAACACCACCCCCTAAAGCCCATGGAACGCAAGAGCAACATCGAACTGCTTCGGATCGTCAGCATGCTGATGATCATGACCCACCACTTCATCATCCACGCCCTCTACCCCGACGTGATGGATGGCAGCGCACCGGTGGGGGCCGTCTGGCTCAACGCTTTGTGCTATGTGGCCGTCAACTGTTTTGTGCTCATTAGCGGCTACTTCACCATCCGCCTTTCGTGGCGACGCATCCTCTCCTATCTCTTCCTGGTGATATTCTACGCTTTCGTGATCAACCTCGCCATACGGCTGAACGCCGGCGGACGCCCAGGAAAATCCCTGCTGATCAGCAGCCTCTTCCCGCTCACGCACAACAACCACTGGTGGTTCATCACGCAATACACCCTGCTGATGCTGATCTCGCCCCTGCTCAACGCGGCACTGAAAGCCATGGATGCCAAGACGATGCGGATCAGTCTGCTGTGCATCCTTGTGGCCGACATCTACATCGGCTGGTGGGGCAGTGTGGACAATGGATACTCCATCTTCCACTTCATCACGCTCTATGTTCTGGGCAACACCCTCCGCCAGAGCGAGGACACCCTTGCGGCACACGCATGGCTGAAACGGTACCCGAAGGCCAAACTGCTGGCCGTCTACCTGCTGGCCGCCACGCTATGGGCCGCACTTGTAATGTGGCAGGACACCCCGCCGCTCATCAACCGCAGCGAACTGTCGTACAACCATCCGCTCGTCATGCTGGGAGCCGCCGCCCTCTTTTGCCTATTCCTGCGCCTCAACGTCCACAACAACAAGGTTATCAACCGCATAGCGCAGTCGGCCATTGCCGCCTATCTGCTGCAGGACGCGCTGCCCGAGATATACCCTCTATCCGTCAAATACCTATCCCAACCGACGACATGGGGCAACCTGGGAGTCATCCTGCTGGCAGCAGTCGGATTTTTCCTGTTTGCACTGCTCTTCGACCAGGTGCGTCTCCTGTCGTACCGGCTGTTGGAAAAGATCTTCACACGCCGGAAAACAGTGTGAGCCCGCAGGGTGCAAAGAGCCTGTTGCAGGGGGACAAGGCAACATTTTTTCGCGTAATTTAAAAAAAAGGCGTATCTTTGCACGCTATGAAAAATATAAAAACCATCATAGGAATTTGCGCAACGTGCTTAGTCCTAACATCTTGTAATGGATACGAGAAATTGCTCAACAGCAACAATTATGAGGCCAAGTACGAAGCAGCCATGCGCTATTACAACAACAACAGCTACTCGAAGGCCATCCAGCTGTTCGAGAACCTGACGCTGCACTACCGCGGCAAGGAGAATGCCGAGGAGATTGCGTGGTACTATGCCCAGTGCCTGTACAAGGAGAAGGACTACTTTACGGCGGCCTACCAGTTCAAGCGCTTCACGCGTCAGTTCCCCTACAGCACACGGTTAGAAGACGCCACCTATCTGTCGGCCCGCTGCAAGTACCTCGACTCGCCCGAGTACGCGCTGGACCAGAAGGTGACGCGCGAAGCCATCGAGGAGATGGAGAGCTTCGCCGAACGGTGGCCCCGCAGCACCTACATGCCCGAGGTGAACCGCTGCTTGGACGAGATGCGCGAGAAGCTGATGAAGAAGGACTATGAGATAGCCTACGGCTACTACTTCACGGAGGAATACCACGCGGCCTACGAGTCGTTCCGTCGTTTTCTGAACCTCTACCCCGAGTCGACGCAACGCGAGGAGGCCATGTTCTACCAGCTCGACGCTGGCTACCGCTTCGCCATCAACAGCCGCGAGGACAAGCAGCGCGAGCGCCTGCAGCTGGTGGTCAACGACTTCGAGAAGTTCAGCAGCAGCTTTGCCGGGTCGAAACGGCTGGCTGCCGCCCAGAACATCTACACCAAGGCGCGCGCCGCACTGACCACCCTCGAGCAGGGGGCCTCCATCGAGTAATCAACAAACAAGAAGAGAAACAACATACATACATCATGGAAGAAAAGAAAAAAAAGGTAATCAACACCACCATCACGCGCAACACCGCCGACTTCAGCAACATGACCAACAACATCTATGAGACCGTGGCCGTGCTCACCAAGCGCGCCAACCAGATCGCGGCCGAGGAGAAGAAAGAGTTGCACAGCAAGATCGACGACTTCAAGAGCAACAACGACAGCGTGGACGAGATCTTCGAGAACCGCGAGCAGGTGGAGATCGTGCGCCGCTACGAGCAGCAGCCCAAGCCCAGCCTGGAGGCCACCGAGGAGTACCTCGAAGGCAAGATCTACTACCGCAACCCCGCCAAGGAGGATCAGCAGAAGCGCCACCTCGAGGAGCTGGAGGAGCAAGTCATCAACGAACAGTAAGACACCAAGTCCGCAGGGATGAACATCGTCGTTGGCATCACAGGAGGCATCGCCGCCTACAAGGCGCCCGAGCTGGTGCGGCAGCTGGTGAAAGCAGGCCACACGGTGCGCTGCGCCGTCACCGAGCACGCGCTGCAGTTTGTCACGCGCGTCACCCTCGAGACCGTCAGCGGGGCGCCGCTCTACAGCGACCTCTTCGCCTCGGGCGGCACCGAGCACATCTCGCTCAAGGACTGGGGCGACATGCTGGTGGTGGCTCCGGCGACGGCCAACATCATCGGCAAGGTGGCCTCCGGCATCGCCGACGACGCCCTGTCGACGCTGCTGCTGGCCTTCTCGGGCAAGCCGGTCGTCATGGCCCCGGCGATGAACAGCCTTATGTGGGCCCATCCGGCCGTGCAGCGCAACATGGCCACCCTCCGCTCGTGGGGCATCCACACCGTGGGGCCCGCCGAGGGCGAGCTAGCCTGCGGCACGTCGGGCGTGGGGCGCATGGCCGAGCCGGAGGAGATCGTCGGGTATGTTGCAACACTGTTGCAACACACAGAACCATTGGCCGAGCCATTGGCCGGGCAGCGCTGGCTGGTGACCGCCGGGCCCACCTACGAGCGCATCGACTCGGTGCGCTTCATCGGCAACTACAGCAGCGGCAAGATGGGCTTCGCCCTGGCCGAAGCGCTGGCCGCCCAAGGGGCCGACGTGGAGCTCGTCAGCGGCCCCACCCACCTGGACTGCCGCCACCCACGGGTACATCTGGTGCGCGTGGAGAGCGCCCGCGAGATGTACGCCGCCGCCGTCAAGGCCTTCCCCGCCTGCCGCGGGGCCATCCTCTCGGCCGCCGTGGCCGACTACCGGCCCGAGAGCTGCGCCGACCACAAGCTCAAGAAGCAGGGTGACGAGGGCATGACCCTCCGCCTGGTGCAGAACCCCGACATCCTGGCCACCCTCGGCGGCATGAAGAACGCCGGGCAACGCCTGGTGGGCTTCGCCCTCGAGACCGACCACGAACTGGAGAACGCCCAGGGCAAACTGGAGCGCAAACATCTGGACTACATCGTCATGAACTCGCTGCGCGACGCCGGAGCCGGCTTCGGCGTGGACACCAACAAGGTGACCATCCTCGGCGCCGACGGCAGCCGCGAGGAGAGCCCCCTGCTGAGCAAGCAGGAGATCGCCCGTCTAATCGTCAACAAAGTCACGTCATGAAGAAGCTTTCTGTCGTCGCCATCATACTGGCCTCTTTGGCTATTGCCGGAGAAGCCTTTATTTTTGCCACCCGCAAGGAGGAGAGCGAGGCGGTACACCAGCGCGCCATCCGTGCCGACTACCGCATCTACGCCCCCTCGATACCGGACACCCTCAGCTTTGCCGGCGAGCGGGTGCCGCTGAACCAGTACTATGTGCGCGAGAGCCTCGACCGCGAGCTGGTGAGCAACATGTACTACCAGTCGAACACCCTCTTCAACATCAAGCGCGCCACGCGCGTCTTCCCCACCATCGAGCGCATACTGAAGGAGCAGGGAGTGCCGGAGGACTTCAAATACCTCTGCGTCATCGAGAGCGGCCTGCAGTGCGTCACCTCGCCCGCCGGGGCCCAGGGCTGGTGGCAGTTCATGAAGACCACCGGGCAGAAATACGGCCTCGAAGTGGGCGACGACATCGACATGCGCAACCACCTGGAGGCCTCGACGGTGGCGGCATGCAAGTACCTGAAGGACCTCAAGCGGCGCTTCGGCAGCTGGACCTCGGCCGCCGCAGCCTACAACTGCGGCGAGGGCGGCCTCAACAAGCGTCTCGTGGCCCAGCGTCAGGACAGCTACTACGAGCTGCTGCTCAACCAGGAGACCCAGCGCTACGTCTACCGCATCCTGGCCCTGAAGCTCATCATGCAGCACCCGCAGGACTACGGCTTCTACGTGCGCCGCTGCGACACCTACCCCGAAGTGCCCACCACCGAGGTGGACCTCGGCGGACAGGAGGTCGACCTGGTGGACTTCGCCACCGAGCACGGCACCACCTACAAGGTGCTGCGCTCGCTCAACCCATGGCTCACCTCCAGCACCCTC
Organism: uncultured Bacteroidales bacterium; assembly: GCA_946540365.1. Next base: position 4,573 of record CAMNIH010000035.1, read on the forward strand.
AAGAACAAAGCCGGAAAGACCTACAAGGTAAAGATACCGGTCAAGAAAGGGACCGAATACAACACCATCGTGAAGGGCAAGCACGACACGACACTGATAGAAAAAATCTAAACACATTTCACAATGAAAAAAAGAATATTACAGTTCTGGCTCCTGGCAGCAATCGGTCTGCTGGCCGGCTGCGAGAAGGAGAACACAGAGGAACCCAACGACAGCGTCTACCGCCTCCCCGAGGAATATCACGACATGACTGCCGACCGGCATTTGAAAAAAATCTATACCGAGGACGAGGAAAGCATTTACGACTGGACGGGAAACAACGACACCGTCGTCATCCCCGATTCGACAGTGTTCACCTGGGAGGGCGATCGGTTGACTTCTGTGCGTCAATACATTTATTCCGCGTCAGAATTCGACAACCACGTGTATTTGTGCCAGAATGATGTTCTCTCATTCTCTTACGAGGGGGACAGAATCGTCAATATCCACGGCGTTTCAACTTTCTACAGCCTTGACACTGCCGGCAACATCAATCCACCCGACACGTGGGAGTGGGACGAGCCGTTCACCTACACAGGCAGATACCTCACCGAGATGGGTGGCCAAAAGGTGTTCTACAACGACAGCAGCGATGTCATCGACATCCAGTTTCTATGGGACGGCCAATGGATTTCCCATTTCAGGAACCCAGTATGGCAAAACCGCAACCTCACACAAGTGACGTATGTAAATCCGACCGACGACGAAAACATACCGTATACAATGGGCTACAGCTACGACAACAAGATCTCCCCCTACCGCTGCATCCCGCGCGAGTTTGCAATCTATTGGTACCTTTTAGGTGGAAATCTGTCGAAAAACAACATAACTTCGAAATATATTGACAACAACTGCTACGCCACCTACACCTACGAGTACGACGGCGACTACCCCACGACCCGCACCTGGGAATCCCCTAATTCTACAATAACCACTCACTACGAGTACGAATAATCCCCTATGGACAACGGCGAGAAGATCAAAATACTTGGTGCCCGTGAGCACAACCTGCAGAACATCGATCTGGAGATACCGCGCAACCAACTGGTGGTGTTTACGGGACTGAGCGGCAGCGGCAAGTCCTCCCTGGCCTTCGACACCATCCACGCCGAGGGGCAGCGCCGCTACATGGAGACCTTCTCGGCCTATGCCCGCCATTTCATCGGCAACATGGAGCGGCCTGACGTCGACCTCATCGAGGGCCTCTCGCCCGTCATCGCCATCGAACAGAAGAGCACCAACAACAACCCGCGCTCGACCGTGGGCACCATCACCGACACCTACGACTTCCTGCGCCTCCTCTACGCCCGCATTGGCAAGGCCTACAGCCTCGACAGCGGCAAGCCCATGGTCAAGTACAGCGAGGAGAAGATCATCGAACTCATCAAGGAGAGCTACGGCTCGCACGACATCCTCATCATGGCGCCGCTGGTCAAGGGGCGCAAGGGCCACTACCGCGAGCTCTTCGAGCAGGTGGCCAAGAAGGGCTTCCTCAAGGTGAGGGTGGACGGCGAGGTGAAGGAGATCACCTACAAGATGCAGGTGGACCGCTACAAGGTACACGACATCGAGCTCGTCGTCGACCGCCTGCGCGCCACCGGCAACGCCGCCCGTCTGCGCGAGGCCGTCCAGACCGCCTTCCGCCAGGGCAAGGGCATCCTCATGGTGCTCGACAACGACGACAAGGGCGCCATCCGCTACTTTAGCAAGATGCTCATGGACCCCGACACGGGCCTCTCCTACCCCGAACCCGAGCCCAACACCTTCTCGTTCAACTCGCCCTACGGCGCCTGCCCCCACTGCAACGGTCTGGGCGAGGTGGCACAGATCGACATGAAGAAGCTCATCCCCAACGCCAAGAAGAGCATCCGCGACGGCGGCATCGAGGTGCTGGGCAAATACTCGCCCACCAACTACGTCTACCGCAAGCTGGAACTCATGGGCAAGCACTACGACTTCACGCTCGACGACCCCATCGAGAAGATCAGCGAGGAGGCCATGAACGCCATCCTCTACGGCACCGCCGGCTTCACCGGCATCGAGGATCCCGAAGACCCCGGCTTCCTCAGCGGCTTCCCTGGCATCGTCTCCTACATCGCCAACCTCAGCAACGAGGACTCGCCCTCGAGCCTGCAGAAGTGGGCCGCCTCGTTCATGAACACCGTCCCCTGCCCCGAATGCCACGGCCACCGGCTGAAGCCCGAGAGCCTCGCCTTCCGCATACTGGACAAGAACATCGGCGACCTGGCCGACATGGATCTGCTGGAGCTGCAGGAGTGGCTCACCGCCCTCGAGCCGCAGCTCGACGAGCGCGACCGCACCGTGGCCCACGACGTGCTGACCGAGATCCTCAAACGCCTCACCTTCCTCAACAACGTGGGCGTAGGCTACCTCAGCATGAACCGCAGCGCCCGCACCCTCAGCGGCGGCGAGGCCCAGCGCATACGCCTCGCCACCCAGATCGGATCCCAGCTGGTCAACGTGCTCTACATCCTCGACGAGCCCTCCATCGGCCTCCACCAGCGCGACAACCGCCGTCTGATCGACGCTCTCAAGCAGCTGCGCGACCTCGGCAACTCCGTCATCGTCGTCGAACACGACCGCGACATGATGCTCGCCGCCGACTACCTCGTCGACATCGGCCCCGGCGCCGGCATCCACGGCGGCAAGGTGCTCTTCGCCGGCACCCCCGACACCAATTCCCATGCATCAGGCGACAGCCTGACGCTGGACTACCTCGCGCGCCGGCGCGACATCGCCATCCCCCACCGCCGCCCCGTCGCCGGACACGACCACCTCGTCCTGCGCGGCGCCACGGGCAACAACCTCAAGGGCGTCGACCTCGACTTGCCCCTCGGGCTCCTCGTCTGCGTCACCGGCGTCAGCGGCTCCGGCAAGTCCACCCTCATCAACGACACCCTGCAGCCCATCCTCAGCCAGCACTTCTACCACTCGCTGCGGGCGCCCCTGCCCTACGAGTCGATCGAGGGCATCGAGCATATCGACAAAGTCATCCAGATCGACCAGTCGCCCATCGGCCGCACACCGCGCTCCAACCCCGCCACCTACGTGGGCCTCTTCGACGACATACGGCGCCTCTTCGCCGAGCTGCCCTCGGCCCGCATCCGCGGCTACAAGGCCGGCCGCTTCTCCTTCAACGTCAGCGGCGGCCGCTGCGAACACTGCAAGGGCGCCGGCCTGCGCACCATCGAGATGAACTTCCTGCCCGACGTCTACGTCCAGTGCGAGGTCTGCGGCGGCAAGCGCTACAACCGCGAGACTCTCGAGATCCGCTACCGCGGCAAGTCCATCTCCGACATCCTCGACATGACCATCAACCAGGCCGTCGACTTCTTCGCCTCGATGCCCAAACTGCACCGCAAGCTCAAGACCCTCCAGGACGTGGGCCTCGGCTACATCACCCTCGGCCAGCAGTCCACCACCCTCAGCGGCGGCGAAGCACAGCGCATCAAACTGGCCACCGAACTCAGCAAGTCCGACACCGGCCGCACCCTCTACATCCTCGACGAGCCCACCACCGGCCTCCACTTCGACGACATACGCGTGCTGCTCGACGTGCTGCAGAAACTCGTCGACCGCGGCAACACTGTCCTCGTCATCGAACACAATATGGACGTTATCAAGGTGGCCGACTGGATCATCGACCTCGGGCCCGACGGCGGCCGCGCCGGTGGCAACATCACCTTCTGCGGCACCCCCGAAGAGCTGGCCAAACAAAAGAACAACTTCACCGGACGCTACCTCAAAGAGGAACTCGACGCCATGAAGAAATCCCGAAAGCAGTCCTGATTCAGCGCTGGAGCCACTGGCGCACCTCATCGGGGATGACCTCGGACCGCGAGGTGCTGCGGCGATAGCCGGCCATCACCGTGCGGCACACCACACACACCTCGCCGCTCGTGCTGTCCACCACGCGCTGCATCATCGTCAGGCTCTTGTTGCCCAACTTCTCGAGCTCGTTCTCCACATGGATGGTGTCGTGGTAGTGGATCTGCCGCTTGAAGTCCACCTCGTAGTGGACCACCATCACGGTGAAGTCGCCCTTGGTGGGCGGCAGGCCGTGGGACGAGAAGAAGGCGTCCTTGCCCAGGTCGAGGTATTCCATGATGACGGCATTGTTGACGTGTCCCATCTGGTCCACGTCGTTGAAGCGTATCTGTATCGGTGTGACGTGCATAATGTAGTGATTGTTATTCCCTTAGTGAGAAGAAGAATTCGAGGCCGCCCTCGGGTCTGTTCTTGGCGTAGATCTCGCCGCCGTGAAAGAGGACGGCATGCTTGACGATGCTCAGGCCCAGCCCCGTGCCGCCGTTGCGGCGCGACCGCCCCTGGTCGATGCGGACGAAACGGTCGAAGAGCCGTGTGAGGTATTCGTCGGGCACGCCGATGCCGTTATCATAATAATGTATATAGTAATGGTCGGCAGCCGTTTTGTAGGTCTCGATCACAACGTGGACCCCCGTGCCGGCATGGGCGATGGTGTTCTCCATGAGGTTGCGGAAGATGCAGTAGAGCAACTCGTGGTTGCCAAGCAGCGGCATGGACTGCGGCAGTCGGTTGTCGGCCGTGATCCCCTGCCGGTCGGCCTTGTCGAGCAATTCGTCGAGAGCCTCGCAGACAATGACTGACACGTCGACCTGCTGCTTGGGGAAGAGGTCGGCGCTCTCCTCCAACTTGTTGATGATCGAGACGTCGGAGATGAGGTCGCTGAGGCGGAGAGTCTGACGGTAGCAGCGGTCGAGGTAGTAGCGGCGACGTTCGTCGTCAAGGGGACGGTCGCCGAGCAGTATCTCCAGATAGCCGCGGATGGAACTGACAGGCGTCTTCAGTTCGTGGGCTATATTGTTGGTCATCTCCTGCTTCAGCTGGCGGTTGCGCTGTTCGGTGGCTTCGGCCTCGCGCCGCAGACGGTTGGACTCGTCGGCCATCTGGTGCAGCCGACGGTTCTTGCGGAGCAGCCTCACCAGCAGCCACGCCGCCACCACCAGGGTGCCCAAGGCCGCCCACACCGCCCAGTCAGACCAGTCCATAGCCGAATCCGGTTTTGTTGACGATGCGGTTGCCGTCGGGGCCGAGTTTCTTGCGCAGGCGGGCGATATGGACGTCGACGCTGCGTTCGCCGACGAGGGCGTCGTCGGGCCACACGGCCTCGAGGATCTCCTCGCGGGAGAAGTAGCGGCCGGGATGTTGACTGAAGAGTTGCAGGATCAGATGCTCGCGCTTGGTGAGGCTGTTCAGCGCCGTGGGGGCCGACGGTGCGGTGCGGCGCAGGACGGCTCGCACACGGGCCAGGACGGTGTCGAACGAAAAGGGCTTGGCGATGTAGTCGTCGGCCCCGACGGAGAAGCCGTGCAGCTGGTCGTCGTGGCCGCCGAGGGCGGTGAGGAAGATGATGGGGGTGCGGTCGCCCTGCTGGCGCAGGTGTTCCGCCATCTCGAAGCCCGACATGCGCTCCATCATCACATCGAGCAGCAGCAGGTCGTACGTGCTGCCAGCCATCAGGGCGAGCGCCTCCTCGGCGCTGAGGGCGGTGTCGACGGCATAGCCCTCGGTCGCGAGGTTGAAACGGAGGATTTCGCAGATGTCCTCCTCGTCGTCGACGATCAACAAGTGTTGCATGTTCATCTCAATACTTCGATCAATCCATTGCGTTTGACGATGCCGTACTGGCCCTGGGCGGTGAAGCGGTAGAAGTAGGTGCCGTCGGGGCTGCGCGTGGCGTTGGGATCCCAGAACTGTTCGATGCTACGGATGTCCTTCTCATGGTAGACCTGCGCGCCCGTGCGGTCGTAGATCCAGAGTTCATTCATCGAGTAGTTGCCGTAGTCGAGCAGGTTCTTCACCTCCCAGATGTCGTTGACGCCGTCGCCGTTGGGGGTGACGAGATTGGGGAACTGCAGGTAATCGTTGGTGATGGTGATCGTATGCTCCATCGAGTCGATGCACGTGTGGGTGAACGTCTCGAAGAGGGTGCTTCCCAGCCGCGGGTCGCCGCTTGCGAAGAGGGTGTCGGTGCGGAAAGCCTCGACCGTATGCTCCCAGTGGGCCAGCAGGCGCACGATGTAGTCGCCCTCCATATTGTCGCCCGGCTCGCCCCAATGATAGAAGGGGGCGACCTCGGAGGTGGTGTCGAACGAGCCGCCCTCGGCGCTCTGGATGCGCCACAGGTAGGTCCCGCCGTCGGGCTGCGAGAGGTTGTGGAACTGGGCCTCGGGGTTGTCGATGGCCGGCACATCACGCTCCCACTGGAACTCGGGCCGGGGCTTGGGCAGAACCACCACCGGCCAACCCAGTGTGTCGAAGCAGCCCCAGGAGTCGATGACCACGAGGCTCACATAGGCACTCACCTGCCGGCTGCCCTCGTCGAACCGCCATGAGACCGCCTCGTCGGAGGAGGAGACCGTACTGTCGGCCGTGTAGAAGAGCCAGTCGCGCACCACCGCGCCAGGCGTGGAGTCGAACATATCGAGCGTGGCGGGCGCACAGACGGTGAGGATGCTGTCGGGTTCGAGCCATTCGAGGCTGTCTATGCGATAGAACGGCGCCACGCGATAGTTGCTGTCGCGTTCGTAGAGGGTCACATGCACCAGGCTGTCGCACCCCGCACGGGTGGTGAGGGGCAGGTCGAAGGAGGTGGGGCCACCGTAGTCGACGCCATGGTAGAGGAAGGGCAAGCCCGGACAGATGACCACCGAGTCGACCCCTTCGAAGACGTCGTTCACCACGAAGTGCATCATCACGATGCTGTCCATGCCGCTGACGGCCGTCAGCGAGTCCATGTAGAGGCTGTCGGTGGTGACGGCCATGCCGTGCCAGGTGGTCGGCAACTGGTTCTCGCAGACAATGGTGTCGTAGAAGTAATGGGCCCCGATCATCTGGCTCACGCAGTTGTTGGTGGTGTCGCATTCGGCCGAGAGGCCCCCGTTCTGGGCGATGCCGCCACCGGCACAGTTGGCGGCCACCACCAGACGGGTCACCCCGTTGAGGTCGGTGTAGGGGATGGTGATCTGCAGGCTGGTGCAGCTGTCGATCGGCAGCGGCTGGCCCACGGTGGCCACCGCCGCCGCTGCACCGCCCTGCGCCTCGGCGAAGACCGTCACGCGGTAGGGCGCCGACAGCGGGATCGAGCCGTGGTTGCAGTAGTAGAGGGTGACGCCGAGCGCCTCGCTGCCGTACTCCACCGCCATGCTGTCGGCCGCCACATCGGCCACCGCGCTGAAGGGCTGCCCGTGGACATCGATGGTGGTGGCCTGCTGCAGGAAGTTGTTGTATGGCCGGCTCACCGTGCCGTCCAAGGCGGTGAACGGCGTAGCGTTGTTGTAGAGGTATTGCGGCACCGTCAGGTCGCGGTTGACGCACGTGACGTTGTACATGTACTGGTTCCACACCGGCCGCGCCGGTGCCCACTGGGCGCCGCCCGACTTGAAGATGTAGATGTAGCCCGTGCGCTGCGAGGTGATCATCGCCGAAGGCTGGTAGCCCGGCACGATGATTTCGGCCTCGCCGTCGCCGTCCACGTCGGCCACCACCGGGTACTCCATCACCGTCGAGCTGCCGCAGGGGTAGGTGGTCATGTTGTAGGGCTCGGTCAGCGCGGCCCCCGTCTCGTGGTGGCGCAGGCTGCCGTTGATGATGCGCATCTGGGTCTCGTCGCGGTAGATCAGTTCGGCGATGCCGTCCTGGTTGAAGTCGAAGAGCGTCAGGCCCGTCGAGCCCGACTGGTCGGCGTGGTCGGTGGTCCAGAAGATAGACATCTGGCGCGAGGCCGGATTGCGCTTGAGGGCATAGATCTTGTCGTTGCTGCCGGCCACCACGCCCTCCACGGTGCCCACCACGAAGCAGACCTCCGGATGGCCGTCGGCGTCGATGTCGCCGATCTGCGGCGTGCCGAACTTGCGCGCGTTGCCTATCTTGCGCGAGCAGATGATGCTGTCGCCCTGCACGTCCCACACATACAGGAAGATGGTCCTCGTCGTGGTCTGCTCGTACATTACCAGCACGTCCAGGCGGCCGTCCTCGTTGATGTCGACCAGGAAGGTGTTGCCGTCGTGGTACGGGATGGCACTGCCGTCCTCCATGGTCATGCCCGCCGTGGGCACATGGTGTACCACCGTCATCTGGTTCTGCGACATGTCGGTGCGGCTCTGCAGGTTGACGTCGTACACCACGTTGCCGGCCGCCAGCTCCAGGCGGTCGTCGCCGCAGAGGTCGGCCGCCATGGTCATATAGGGGATGCGGTCGCTGTGCGACGCACGGTCGGTGAAACCCTTGTTGCCCGCGTTGTCGCGGCAGAGGAGCACGCCCGTGGCGGCGTCGTAGATCTCCGACCCGGCATACATCTCGGTCCACCCGTCGTGGTTGAAGTCGGCAAACGAGATGGCTGGCACCGGATGCTCTTCGCCGGTCTGCGTTTGGAAGGTATTGTTCGATATCCAGAGCTGGGTGCCCGTGCCGGAATAGGCATAGAAACGGCCGTTGGAGGCGTAGGTGACGATGATGGTGCGGTAGGTGCTGTCGGTCCAGCGCACACGCGCCAAGCCCGGCGTGTAGTACACGTTACCCGGGGCCACGGCGAAGGTGCGCTTCAGCGAGCCGTCGGCATGGTAGACGTTGATGTGCGACGCACGTCCGTAGGGGTCGTAGTCCGGATCCCACCAGTTGCCCTCGTCGGGCATGGCGGTAATGACGATCTCGGTCTCGCCGTCGTCGTCCACATCGCCCACCAGCGGAGTGCTCAGGATCAGGGCCGTCTCGTCGGTCGACCGCCGCGGCGCCCCGATGCTCCATTGCTGCGCTTCCGGCAGATAAACGCAATCGGCGCTATCCACGTTGTCCGGCAGCGCGGGCGTCTGCGCCACACTCGGCAGGGCAGACAGCAGAAACACTATGATATATATTATATAATTTTTCATTATAATAATCTGTCAATTATTACATTAAGGGTCACGCTCTTTCGAGTGGCAAATTGCAAATATACACTTTTTTTCACACATACAAACAAAAAAAATCCAAATTTATCCAGGGCATGGTGAAGCCTACCCCAACTCTACCTTTTCTTCAGTCGTTCTTCAGTCGTTCTTCAGTCGTTCTTCAGTG
>CAMNIH010000036.1 GCA_946540365.1 uncultured Bacteroidales bacterium
TGTGGTGCGGCAACAACGAGGTGAAGAACGGCTGGGAAGACTGGGGCTGGCAGGGCCAGTTCAACTGGACGCCCGAACAGCGCGCCCGCCTGGAGAAAGCCATGGACACCATCTTCGGCTACTCCAGCACGACGAGCAACACCAGCTCGACCAGCATCCTGGCCAAAGCCGTCCGCGACTGCGACCCCATGCAGCGTCCCTACATCACCACCTCGCCGCTCTACGGCTGGGGCCACCCCGAGTGCGTCACCCACGGCGACAGCCACTACTGGGGCGTCTGGTGGGGCGAGTTTCCCTTCGAAGTGTACAAAGAGAAGACCGGCCGCTTCATGAGCGAGTACGGCTTCCAGAGCTACCCCATGATGAGCACCATCCGCCAGTTCTGCCCCGAAGACCAGCTCAACATCGACTCCCCCACCCTCCGCAACCACCAGAAGCACAGCCGCGGCCGCGAAATCATCGACAAGGCCATGCGCCAGTACTACGGCTTCGACAGTAAAAGCCTCAGCCTCGAGGACTACGCCTACGTCAGCCAGCTGCTGCAGGCCTGGGGCGTGGGCTACGGCATCCTCTGCCACCTCAGCGACCCGCGCTGCAGCGGCACCCTCTACTGGCAGCTCAACGACTGCTGGCCCGTCGCCTCGTGGAGCAGCATCGACTACTACGGCAACTGGAAGGCCCTGCACTACCGCGCCAAAGCCCTCTTCGCCGACGATGCCGACCTGCAGGCATGGCAGCGCTACTACAGCGTCTACCCCAAAGACCGCACCTACCCCAAACCCGCCTGCACCGTAGAGACGCGGCACGCCGCGTCTCTACAGGCGACCGTCACCGCGCAGAGCGACCTCTACGACGTCTACCTCGACACCGAGCCCCACATCGACGGCCACTTCAGCGACAACTTCTTCGACCTCAAGGCCGGCGAGACCCGCATCGTGGACTTCATCCCCGTCGACCCCTCAGCCGACCTCGACGGCGTCAAGCTCACCATGCGCACCCTCAACGACCTCTACCGTCAGTAAACGTAGAGACGCGGCGTGCCGCGTCTCTACATACGACACCACAGCATGCGATATGTTAAAATGCAGACATGATGCAGAGCGGATGCATGGTTGATGCCTGCATGATGCCTGCATGATACACCGGAAAAAGGAGTGTGCGGAACGCATGCACACCCGCCATCGGGCGTATTACACACGGCTGTATTTCAAACTTATATATAATTAATTTATTATTTTTTTTGCCATATTGAATAATTTGTGTATTTTTGCATTTTATATAGACATATTTAAACGTAAATAAACAACCACAAGAATATGTACACAGACACCACTAAATTCATCGGCGAAGGCCTTACTTACGACGACGTACTGCTCGTCCCCGCCTACTCTGAAGTGCTGCCCTGCGAAGTCTCGGTAGCGTCGCGCTTCTCGAAGCGCATCATGCTCAACACCCCGTTGGTGTCGGCCGCCATGGACACCGTCACCGAAGCCGCTATGGCTATCGGCATGGCCCAGGAGGGCGGCATCGGAGTGTTGCATAAGAACATGAGCATCGAGCGCCAGGCCAACGAGGTGCGCAAGGTGAAGCGTGCCGAGAACGGCATGATCATCGACCCGATCACCCTCACGAAAGACGCCAAAGTGAAGGACGCTTTGCGCCTGATGGAAGAATACGGCATCGGCGGCATCCCCATCGTCGACGAGAACCGGATGCTCATCGGCATGGTGACCAACCGCGACCTGCGCTTCGAGCGCGACATGGAGCGCCCGCTGAGCGAGATCATGATCACCAAGCTCATCACCACCCACGAAGGAACCACCTTTGCCGAGGCAACCGACATCCTGCAGCAGCATAAGATCGAGAAGCTGCCCGTGGTGAACAAAGAGGGCCAGTTCATGGGCCTGATCACCTATCGCGACATCATGAAGACCAAGGAGCGTCCCAACGCCTGCAAGGACTCGAACGGCCGCCTGCGCGTGGCCGCCGGCGTGGGCATCACGCCCGACATGATGGACCGCGTGGACGCCCTGGTGAAGGCCGGTGCCGACGCCATCGTGATCGACACCGCCCATGGCCACTCGATCCGCGTGGTGGAAGCCCTGAAGAGCGTGAAGAACAAATACAAAGACATCGACGTGGTGGTGGGCAACATCGCCACCGGCGAGGCGGCCCTGATGCTGGCCGAGGCCGGCGCCGACGCCATCAAGGTGGGCATCGGACCGGGATCGATCTGCTCCACCCGCATCGTGGCCGGCATCGGCGTGCCGCAGCTGACGGCCGTCTGCGAGGTGTGCGGCGCCCTGAAGCAGGGCGGCTACGACGTGCCCGTCATCGCCGACGGCGGCATCCGCTACAGCGGCGACATCGTCAAGGCCTTGGCCGCCGGTGCCAGCTCGGTGATGGTCGGCTCGTTGGTGGCCGGCGTCGACGAGGCTCCGGGCGAGACCATCATCTTCGAAGGCCGCAAGTTCAAGAGCTACCGCGGCATGGGCTCGCTGGAGGCCATGCAGAGCGGCTCGAAGGACCGTTACTTCCAGGACAAGGAGACCGACGCCAAGAAGCTGGTGCCCGAGGGTGTCGTGGGCCGCGTGCCCTACAAAGGAACCCTCAGCGAGGTGCTCTACCAGATGGTGGGCGGTCTGAAGGCCGGCATGGGCTACACCGGAAGCGCCACCATCGGGGCCCTGCAGCAGGCCAAGTTCATACGCATCACCGCCGCCGGCCGCACCGAGAGCCATCCGCACGACATCGCCATCACCCGCGAGGCTCCGAACTACAGCAGATAAACCAAACGTATAAACCCATACATCCATTTAAATCCTGTTAAAGGCAAAATGAAAAAGATATTGTCGGCAGCAGTCCTAACGGCAGCCATGCTCGTTGGCACTGGCATCAAGGCTCAGATCATCACCAATCCCGTCATTATGGAGGTCGGCGGACAGCAGATCCGTCAGTCGGAATTCATGAAGGAGTTCTACAACAACGTGGGGCAGCAGCTGGCCGCCAAACCGGGAGTGACTTTTGCCGAGAAGCAGGCCGCCCTCGAGGAATACGTAGACCTCTACGCCATCTTCCGCGCCAAACTGCTCGACGCACACGCACGCGGCTTCGACACGGTGGCCAGCCTGCAGAACGAACTGGCTCGCTACCGCAAGGAATTGGCTGCGCCATACCTGATTGACTCGAACGTGCTGCGCAACCTGCTGGCCGAAGCCTACGAGCGCAACCACTACTCGCTGCACGCAGCCCACATACTGGTGCCTGTGGCCGAGGACGCTGCGCCTGCCGACACGCTGACAGCCTACAACAAAGCACTGGAACTGAGACGCCGCGTGACCAACGGCGAGGACTTCTTCGCCGTGGCCAACGACCACTTCCACAGCATCAACCCCGGTGTGCAACCCCGCGCCAACGAAGGCGACCTGGGCTACTTCACCGTGTTCGACATGGTCTACCCCTTCGAGAACGCCGCCTATGCGCTGAAAGTGGGCGAGGTGAGCCAACCCGTACGCACCCGCTATGGCTACCACATCATCAAGCTGATCGACCGGGTCGAAGGCCTCTTCGGCAAGTTGACGATGGCCCACATCTGGCTCCACAGCACCGACTCGAACAACCGTCGGGCCGACATATACATGATGTATCGCCAACTGAACGAAGGCGTGGCGTTCGAACAGCTGGCCCGTCAAAGCGACGACCGCACCACGTCGGACAACGGCGGTGTGCTGAGCAATGCCGCCCTGTCGCAGCTGCCGCCCGAATACATCCACGAGTTGGTGGGCATGAAAGAGGGTGAATACAGCCACCCCTTCTTCACCCAGTACGGATGGCACATCATCAAGCTCATCAAACGCGACACACTGCCGCGGTCCGAGAACCTGGAGGGCTTCTACAAACAACGCATGACGCGCGACCAGCGGGGCGACGCCTCGCGCAAGACCTTTGCGCAGGAGAGCCGCGCCAAATACGGCATCGAGGACCGCACCGCCATGCCCATGCCACAACCCAAGGGTCACAAACGCAAAGGGGCTGTGAAAATGATGGCCACATTAGACAACCTGGTTGCCCACGTCAACGACTCGGTGTTCTCGGCCCAATGGAAATGCAAGGACAGCGACTACAACAACACCGACACACTGGTGGTCACCCCCAAGCAGTTCTACACGGAACTGGATGTGGCCCGCTACATCGGCAGCCACCAACGCCGTTCGATGCCCGAAGGCATCAAGGGGTATGTGCAGACCCAGTACGAGGAATTCCTCGACAGCGTCAGCATCGTCTATGCCGACAGCCAGCTCGAGAAGGAGCGTCCCGAATTTGCCGAAGTGGTGGAGGAATACCGTCGTGGCCTGATGATATTCAACTATAACGATGCGATGATATGGCACAAGGCACTGTCCGACACGGCCGGATTCATCGACTTCTTCAACCGCGAGAGCCGCACCAAGCGACTCGACAACCCCGACGACTCGCTCTTCTTCTTCCATCCTCGCGCGCGCGTAACGATAATTGATGTCGCCGACCGCAATGCCCTGGATCCGGAGAAAGCCCAGAAGCTGATCACCAAGGCGCAGAAGAAAGAGATGGGAAGCAGCGAGATGCGCAACCTCTTGCTCAAGAAAATCAACCGCAAGAAGTTCCCCTCGGACGACATCGTCAAGGTGGCGGTGGATCAGGTGGAACAGACCCGCCAGAAATTGCTCGGCAACGACCAATGGCAGAAGGGTGTCTACCTGCAGGATCAGACCGACGGCTACCGCCTGCTCGTGGTCGAGGAGGTGCTGCCTCGCAGCCTGAAAGGACTCGTCCAGGCTCGCGGATACTACCTCAACGCATGGCAAAACGAGGTGGAGCGCCGCCTGAACGACGAACTGCGGCAGAAATACAATGTGAAGATCAACAAGGATGTCGTCCGCACGATTACCTATTAGTCTTCTCGCCGTCCTCCTGCTATGCGGCTGCACACACCGTAGCGACGAATCGCCACTGGTGGCCGAGGTCTATGGCCATCAGCTGCACCGCAGCGACCTGGTCGGTCTGGTGGCCGAGGGGGTCAGCGCCGAAGACAGCGCCGCCATCGTGAACAACTACGTGGAGCAATGGATCCGCCAGACGGTCATCCTCTCGCGTGCCGAGAAAAACATCAAGGATAACTTCGACCGCCAGATTCAAGAATACCGCAACAGCCTGCTCACCTACAGCTACGAACAGCAGATCGTCAACCAGCTACTCGACACCAACATCTCGGACGAACAGATCAGCGAATACTACGAGCAGCACCGCGACGATTTCCGCCTGACGAACGCCATTGTGAAGGCCGTCTATGTGGTGGTGCCCAACAAGTCGCCACTGCTGTCTAAGCTGAAGAAAATCATCAGCAAGCGCGACTTTGACGACCGCGACATCGTCGACCTCGAAGAGATCGCCACACACAACGGGCTGACTGGCTACTACGATGCCATGAGCTGGATTCCCTTCTACACCCTTCAGGGCACAGTGCCCATCGTCACCTACAACGAGAACCTGTATCTGAAACAGAACCACACCATTGTGCTTAACGACGACGCGGTCACCTATCTGGTACGCATCGTCGACTACAAAATGAGCAACGAGACACCCCCGTTGGAGCTGCAGAAGGAGAACATTCGCTCCATCCTGCTCAACCAACGCAAACTGGAAATACTCAGCCGCCTGCAGACCGACCTTCTGCGCCAGGCGGAACAAAGCGATAACGTTAAGAGATACTTATAACACATGAAGAAAATACTGATTATAGTGGCTGCCCTTGTGGCGCTCCCCCATGTCCCATCAGTCCAGGCACAAGAGACGCTGGTCGACGGTGTGGCTGCCGTTGTGGGCAAGAACATCATCAAATACTCCGATATCGACCGCGCCTACGCCCAGATACGTCTCCGTTCGGGCAACGCCAATGCCATGGAGAACAAATGCGCCATCCTCGAGAATCTCATCCTGAACCAGCTGCTGATCCACAAAGGCGAGATCGACAGCGTGGACAGCAAGGAGATCACCGACGATCAGGTGGATCAATACGTGCAGTACTACCTCAAGAACGACATGTCCCAGTACGGGACCAAGGAGGCCCTGCGCGAGGCCACCGGATTCTCATACGACGAGCTCAAGGAGCAGTACGAACGGATGATCCGCAACAACCTTGTGGCACAGACTGTACAGTACCAAATCACAAAAGATGTCAAGATCACCCCGCTCGAGGTGACGGAATTCTTCAACAGCCTGCCCAAAGACAGCCTGCCCGAGATTCCCGAACGCTACGAGCTGTCGGAGATCGTCATGCAACCCCAGATCTCTGAGGCCGAGCGCGACCGGGTGCGCACCCAACTGGCCGAACTGCGCGAGCGAGTGCTGAACGGCGAGAAATTCTCCATGCTGGCCACGCTCTACTCCCAGGACCCCGGTTCGGCCCGCAAGGGGGGTGAGCTGGGTTTCTTCTCGCGCGGCGAGATGGTCAGCGAGTTCGAATCGGCGGCCTTTGCCCTCAAACCCGGCGAGGTGTCACCCATCATCGAGACCCAATTCGGCTTCCACATCATCCAACTCATCGAACGGCGAGGCAACAGCATCAATGCCCGCCATATCCTGATCACCCCGAAAGTGTCGTCGGACGACATGCTGCGGGCCCGCATGACCCTCGACAGTCTGGCCACCGAGATCCGTGCCGGCCACATCTCCTTCGAAGATGCCGCTAAAAAATACAGCACCGCCCCCAATGCCAAGCAGGGCGGCACCGCATTGAATCCCGCCGACGGCACTATCCGCTTCGACCGGGCCGCCATCGACGCCAACTACCGCACCATCGGCATCCTGGGCATGGACGAGGGCGAGATCAGCAACGCCACTTCGTTCAAGACGACCGACAACAAGGACGCCTACATCATCGTACGGCTCAACAAGAAGCACGCCAGCCATATAGCGAACCTCACCGACGACTACGACAGCATCTACAACGCTACCCTCGCCAACGCCAAACAGAAGCAGATGCGCAAGTGGGCACGCCGCCAGATGGAGATCACATACATACGACTGAGCGACGAATACAAGAACTGTGTGTTTGAGAACCTAAAATAGACACTTCCATGAACGACAAGGAACAACTTGACCTGCTGGTAGAAAAATACAAATCCCTCAAACATGAAATCGGGAAAGTGATTGTCGGGCAGAACGAAGCCGTCGACAGTCTGCTCCTTTCCATCTTCACCGGCGGACACTGTCTGCTTTTGGGGGTTCCGGGGCTGGCCAAGACACTCATGGTAAGCACCCTCGCACGCACACTGGGTCTCACGTTCAGCCGCATCCAGTTCACCCCCGACCTCATGCCCAGCGACATCACCGGCAGCGAGATACTCGACAGCAACCGGCAGTTTAAGTTCATCCAGGGCCCCGTCTTCGCCAACATCGTACTCGCCGACGAGATCAACCGCACCCCGCCGAAGACCCAGGCGGCCCTGCTCGAAGCCATGCAGGAGCGCAACGTCACCGTCAGCGGCACGTCCTACCCCCTCCCCTCTCCGTTCTTTGTGCTTGCCACACAGAATCCCATCGAACAGGAGGGCACCTATCCTCTGCCGGAAGCCCAGTTAGACCGCTTCATGTTCAATGTATGGCTCGACTACCCGACCTTCGACGAGGAGGTGATGATTGTCAAGCAAACAACCGTCAACCAGACCGCTCAGGTCGGACAGATCCTCTCGGCCGACGAGATCGTTGCTTTCCAGGAATCTATACGCAACATGCCGGTGGCCGACAACGTGGTGGAATATGCAGTCAGACTGGTGACTGCCACTCGCTCGAAGGAGAACAAATACATCTCGTGGGGTGCCGGGCCGCGTGCGTCGCAGTATCTCATCATCGGCGCCCGTTGCCACGCCGCCATCCACGGGAAATACTCACCTGATGCCGAAGATATCAACGCTGTGGCCTTCAACGTGCTCCGCCATCGCATCGTGCGCAACTACTACGCCGAAGCCGAAGGCGTCTCGGCCGACGACATCATAAAGGAACTGATTGGCTCCCAGAAGTATTGAAACTCAAAGCGGAAGGTAGATCACCTTCTTCGTCTCGAAATACTCCTCTGAAAAGAAATCACTGATTTCCGTCACCTTCACCTTGTGACGGAATGGGAAGAGCTCTTTCGTCAGGTCCCCGCCCTTCAGATACAGAATGCCATTGCGCAGCGTGTGGTACTGCGTCTTGGAAATCTTGTTCTTGACCCACGGCACGAACTCGCCCAAGGTGGTCACCGCACGCGAGACCACAAAATCATATTCACCCTCCAGCTGTTCTGCACGTATCTGCATGGCTTTTGCATTCGCAAGACCCAACTGGTCGATCACATCCGTCACCACCTTGATCTTCTTCCCGATGGAATCGATCAAAGTGAACCGGCTCTCCGGAAACATGATGCTCAACGGCACCCCGGGGAATCCGCCACCGGTACCCACATCCAGCACTTCGCACATCGGCTTGAATTTGATCACCTTGGCGATGGCAAGCGAGTGCAAGACATGGTGCTCATAGAAGCACTCCATGTCCTTGCGCGAAATCACATTGATCTGCGCATTCCAATTCTCATATAGAGGCAACAGAGCGGCCATCTGCTCACGCTGCCGCTCTGTCATTTCCGGGAAATACTTCAGGATGATATCCATTACAGATATGCCTTCAGATGTTTACTCTTACTGCTGGTCTTGAGGCGTTTGATACCTTTCTCCTTGATCTGGCGCACACGCTCGCGCGTCAGGTTGAACTTCATGGCGATCTCGTCGAGACTCAGCGGATGGGGCACACCGATGCCGAAGTACATCTTGATCACCTCGCGCTCGATCTCCGTCAGCGTCGACAGGCAACGCTCGATCTCCTGCGAAAGGCTCTCCTGCATCAGTTTGCTGTCGGTCGGCGGGGTGTCCTCGTTGGGCAGGACATCCACAAAGTTGACATCTTCGTCGCTCGCCAACGGAGCGTCGATGCTCACATGGCGACCGCTGATACCCATGATGGCCTTGATCTTGTCCTCAGGGATGTCCAGCATCTCCGCCAGCTCTTCCTCTGATGGCGGACGCTCCAGCTGCTGTTCCAGTTTGCTGATTTCCTTCTTCAGTTTATTGAGGGCACCCAGCTGGTTGCTCGGCAAACGCACAATACGGGAATTCTCGGCAATGGCCTGCAGGATGCTCTGGCGGATCCACCACACGGCGTAGCTGATAAACTTGAAACCACGAGTCTCATCGAACCGCTTGGCGGCTTTGATCAGGCCGACATTTCCCTCGTTGATCAGGTCGGGAAGGCTCAATCCTTGGTTCTGATATTGCTTGGCCACACTGACAACGAATCGCAGGTTGGCCTTCGTCAGGCGTTCCAGCGCCTGCTGGTCGCCCTGTTTGATGCGCTGGGCAAGCTGCACCTCCTGCTCCGGAGTCAGCAGTTCCTCGCTGCAGATGTCCTGCAGGTACTTGTCCAACGACTTGATATCACGATTGGTAATCGAATGGGTAATCTTCAGTTGTCTCATACTCTTCTCGCTTGTTTAACACCTAAATTCACATTCAATAACGCAGAAAAAATTAATTTGTTACGTGAGAATGTGTTTTTTTTGGAAAAATATTTCTCAACTCAGAATTTTCTCCAGTAATTTATCGTATCTTTGCACTCGGAACAATAAAGTGGACAAAGTCACGTTATTGACAGGAAAATAGACTGATAGATTACTAACAACAAATAAAAATAACGCATCATGAAAAAAGTAAAAGCGATTCTCCCCCTGCTGCTTGCCCTCGTGACAGGCACCTTGGCCACCTCATGCAGCGACGAGTACTTCGGTGACTCGAACACCCGTGTGATGGATGGCATCACCATCTATTGGAACCAGTGGGTCGACGACGGCGAGACTGCCTACCTCTATGTCGATGTGCCGTGGGATGCCATCACTCCCGACGTACTCCGTCATGGCAACGTGGCCGTCTACATCTACGACGGCGACTATCAGTGCCCGCTGCCCCACATCTATCCTGTCTGCTACACCACCGCCACGGGCAATACCTATGTTCCCGAGAACATCACCTTCGACCTCTCGCCCGGAAAGATCTCCTTCCGTATGCAAGACCTCGACGGCGGTATGCCTGAAGGGCTGCAGAACAGCGCTCCCATCATGTTCCGCGCCGTGGTCAACATGCCTGTGATGGCCGACTGACGGCAGTCACCCCTGAAAAAAAAAACGAGGGGGCCGATGCAGAAGCATCGGCCCCCTCGATCTTTTTAATGGCGCTTATATGCTTTCAACGTATTCTCCAACAGACTGACTATCGTCAGCGGTCCCACGCCGCCGGGCACCGGCGTCACCCAGCTGCACTTGGCGTCGACCTCCGAATGTTTCACATCGCCGATGATGCGGTAGCCGCTCTTCTTGGTCTCGTCCGGCACACGGTGGATACCCACGTCGACCACCACGGCCCCCGGCTTGACCATGTCGGCCGTGACAAACTCCGGTTTGCCGATGGCCACCACCAGAATGTCTGCCTGGCGCGTCAGCTCGGCCAGATTCTGGGTCTTGCTGTGGCACATCGTCACCGTGCAGTCAAATCCCTTTCGGCTCAGCAGGTTCGCCACCGGCGTACCCACAATATTGCTGCGTCCCAGCACCACACAGTGCTTGCCTGCGGTCTCGATACCGTAGCGCTTGAGCAACGTGCAGATACCCATCGGCGTGGCCGGCACGAAGCAGTCCTCGCCCAGCACCATACGGCCGATATTGATCGGCGTGAAGCCGTCCACATCCTTGTCGGGCGAGATGGCGTTGATGATTTTCTGCTCGTCGATGTGTTTGGGCAGCGGCAGCTGCACGATGAAGCCGTCGATATCGGGGTCGTTGTTCAAAAATTCTATACTCTCCAGCAGCTGGCGCTCCGTGGTGGTCTCAGCCATGCGGTACACGCTCGAGGTGAAGCCCACCTCGTGGCTCGACTTCTCCTTGCTGGCCACATAGGTCATGCTGGCACCGTCGGTGCCTACTATTACGGCGGCCAGATGCGGTGCGCGCTTGCCCTCGGCAGTCATCTGCCGCACCTCATTGGCTATCTCTTCCTTGATTTGCAAGGCCAACGCCTTGCCGTCCAATAACTCTGTCATATTACTCATTTTATATAATCTATAGTTCCTAATAGTATCTATTCCTACTACGGATCCTATAGTGGTTGTTATCTTCTTCTCCTGACCGGCAGCTTGCCGCCGCTCTTGCTCACCATCTTCATCATCTTGCGCGTGTCCTCGAACTGCTTGAGGAAGCGGTTGAGCTCCTGAATCGTGCAACCGCTGCCGGCGGCGATGCGTTGCTTGCGGCTGCCGTTGAGGCACTGCGGATGCTGGCGCTCGTAGGGCGTCATCGAGCCGATCATGGCCTCGATGGGCTTGAAGGCATCGTCGCTGATCTCCACATTCTTGGTCAGCTTGTCCATGCCGGGAATCATACCCATCAGGTCCTTCATCGAGCCCATCTTCTTGATCTGCGCCACCTGCGACAGGAAATCCTCGAAGTTGTACTCGTCGCGCACCAGTTTCTTCTGAATGCGGCGGGCCTCCTGCTCGTCGTACTGTTCCTGCGCGCGCTCCACGAGGCTCACCACGTCGCCCATGCCCAGGATGCGGTTGGCCATACGGTCGGGATGGAACACATCGAGGGCCTCCATCTTCTCGCCGATACCGACAAACTTGATGGGCTTCTGCACCGTGTAGCGGATCGTCAGGGCGGCACCGCCACGGGTATCACCGTCCAGCTTGGTGAGCACCACGCCGTCGTAGTCGATCCTGTCGTTGAAGGCCTTGGCGGTATTCACCGCATCCTGACCCGTCATCGAGTCAACCACGAACAGGGTCTCCTGCGGCTGCAGCTCGCGCTTGAGCGCGGCGATTTCGTTCATCATCTGCTCGTCCACCGCCAGTCGGCCTGCCGTATCGACAATCACCACATTGACCCCCTTGAGCTTGGCCTCCTTGATAGCATTCTTGGCAATCTGCACCGGATCCTTGCTCCCCTCTTCGGAATACACCGGCACACCGATCTGTGTGCCCAGCGTCTGCAACTGGCTGATAGCGGCCGGGCGGTACACGTCGCCCGCCACCAGCATCACGTTCTTGCCTCGCTTGGTACGCAGCATATTGGCCAGCTTGGCCGAGAAGGTCGTCTTACCCGAACCCTGCAGACCCGCGATCAAGACCACCGCCGGCTGCCCTTTGATGTTGATGTCCACGGCCTCCGAACCCATCAGCTCGGTCAGCTTCTCATGCACTATCTTCACCATCAACTGGCCGGGCTCGATGCTCTGGATCACGTTGCGGCCCATGGCCTCGGCCTTCACCTTGTCGGTGAATTCCTTGGCGATCGGATAACTCACATCGGCATCCAGAAGGGCCTTGCGGACCTCCTTGACGGTCTCCGCCACGTTGATATCCGTAATCGACCCTTTGCCTCGAAGGGTATGTAACGCTTTCTCTATCTTGCTACTAAGATTCTCAAACATAGTCTGCGGTGCATTAAAATCCGTCTGCAAAGATACATAAAAAAACCGACATGCGGGGGAAGTTTTTTTCATAATGGCAAGGCAGATGCAATAAATGACACCTCAGTCCGTTATGAAGGGCATGAAATTAACCGTCAGACCCACTGCCGAGGCCGACATCGACGCTGTGATGGCGATGTACGACCACTCACGTACACTGATGCGCGCCGAGGGCAACAACACCCAGTGGGTGGGCTACCCCACCCGCCGGCAGCTGCAGGCCGACATCGACGGCGGGTGCTCTTTCCTGGTCGTCGACGGCAGCCGTCCCGTGGGCACCTTCGCCCTGGTGGCAGGGGTCGAACCCACCTACCTCCACATCGACCACGGACGTTGGATCGATCCCCACACCCCCTATGCCACGCTGCACCGCATCGCCAAGGCCGACGGAGCCCACAGGGTGGCCGCAACACTCTTCGACTACGCCATGCAGCGCCACGCACACCTCCGCATCGACACCCACCACAGCAACCACACCATGCGCCGTCTGATCGACCGCCACGGTTTCGTACACTGCGGCACGGTGTACATGGGCGACGGCACCGAGCGCCTGGCCTACGAGTGGTGGCGCTTCGACGAGGTGCCGGCCGACATCCGCCACTGGGTCGCGTCGGCGGTGCTGCCACAGTATGCCGCCTTCGATGCCGCCCACCGGGCCGACCACGCCCGCCGTGTGATAGCGCGGGCCATGCTGATGCACCCCTCGCCGGCCACCTATGTCGCCGCCGCCATGCACGACCTGGGGCTGGCCGAAGGGCGCGAGGAGCACCATCTGGCCTCCGGACGCCTCATCCGTTCGTGCAGCCCTCTCCTTCGTTGGTTCACCCCGGCCGAGGTGGAGCAGATAGCACAGGCCGCCGAGGACCACCGCGCCTCCGCCGACCGTCCGCCACGCTCACTGCTGGGCATGGTCATCGCCGAAGCCGACCGCGACGTGGAGCCCGAACGCATCGTGCGGCGCACCGTCGAATACGGCCTCAGCCACTACCCCACCCTCGACCGCGAAGGGCACTGGCAACGCACGCTGCAACACCTGCATGAGAAATACGCCGAGGGAGGCTACCTGAAACTGTGGCTTCCCGACTCACCCAACGCAGCCCCCTTAGCCGAACTGCGTCGACTCATCGCCGACGAAACCCGC
>CAMNIH010000037.1 GCA_946540365.1 uncultured Bacteroidales bacterium
TCGCCCACAAGGTGAACTGGGACATGCAGTGGAACTTCGTCATCAAGAAGACCATACCGCTCTTCTGGTTCCCGGCGCACACCATCACCTTTATCCTGCCAGCCAACCTGCAGGTGCTCTTCGCCGCCCTGCTGGGCGTAGCCCTGGGGCTGATACTTGCCATCAAGAAATGAAGAAGCTCTTAATAGGTTTAGTGGGACTGATGGGTTTAATGGGTTCCATGAGAGCCCAAAGCCCCTTCAGCCTCGAGTGGCACGGCTTCGTCAATCCGCACTACTACGCTGACAGCCGCTCGGTGGTGGGCGGCCGCGAGGACATGATGCTCTTCTACCCCAAGCCCCGGGTGCTGGACAGCCTGGGGCGCGACATCAACGACGGCTGGCAGGCCGACATGCTGGCCATCACCGCCCGCCTGGGTCTGCGTGTCAAAGGGCCCGACATGCTGGGTGCGCGGACCTCGGCCTACGTCGAGGGCGACTTCACTGGCTCCACCAACGCCACCATCAACAACCTGCGCCTGCGCCACGCCTATATCGACATGCAGTGGCTGCACCACCGTCTGCTGGCTGGCCAATACTGGTATCCGATGGTCATCCACGAGATTATGCCTATGACCAACCCTTTGAACATGGGGGCCCCCTTCCACTGCTATGCCCGCCAGCCGCAGGTGCGCTACGAATACATCTCCCACGGCTTCAATGTGGTGGCCGCTGCCTCGTGGCAGCTGGACAACATGAGCCAGGGCCTCCTCAACGGTCTTCCCGCCAGCAGCACCCTTTTCGCCCGCCACAGCCTGGTGCCCGAGCTCAACCTGCAGCTGCGCTACCTCACCAAGCACTTCTTCTTCGGTGCCGCCGCCAACCTGAAGACCATCCAACCGCAGGTCGTGTCTGCTGCAATAATGTTGCAACAGACAGGACGGCACAGCTCGTTCAGTTGGAGCCTTTTCGGGCGCTACAACGGCCCTGGCTTCACCGTCAAGGCACAGGCCCTGCTCAATAACAGCCTCTACGAGGGTTGCTCGCTGGGCGGCTACCTGATGCTGGCCGACAGCTCGTTCCAGGACTGGCACTTCAACACCGTGTGGCTCGATGTCGAAAAGAATACCGGCCACTGGCGTCCCGGCCTCTTCCTCGGCTACGCCAGGAATCTCGACTACGGCAATACGGCCTTCGTCCATTGCTTCGGCCGCGGCCACGACCTGGAATACCTCTGGCGCGTGCAGCCCCGCCTCACCTACAAGACCCTCACCGGTCTCGACTTCACGGCCGAAGCGGAATACACCTACGCAGGCTATGACAAGCCCGTGGGCAACCTGCGCCTCTCGCTCAGCATGGTCTACTCATTCTGAAAATAACACAAAAACATAAAGTTATGCGTAAAATCAACCGTATCATCGCAGCAGGCCTCTTCGGCGCCGCCATGCTCGTCAGCACGGCTGCCGATGCCTGCACCAATTTCCTCTTCACCAAGGGTGCCACCAAGGACGGCAGCACCATGATCACCTATGCCGCCGACAGCCACACGCTCTACGGCGAGCTCTACTACCGTCGGGCGGCCAGCTACCCCGCCGGCACCATGTTCCAGGTGGTCGATTGGGACACCGGCACCAAGCTCATCCAGATTCCGCAGGTGGCCCACACCTACAGCGTGGTGGGCAACATGAACGAGCACCAGTTGGCCATCGGCGAGACCACCTACGGCGGCCGCAAGGAACTGGCCACCGAGATTGAGGGCGGTATCGACTACGGCTCGCTCATCTACCTCACCCTCCAGCGCGCCAAGAACGCCCGCGAGGCCATCGCCGTCCTGGCTGGCTTCCTGAAGGACTACCCCTATCACAGCGAGGGCGAGAGCTTCAGCATCTGCGACCCCAACGAGGTGTGGATCCTCGAGCTCATCGGCAAGCGTGACGGTACCGTCAAGGCCGACTTGGCCAAGAAGCTGAAGTACAAATACAGCGAAGGTGGCGTCTGGGTGGCCCGCCGCATCCCCGACGGCTACGTCAGCGGCCATGCCAACCAGGCCCGCATCACCCAGTTCCCGCAGGAAGGCAAGAAATTCCAGAAAGCCAAAGGCAAAGGCCTCCACACCGTCATCAGCAGCAAACACCTCGACTACCTCTTCGAGCCCGAGGTGGAATGCGTCTACAGCGATGAGGTCATCACCTACGCCCGCGCCTGCGGCTGGTACGACGGCACCGATGCCGACTTCTCCTTCTGCGACACCTACGCCCCGCTGACCTTCAGCGGCCTGCGCGGCTGCGACGCCCGCGTCTACGCCATGTTCAACCGCGTGGCCAGTGGCATGCAGCGCTACGAGAAATACGCCATGGGTGACGCCACCGCCGAGCGCCTGCCCCTTTGGATCAAGCCCGACCACAAGGTCGACGTGCGTGAGGTGATGAACCTCATGCGCGACCACTACGAAGGCACCACCATGGACATGAGCAAGGACCTCGGCGCAGGCCCCTTCAACTGCCCCTACCGCTGGCGCCCGATGGGCTTCGAGGTCGACGGCCACAGCTACGTGCATGAGCGCGCCACCTCGACCCAGCAGACCGGCTTCAGCTTTGTGGCCCAGTGCCGCTCGTGGCTGCCCGCCAAGGTGGGTGGCATCCTCTGGTTCGGCGTCGACGACACCTACAGCACTGTCTACGCCCCCATGTACTGCGGCATCACCGAGATCCCCCTCTGCTTCCGCCAGGGCAACGGCGACATGCTGACCTACAGTGAGACCTCGGCCTTCTGGCTCTTCAACCGCGTCAGCAACTTCGTCTACAGCCGCTACAGCGACATGATCAAGGACCTCCAGAAGGTGCAGACCGACCTTGAGGAGGGCTACATCGCCGACGTGCAGAAGTTCGACCAGCGCGCCAAAGGCAGCGAGGGCGAGGCCCTCGAGCGCCAGCTCAACGACTTCAGCGGCCGCGCCGCCGAGCGCATGATGAAGGAGTGGAACACCCTGGATCGCTACCTGTTGGTCAAATACATGGACGGCAACATCAAGAAGGAGCGCGACGGCCGCTTCGAGCGCACCGCGACCGGCCAGGCCGCCTTCCCCGAGCAACCCAAGTATCGCGACGAGTGGTACCGCATGATTGTGAAGGACCACGGCGAGGTGATCCGCGAGAAATAACACCAGCCACACAGTGGCGACAGAACAAGAGCCGCAGGGATTACCCTGCGGCTCTTGTTTTTTTAGAACTGGAAGTAGATAAACGGCTGGAGGTCGGCGGTGATGAATTGGTAGAGCACCACGACGGCGGCGACCACCACAAGCAGCATGCCCCAGAGCGGCATGTGGGCGAACCACAGCCGATAACGCCGTTTGAAACGCTCTGGGAGCCAGTGTATTACCATCCCGATGGCAAAAAGGAGGAACGGCGCCCAGTAGTGTCCGATGATCTCGGGTATCTGGGCCAGATTCCAGTGCGATCCGATCTGCTCCACCATCTGGCTGGCGGTGCGCCAAGCCACTTCGTTGGCCTCGGCGGGGTCGAGGTTGGATCCGCTTCGGAAGAACAGACGGGTGAAAGAGATGAATACGAATGTGAGCCCCGTATACCAGACGGTAGAGACCGTCGAGCGGGACTTGTCTGTCGAGGCAGAGGAGGTGGTGAGGTAGACGAGACAGTAGCCTCCGAGGCTGACAAGGGCGATGAACTGCAGCATGTTGACCAGCGGCGACTGTATGGTGTGGCGCAGGACGGTGAGCCCCATGCAGACAGCGCCCAGCGTACCCAGACGTGCTTCCCAGCCGTGGCGGTGCCACCACTTGTAGATCAGGATGCCGAGGCCGTTCAGGCCGCCCCAGGTGATGAAATTGAATGAAGCCCCGTGCCACAGACCGCCTAAGAGCATGGTGTCGAGGTTGTTGATGTTGGTCCCCATGTCATGGCGGTGCTTCTTGTCGAACAGCCAGCGCAGCGCGATGCCGATGGCCACCGCGACGACGGCAAGGGTGAAGAGTGTGCTGTGTAGGCGGAAGGCCGCGATGGCCATCATCAACGCCAGGAGGAAGAAACTCATGAAACCTGCCGTGCGGTTGCCCCCCAAGGGGATATAGAGATAGTCGCGGAGCCAGCGTGAGAGCGACATGTGCCAGCGGCGCCAGAAGTCGGTCGGGTTCTGTGCCTTGTAGGGCGAGTTGAAGTTCACCGGCAGGTAAAATCCCATGAGCATCGCCACGCCGATGGCGATATCCGTATAGCCCGAGAAGTCGGCGTAGACCTGGAGCGAATAGAGCATCAGGGCGGAGAAATTCTCGAAGGGGGTGTAGAGCGATGGATTGTCGAAGATGCGGTCGACAAAGTTGACGGCCAGATAGTCGCTCAGCACTATCTTTTTTATCAGTCCGTTGAGGATCCAGAAGATGGCGATGCCGAATTGGCGTCGGCCGAGGAAAAAGGGTTTGTAAAGCTGCGGCACAAACTGGTCGGCGCGCAGGATCGGTCCGGCAACAAGTTGCGGAAAGAACGAGGTGTAGAAACCGAAGTCGAGGATGTTGCCCACATGGGGGATCTTGCGCTTGTAAACATCGACGATATAGCTGATATTCTGGAATGTGAAGAACGAGATGCCGACGGGCAGCAGGATCTGGATGGCAATATGGTGGTCGGTGCCGAAGGTGGCATTGAATATGTCGGTGAAGAAGTAGGCGTATTTGAAGAACCCCAGGATGATCAGGTTGATGCTTACGCCCACGACCATCAGTGCCTTGCGTTTGCTCTGCCTTGCCAGTTTGTCGTCCATGCCGATACCGAGCTGCCAGCCGAGCAGCGTGGAGAAGACCAGCAGCAGCACAAACAGCCCCGAGGTCTTGTAGTAGAAGAACAGACTGACAGCGAACAGGTAGGCGTTGCGGGCTGTGAGCCGCCACGAACGCCGTGTGACGATGAAGGAGAATCCGACATAGACCAGCAGGAAGAAGACCCAGAAATGGATCTGGGTGAACAGCAGCGGATGCGAGCTGTCGAAGCTCAGCAGTTGGCGCAGGTAGGGCAGTAGGTCGTGCATGTGGCTGGCGGGTCTGTTCGGTTGGGCTTATCGGGTTGAACCTGTTGTTGTATCGCTTGCCTTGGCCAACTCGTCCAGCAGCGCATCGGCAAAGAGATTGCCCACCAGCCGGTAGCCGGCCGCGGTGAAGTGAACGCGGTCGGTCTGTGCCAGTCTGGCCTGGCGCCAGCGATCCATGGATCTGAGGCCGCCCATGATCTCGAACTGGTCCCACACGGCGCCTCCGGTCTCCCGGGCCAGGCGGTAGAACACCTCGCGTGCCAGGGTGCCGTTGGTGTTGACGTTGTATTTGCGGCGTTTCACCTTGCGGAAAGAGTCGTTGTTGGTGATGAAGATGAAGGAGCAGTCGGGGTTGGCTGCGCGTACCGAGTCGACCAGTTGAAGGTAGTTCCTGCGGAAGGCTGCGGTGTCGAAGTTGGTGGGGACGGCATCGTTGATGCCGATGCCGAAGACCACCAGGTCGGGGTGGAGCATCCGCAGGTCGCGCACGAAGTGGCTGCACCGCAGGTAGTCGGGCACCGAGGCCCCGTTGACGCCGATCGAGCTGTAGGTGATGCCGGCATGGCTGTTGCCGAGATAGAGGCCGGTGAGCGAGAACTGCTGCCCCAGCGCACAGGGTAGCTGGATGGCGAACGAATCCACCGTGCGGCTGAGGTTGAAGACAAAGCGGTCGGACTGGTGGTCGATGTACGAGGGGGCGACGGTGCGGCCGTCGTAGGAGAGGGTGGGGACGACCTCTTGGTCCGAATGCCCGATGACGACAACGCGGTTGGTGGCGTAGTCGATGCCGTTGTCGTTCAGGATCACCTGTATCTCGCTGACGGTATCGACTGCGGTGACGGCTATGCCGCACAGCCCCAGTGGGATGGGGTGCTCCTTGGCCACACAGCGGTTGAGCGACATGCGTTCGTGGCAGTGGATGCGGTAGTCGCTCGGATTGTTGCATCGCGCCGCCGCCGAGTAGGGGAAAATCATGCCGCGCGAGCCGACACGGTCGGGGTTTCGACCGAGCAGACGCACGCGGACGGTGTTGGGCAGCGTGCCCGCCTGCACGTGCGATCCGCCGATATGCACAATGTTCAGGTTCCCGCTACCGGTCTCGACGATGCGTTTCCAGCGGCCGAAAAAGGATTGCATGGCAGCCGATGTGCTGTCGTAGCGCAGACGGTTGGAGTCGTATTGGATGAATTCGTAGCGTTCGGCATCCTGTGCCGCCAGGGGGGCGACAAGGAGGATGAGCGCTATCGCGAGGAGTGTTTTTTTCATTTGGTGTTTCCTTTCTGGCGTTTAAGGCGGCGTTCAAGCCGGAAGAGGGTGTAGCTGTTGTCGAGTGCTTCGGCGAGCCGGTCGCCCATCAGGTCGGCTCCGCGTTGCGAGAAGTGGATGTAGTCCTGTCCGGCCAACCCCTGCCGGGTCCATTCGGGCATGCTGTTTTGGCCCCCCATGGCATGGTAGATGCTCCAGAAGGCCGCCCCGTGGGCCGTGGCCGTGGCGGCAAGGCTGTCGATCAGTTGCGGTATGATGGGATAGGTCTGCAGCTGCCCCCGCAGGCGGGTGCTCATGTCGCTCGGCCCGATGAAGAGTATCTTGGCTTTCGGGCAGCAGCGGCGCACGTGGTCGATCTGGCGCCCCAGGCTCTGGCAGTAGGTGCTGATCTGCTTGGGGGTCTTGAGGTAGGGGACCGAGTTGCCGCCGAACTGCAGGATGATGAGTCCGATGTCCATCTGGGCGTAGGCGGCGCTGAGCATGTCGGTGGGTACCAGGGTGAACTGTTGGCCGGAGCAGCCCCGCATGGGGATATTGTCGACGGCCAGTCCGGGCCCGTTGTCGACCAGCACCCCGTAGAGGTCGGCGCTGCCACGCACGTTGATGCGCAGGTTGTCGGTCACCGAGTCGAGCGTCCACACAAGGCTGCCCACGCCGGCCGAATTGGACTTCAGGGGGAGGTTGACTTTATGGCGCCGGTCGGTGAGGTCGCTGCTGAGTTGGCGTCCGCGGTTGTTGTAGAGCAGGGTGATGCGTGAGAACTGCTTGGCGCGGTTGTCGACGCTCTTGCTCTGCGAGGCCCGCAGGCTGACCGTGGCGCTGCCGGTGGCCATGCGGAAGCACTGCATCATGGGCCCGTAGTTTCCGCGACTGCGCACCACGGTGCTGT
The DNA here is from genome assembly GCA_946540365.1 of uncultured Bacteroidales bacterium. The sequence continues at coordinate 7,174 of CAMNIH010000037.1, forward strand.
CGCCGAACGACGAGAGGTGTATCAGCTCGCCGGTGGTGCCTTGGCGTATCGTCAGCGAGGGGGTAATGGTGTGGAAGGGCACCATGCCGGGGCCGCCGCCGCCGAAGCGCTGCTGGAGGTGGCTGCGCAGCCGCGAACTGATATGGTCCATCTCGATCTGCGAGTCGCCGTAGTGGAGGATGCGCAGGGTGCGTCCGGTCCTACGGGCGCGTTCGGCGTTGTGCCAGAAGGCGTCGAGGTAGTGCGGGTCGGGTTGCCAGAAGCGCAGATCGCCGTCGGCCACCAGGTGGCGGTAGTAGTTGACCGAGTCGCGCAGCTGTGTCATCTCTGGGGCCTCGGCGGGGGTGGTGTCGATGGGGGTGTGCTCTGTGCGGTCGACCAGCGAATGCAGCGAGGCAAAGCCGAAATGGTGGTCGCCCACGTCAATCCCGTCGGCGGGGAAGACGGCGCCAATTGATGCCAAGGCAGCGATGACGCAAGTTATGAAAAGCAGTATTCGTCCGGGTTTCATCTCCCTTTCTCGAGTTTCTCGATTCGTTCGGCCAGTCGTTCGATGTTGCGGACCAGCACCTCGATCTTGCGCCGCTTCGAGGCCTCCATCGCGGGGCTTCCGAAGATGCTCTGGTTCGAAGCCACCGAGCGGGTCACACCGCTCTGCGCGCCGATGGTGACGTGGTCGCCCACGGTGATGTGGCCCACCAGACCGGCCTGGCCGGCGATGATGCACTGCTCGCCCACGTGGCAGCTGCCGGCGATGCCCACCTGCGAGGCCATGGCGGTGTTGCGTCCGATGACCACGTTGTGGGCCACCTGGCACAGGTTGTCCACCTTCACCCCCTGGTGCAGGATGGTGCTGCCGATCGAGGCGCGGTCGATGGTGGTGTTGGCGCCCACCTCGACGTTGTCTTCGAGGATCACGTTGCCGATCTGGTCGATCTTATCCCACGAGCCGTCGTCCTTGGGGGCGAAGCCAAATCCGTCGCTGCCGATGACGGCACCGGCGTGTATCGTGCAGTTGCGGCCGATTTCCACGCCCTCGTACACCTTGACTCCGGCATAGAGGATGGTGCCGTCGCCGATGGTGACGTTGTCGCCGATGGTGACGTTGGGATAGATCATCACATTGTCGCCGATGCGGCAGTGGCGTCCCACGACGGCGTAGGGCCCCATGTAGATGTGGCGCCCCACCTTCGAGCCGCGTCCCACATGGCTGCGCCACGAGCGTCCCCGCGGGGGCTTGCTCCGTTCGTTGAAGGCATGGAGCAGGGCGGCTACGGCCAGATAGGGGTTGTCGACCCGGATGAGGGTGGAACTGACGGGGTGTTCGGGCACGAAATCACGCCGCACTATGACGATCGAGGCCTGCTGCTCGTAGATGTAATGGGTGTACTTGAGGTTCCCCAGGAAGGTGATGCCCCCTTCGCAGCCCTCCTCGATCTTGCAGGGCTTCCACACGCGTATGTTCTCGTCCCCTTCGACGGTGCCGTGTACCAGGCGTGCCAATTCTTTGGCTGTGTATTGCATGCTGTCAGTTATCGTTAAATTCAATTACCCCGCGCTGACGTGTGATGCGCAGGTTGGACATCTGTTCGTCGCTCACAAAGCCGTCGCCATAGGTGACGCGCGTGCCGTTGACGGCGCGGACCGGATGGTTGGAGAAGACGATGTCCTCGTCGTCGCGCCACACGAGATCTTCCATGTAGACGGTGTCGCCGTTGCTGTAGTCGATCACCACCACGCTGTCGATGGCCTTCATGATGTGGCGGTCGTCGTAGGAGACGGCCTGCCGCGCATAGATGGACGTCTTCATCTGGCGGTTCACGTCGTAGAATCGCAGGTCGACCCCCTTGGGGTAGACCGTCCGGGCCGAGGGCTTGCTGTAGCGGACTATGCGTGGCGCGTCGATCTCCACCTGCAGCCGTCCCTCCTCGCTGCGGCGTATGTGGGCGTTGTTGATCTCCTGGTCGGGCAGGTCTCTCCGCTCGAAGCGCTCGATGTCCTTCATATCGCCCGTGCAGGAGAAGCAAAACACACATAGAAGCATGGGGATCCATGCTTCTATGTGCCGTTTTATAAGGTGCTGTATCAACTTATTGGCGTGTTCTGACGGTGGTGCTCACACCGATCCATCCGGGCACCGTGAAGCGGGCGCCGTTCTGCAGGCCGGCCATGAAGGCGTCGGTCTGTTTGGGATAGTGGGCTGCGTAGGTGCTGATGAGCTTGTTGCACTGCTCGATGTTCTCCTCGGTGGGCTCCACGCTCTTGGCCTTGTTGAGGGCGTCGACGGCGGCCCAGTAGGCGCTGCGGCCGTTGACGTTGTCCTCCGAGGCCGAGCCGGTGCTCGAGCCGTAGAGGATGGCGATGCGCATGTAGGGCTCGCCCTTGGTGGCGTCGGTGGCGGCGGCGTTGTTGTAGGCCGTGCGGGCGGCGCTGTAGCTCTTCTGGCCGGCGTAGGCGTGGCCCAGGTAGAGGTAGGCCGTGTACTTGTCCTTGCCCTCGACACCCTTGGTGGCGTCGGTCAGGTACTTGACGGCGTCGCCGTACTGCTCTTTCGAGAGGCACATCATGCCCATGCGCATGGCGGTGGCGGGGGTGGGCTCCAGGCGGTAGAGGTTCTCGGTGGCCTGGAAGAAGAGGGGCTCGCTGGTGCAGCGCTTGCGGGTCATGATGCCGGTGATCTTCTTCAGCAGTTCCACGTTCTCGGGATCGGCCTCGAACTTCTTGCCGTAGATCTCGACCAGCTGGTCGCAGCTGGCGTAGGGCGAGAAGGCGGCCTCGACGTCGGCGATGTAGCCGCGGATCTCGGCGGCCTTGACGCTGTCGGCGGCGTTCTTCTGCAGCTCGTCGTCGAGCATGTCGCTCGCGATGTCGTAGTTGTCGACCACCAGGGTGGGCTCGGCAAAGCCGGCGCGCACATAGTTGATGGTGGCTTCCATGTACTTGACCAGGTAGCCGGCCTCCAGGTCGCCCTCGGCGTGGACGGCGTCGCTATAGAGCTTGTAGTAGCGCTCCAGCCCCTTGGCGCCGAGCAGCTGCTCCAGCTCCATGGCCTTCATGGCCGTCACCTTGCCCACCTCGCCGAAGGTGGCCATGCGCGTGTCGTAGAGGGCCATCAGCTCCTCGATCAGTTCGGCCTTCTCCTCGGCGGTGGTCGCGGCCTTGATCTTGGCCTCCATGATGTTCACACCGCGCGTGTAGATATTCTTGCCGTTGCCGGGGCATTTCTGGACGACGGTCCTCCAGTAGGGGTAGGCCTCAAGCAGGTAGCGCTCGTCGTTCGAGGCGGTGTACTGTTTCCAGTTGTCCTGGTAGAGGGCCACGGGTTCGCGCATGGCTTCCTGCAGCTCCTCGGGGCAACCCTTGATGTGCTGGGCGGCGGCCGGCATGGCCGTGGCCGCAAGGAGGATTCCGATCGTCAGTGTTTTGATGCTTTTCATTGTTATGCTGTTTTTTTGTTTATTCCTTTTTCTGTTTTTAGTACCCCCTGGGGGGCTTTTCTTGCGTCGGTTTAGTTATATTTGCGTTTGAAGAACCAGCGCTCGCAGCTGCTGACGGCGATGCCGAAGGTGAGCGTGTTGCGCTGCAGCACGTCGGTCGAGCCCAGGCTGCTGTAGCCGACGCTGAGGGTCAGCAGCGAGCGGCCCTTGCGCATGGGCAGCGTCGCGCCGGCGCCGAGGCCCCATTCGTCGAGTCGGTGGTCCGCGCCGTCCAGCGACAGGCGCAGGGCCCCGTGGGTCAGGTGGCCGCCCACGCTCCAGCTGATGCGGCCCCAGTAGTTGCTGGCATCCATGTTGCCCATGCGCTCCAGCGCCACCGCGTAGTTGCTGAAGCTGCCGTAGTGCAGCGCGCTGCTGCCGAAGATCGACGGCTCCTGCCGTTCGGTGTACTTCATGCCCTGCCAGGCCGACCAGGTGGCGTCGGCGGCCACGCGCCACCGCTTGTCCACCTCGACGCTCAGGCCCATGCCCACGGTGTGGGGCTGCTCTATGCGGCTCTCAAACTCGGGATCCGCGCCGCGATGGGGGAAGATGGTGTCCACCAGCGACTCGTTGCCCACATGGTAGGTGTAGATCATCGCCAAGTCTTTCACCTTCATGTCGAGGTAGGGCTTGTAGACCGCGCCCACGCCCAGCACCACGCGGCTGCCGATCGGCTGCCGCAGCTGCAGGCCCAGGTCGAAGGTCAGGTTGCGCAGCAGGGTCTTCTTGTAGCGGCGGCTGTCCATGTAGTAGGTGCTGTCGTTGCCCTGGAAGTGGTACGAGATGGCACGCTCCACCTTGCCGGTGAGGTAGTTGACGTTGAAACCCACCTGCAGGCTGGTCGTCTTGCCCTTGCCGTCGAGGATGTTGAAGGCCGAGCCGAGGAACACCTGGTTCACGCCGCCGGTGCCGTCGTAGATGGTCTTCACGGTGTCGTAGGTCGCATGCTGCCGCATGGCCACCGATTCGTAGTCCATCGTGCTGTAGGGCATCAGGCCGCCCGCCAGCTTCCACCAGCGCGTCACCGGCATGGCCACCAGCAGGTAGCCCAGGTTGCCGTCCGAGTCGAACAGTTTGTCGCTGCGGTCGCGCAGGGTGCTCAGCTGCACGTTGACACCCATGTCGAACACGAAGCTCTCGCGCTCGATGGCACCGTAGGAGGCGGGGTTGAAGGGGTTGACGTAGTTGTTGCCGGCCTGCGTGTAGACCACGCCGCCCATGCGTGTGGCCATCGGCAGGTTGAACGGCTGCTCGCTGCTGCCGATGCCGAACTGCGAAAACGGCATGTTGAAGGCGTTCTGCGCCTCGGCCTTGCCTATAAGCCCTATAAGTCCTATAAGTCCTATGAGTCCAAATTTTAATGTTTTATTTCTCATTGTATATCAGTATCTTGTTAAGTCCGATCAATGTCAGTTGCGGGTGCGTCTCCCAGCCGGTGGCGCCGGCCTCGACCAGCCGGTGTGCGTCGCCGCCGGTCAGCAGCACGTGCAGCTGCGGACACCGCTGGCGGTAGACGGCCACGTAGCCCGCCAGGGCCAGCATGGTGGCACCCAGCGTGCCGGCCACGATGCTCTCCTCGGTCGAGCGGCCCGCCACCGGGGCTTTGCGCACCCCGTCGATATCCACTAACGGCAGTCGGGCCGTAAAAGTATGCAGCGCCCGCAAATTCATCTGCAGGCCCGGCATGATGGCCCCGCCGTGGTAGACGCCGTCGGCCCCCACGAAGTCCACCGTGATGCAGGTGCCGGCGTCGACCACCAGGCAGTCCTCGCCGGGGTGCAGCGCCCAGGCGCCGCAGGCCGCCGCGATGCGGTCGGCGCCCAGCGTCTGCGGCGTGCGGTAGTCGAGCCGGATGGGCAGCGCGCTGTCGGCCGTCAGCCGCGGCAGCGACGCCAGTGCCGGCGGCATCTCGCCGCTGGCGCACACCAGCGTCCGCTCGGCGCCGGGGGCTTCCCACTCGCCGTCGGCGGCTCGCCATTCGCCGCTCTCCGTCAGGACCGTCCCGTCGAACAGCGCCCATTTCACAGCCGTGTTTCCTATGTCGATTGCCAGATTCATCAATTATCCCTTTTTAAATGCAGACGCGGCACGCCGCGTCTCTACAGCCTCCAAACCTTAAACCTTATCCATCCCATGCGCGTTCCCCTTTTTGTTGTAGAGGTTCATCGTGCGGTCGATGCCTTGTGTGACGAAGCACCGCACTGCCTCGCAGGCGGTCGGCAGGGCCTCCTGCAGGGCGGCCTCCTCGTCGGCCGAGAAGTGCCCCAGCACATAGTCGATCTGCTGTCCGCGCCCGAAGTTGGACCCCACGCCCACGCGCAGCCGGTTGTAGGCCTGCGTGCCCAGATGCTGCTCGATGTCGGCCAGCCCGTTGTGGCCGCCCGAGGCCCCCTGCTTCTTGATGCGCAGTATGCCCGGGTCGAGGGCGATGTCGTCCACCACCACTAACAGGTTCGGCAGCTCGATGTGTTCGGACTGCATCCAGTAGTTCACCGCTTTGCCGCTGAGGTTCATGTAGGTGGTGGGTTTGATGAGCACCAGCGTGCGCCCTTTGTGGCGCACCTCTGTGCGGTAGGCGTGGCGCTCCAGGCTCCACCGGGCCTCGCCTTCGCGGGCCAGCGCGTCGACCACCATAAAGCCGGCGTTGTGACGCGTGCCCTCGTATTCGGCACCCACATTGCCCAGTCCCACTATCAGATATTTGCTCATCGAGTCAATATTTGTTTCCTTGCAAGTATCTTTCTTCCAGATACTTGCAAGCCATTTCGGCCATTTCATCGGCATTTAATTTGGGTGCAAAAATACAAAATAATTCCCACATGTGTATATATTCGCATACATAACAAATATTAAAAATACTAAAAACACCCTGTCAGGTCTACCCTGAGTCAAGGTTTTCTTCAGTCGTTCTTCAGTCGTTCTTCAGTCGTTCT
>CAMNIH010000038.1 GCA_946540365.1 uncultured Bacteroidales bacterium
TCATGGTCGAACCCACCGAGAGCGAACCCCTCAGCGAACTCGACCGCTTCTGCGACGCCATGATCGCCATCCGTCAGGAAATCGACGACGTCATGACCGGCCGCAGCGACGAGAAGTGCAACCCCATCTGCAACGCCCCGCACACCATGCAGGTCGTCTGCGCCGACGAGTGGACGCTGCCCTACAGCCGCCAGAAAGCCGCCTTCCCGCAGCCCCACTGCGAGAAGTACTGGCCCACCATCAGCAAGATCGACGACGCCTACGGCGACCGCAACCTGCAGGCCGTCTGGGCTGAATAGCCGACAACCACTCTCAACAACAGAGCGGGGCGAGCCGTAAGGCTCGCCCCGCCTTTTTCATACCCATCCGCCACCCACATACCCAGCATCCCCTCTGCATCATCCAGGCATCAACTAGGCATCATCTAGGCATCAACTATGCATAACAACTTTTTGAAGCATACAAGAAACAGCCCATCTTGGTGTTATCTCTAATTGTAGTGCTTTTTGATATTGTCCCAGCCGGAGTACACCTTGGTTGAATTGTCCATGAATGTGAACTTGATGTATGTAACGCGTAGATACTTGATGATGTCGTTTTCGTCCCAGAAAAGCTCGTCAAATGTAAAGGTAGCCTTCTCTTTGGGTTCGATGGGGCCGATGCAACGAACATTCTTTTCTCTGCGGCCAACATCGTCACATTGTACGTCATTTACCTGATTGTATGGAACTACAGTTATTTGAACATATTTAATACTTTTCGTAAAGCAGTTGTATAAATTGAACTCAAGCCCGAATTGATCATATTTTCCATATGCGTAATCTTGACTAATCATGAATATCTGTCGTCGGTTAAGATTTTTCTGGATACTATCAATCACCCGTGTCAACGAGTCGATGTCTCTAAGTACTCGGGCTAACTTCCTTTCACTTCGAAGGCTGTCGTCTATACGAGCCCGTTCAAATCGTTGATCGTCTGTTGTAGTAGCCTTGCGCTTTAGATAATCCATATCTAAATTATCAATATCATAGTAAAACGAATATGAATGGTCATTCAGCATGACACCCTTGAAGTTGTAAAGTCCAAAGAAGCGGTCTACAGATGGTTCATATTGAACCAATGCAATGGTATCACCTTTTTCAACTTCTATTTCACCCTCTCCCTGACATTTAATGGAGTGATCTGTTTTAACCACACAGTATTGCACACGAGTATTCCGAATGGAGTCCTGACGTTCTTGCTCTTTTCTCGCCTCCTCCTCTTTATGTTTCTGAACTTGAACAGCACTATCTACAAGGCTGCGTTTCACCAAACAATTCTTTTGCAATAATTCCTGAAGCTCACGGTATGCCAGCGTCACAGTATCTCTGCTGGCTTTTAATGTAATAACAAAAGGATTGTCTACACTATTAGGACGATAGCTTATCCAATCAACAGGAATATATTTATCTAAAACAGCTGCGTTTCTATAGAAATAATATAAATGTAGTTTGTTTTTAGTGTAACTATCGTCCTTGATACAATTGTAGTCTAAATAGGCATAATCATCTCTGTATCGCTTGATTTCGTTGTCAAGATATGTTACAGACAATATATGTGAGTAAAGTATTTCCGAAAGATAGGTCATGGACAGGTACACCGATATACGCTCATTCCCGAGGCACACATATGACTTCCCTTTGATTTCAACTGGTTGGCCAACACTATAGATATTGTTGGAAATAACATAGTTAAACCCTTTGACCTTGTTAAACTTTTTGTATTTTCCATTCATGCTCAACAAAGCCTCTTTATTCAATCGTTCCTGTTCTTTGGAGTTCATCCGTGTTATAAAGATTTCTTTACCATGGATTTCATTGACCGTTCGGAATAGCCAGGGACTTTCCTGCGCTGATACCTGTACGTAGGCCAGTAATGCGACAAACACGAAAAAAATCTTTTTCATATGCTTAATACCATAGGCTTTCAGCACCTGGAGCCCAAATGAAATGAATATAAGAAAGCGTGGCGCTGATATACCACATCTCATAGTGGAGGTCCTAGGAATAACCTTATAAAGAAGAAATAGTATATAGTCCACGCATGAACGTGAACCGTTAATACTTCTTGCTTTATAATACATGGAAGTTTCCTAGGTTTCCACTATCAAACAAGCATAACGCTTCCGATTTTCAATAAGTTGCGGCCTGCAAACTCTCTGCAAACCAAGTGCAAATATACACAAAAAAATAGATATTCTATTATTTATAGTCTAATTAGCCTTTCAGGCGGTAGCCGGCGGCGGTGAGGGCGGCGCGAACCTTCTCCTGCTGGTCGCCCTGGATGATGATTTCGCCGTCCTTGGCCGATCCGCCGACGCCGCACTTGCCCTTGAGCATGCGGCCGAGGGCTTGCAGGTCGTCGTCGGTGCCGACGAAGCCGCTGACGAGGGTGACGGTCTTGCCGCCACGGTGGTGACGGTCGAGACCGACACGCAGACGTTGCCGGTCAGGGGGGAGGGTAGTGGCCTCCGGCTCGTCGTCGTACTGGTACTGGAAGTCGGGGTTGGTCGAGTAGACCACGCCCACGGGTTGTTTCTTGCTCATGGCTTGGGGAATGAGAGTAGTTCTTGCGGTTTACGGATGATCAGCGGCCGGCGCAGGTCGCGGGCATAGACGCGCACGGATCGAGGCGCGTTGACGAAGCGCACGGCGCGCCCCATGTTGATGCTCTCGCCATCGATGTCGACCCATTTGTCGTCGTTGCCCTCAATGAGCACCTCGCGTGTGCGGAACATCTCGACGTGCTGCGACAGCTGCAGGTGGTTGGTCAGGGCCAGAGGGGCGGTGATGGGCAGGTGGTCGATGGGTATTTTGTCGACGATGCTAATGTCGATGATGCCGTCGTCGAGGCGGGCCTGGGGGGCGACGGGGACCCCGTAGCCGATGCGACTGCTGTTCTGCAGGGCGATGATCCAGGCGTTGCGGGTGATGGTGCGGTCGCCCAGGGTGAGGGTGTAGGTGCCTGACTGGTAGGTGTTGTAGGCGCGGAGCATCATATTGGTGTAGCCCGTGATGCCGCGTGTCTTGGCGGCTTGCATCATGCGGGAGATATAGGCGTCGAAGCCCACGCCCGCAGCGTTGACGGAGAGGTACTGCTGCTGGCCACTGCCTTCGGCCGACGAAACGACGATGGAGTCGATCACCTGTTCGTACTGATGGTTCAATGCGCGGATGGCCAGCCAAGGCTGCAGTGGCAGTTTCAGCGTGTGGGCCAGTCCGTTGCCGGAGCCGCAGGGAATGATTCCCAGGCAGGTGTCGGTTCCCTTGATGCCCTGCACCACGTCGTTCACCGAGCCGTCGCCGCCGACGGCGACCACGCACTGGAACCCTTCGTCGACTGCTTGGCGAGCCAACTCGATGCCATGATGTATCCGCTCGGTGTAGCGAACCTCGTAATCAAACAGATCAAAATTCAAGTTCTGTCTAATAAGGGTCTCGATCCGCTTCTGGCGGCCGATGCCGGAGATGGGGTTGACGATAAACAGGGTCTTGGTTTTCATACTTTAATCATTTAAGGGCGCCAGGCCGAGACGGTAAGGATTTTGCGACTGTCGGTCTCGTCGAGGAGTTGCTGCATGGTGCAGTGGCTACGTTTCATGTAGGCGCGCACGATCTGCCAGCCAATGTAGGCGGCGGTGCGGGGCGCCGAGCCGCTACCGAAGGCGTTGGTATGGGGCGCTTCGCCCAGAAGGTTCTGGTAGGTGTGTATGTCGGTGGAGTAGAGCGCTTTGTTCTGTATCATCCATCCCCATACGTTCTTTACATTGGCCTCCATCCACTTGAGCTGGTCGGCGGTGTAGCGCAACAGAACGGTGTCGGCGATACCAGGCATGGTTTTCTCGATGAAATAGAGTTTCTTGCCGTCGGCGATGGCATGGTCGAGCAAGGTCAGGTCGCCGTCGGGACTTGCGCTATAAAGTCCTGCCAGGACGTTCATGCAGTCGGGGACAATGTTTTTGCGGGAGAATGTGCGTACTAAATAGTTGGGCATGCCGAAGTATTGGTATCGGCCCATCGCGCCAAGCGCGTACTGGTCGAGGCCCACGCATAGGTCGCCGCAGTTGCTGAAGACGCGGAACCCGTAGTTGTCGAAGTCGCCCGTGACCATGGTGTAGAAGCGCTCCACGTGTTGCATCTTCGGGCAGAGCTTGTAGGCCCGTGCCAGGGCGCGCCCCAGCTGGCGTTCGATGTCCGACAGGTCGTGATACATGCTGTCGGTGATGCGATACACGTCGCGCATCACAGGGTCGCTTACGAACTCCTGTGTCATCTGCACGAATTCGGGTTCGTCGGGATAGAGTACAATCAGTTCGGACTTGAACTCGTCCTCGTGGGCTTTCAGTTCGGCGGGGAGCTGTGCGGAGGGCGTATCGAACAGCAGATGCTCGAAGCGGTGGAACCGCACCTCCTCTGTACGGTGGCAGCCCGACAACAGCAGGGCTGCAACAACGATGCAGAGACACACGGAGGCGTGTCTCTGCATACGGTTCAGTGTGTGACGATTGCTATTCAGCATCTTTCTTTTCTTCGTTCTTCTCCTGTTCGTTAAGGATGCGCAGCTTGGCCTGCAGCAAGGCGATCTGCTGGCGTGCGCCCTGCATCTTCTTCTCAAACTCCTGCTTCAGGAGGTCGGCCTGCTTGCTGGAAGCAAGGAATCCGAGGTTGTTCTCCCAGAGGTTGAGGTCGCCACGCAGCTTCTCAATCTTGTCGTGCAATTCCTGGCGCTCGTTCTGCACAAAGCGTTTGGCGTCACCGCCCATATTGTGCAGTTTCTCGCGATAGGCGGTCTCCTGCGCTTCGCGGGCACTGATTTTCAGCTGCTCAAAGATATGGTCGATCTGGGCACGGAACTCCTTGCCCAGGCGCTCCTTGTCGGCCATCGGCACGAATCCCACCTCGGCCCAACGGCGCTGGAAGTCCTTGATAACACTGAGGTTCTCCTCACGATTGTCGCCGAAAATATGGGTCTTCAGCTCGCCAAGGATGGTTTCTTTCTTGGCCAGGTTCTCGCTTTCCGAGCTGCGGCGCTCCTTGAAGAACTCACCTTTTTTGGCGAAGAATTGGTCGCAAGCCCCACGGAAACGCTGCCAGATCTTGTCGCTCACCTTGCGGCTGACGGGACCGGTCTGCTTCCATTCCTGCTGCAGCTGGAGGAGCTCCTCGGTGGCTTTCTTCCAGTCCTCACGCTGTGCGATGGCTTCGGCCTTGAGGCAGAGCTCCACTTTCTTCTGGTAGTTCGACTCCTGTTCGTCGCGCACACTGGCGAAGTATTCCTTCTTGTCGGCGTAGTGACGGTCGATCATGCCCTTGAACTTGGACCAGATCTCCTCGTTGACTTCGCGCGGCACGGGGCCGATCGACTTCCACACCTTCAGCAGCTCGTCGAGCGCTGTGGTGACATCGTTCCATTGGCGGGTGCTGGTGGGGCGTTCGGCGGTGAGCTCGGTGGCCTTGTCGATGAGCGCCTGTTTGGCCAACAGGTTGTTGTCGAACTCTTCTTTACGCTGCTCGTAGTATTCTTTGCGCCGTTCGTCGATCTGATTGGCGGCACTCTGGAAGCGTTGCCATATTTCCTCGTTCTGCTCGGCGGGCACGGGGCCCACTTCTTTCCATTGGGCACGCAGATCCTGCAGACCTTTGAAAGCCTTGGTGACCGAAGGCTCCATGATGAGTTCCTCGGCTTTCTCGCAGAGGGTGATCTTCTGGTCGAGGTTGCGTTTCTGGTCCAAAGCCCGCAGCTCGCGGTTGATCTTCAGTTTGTTGAAGAATTGTTCTATCTGGAAGTGGTAGTTCTGCCATAGGTCGTTCATCTGGTCGCGCGGCACATCGCCGATGGCTTTCCAGCGCTCCTGGATTTCGTTGAAACGATCCAGCGACGCGCGCACCTGCTCCTCGTCGCTGTCCACCAACACCCTCAATTCCTCGATCAAGGCCTGCTTGGCTGCCAGATTCTCTTTTTTCTGTTGCTCCAGCTCGTCGAGATACTGCTGCCGACGGACGCGGTAGCGGTCGTACAGGGCGTAGAATTCATCGGCCAGGGCATCGTTCTGCTGCTGATACTCGTCCTTGTTGCCACCATCGGCCAGAAATGCATCGAAGGCGGCTTTCTGCACCTCGCGGTTCAATTCGTTGAAGCGGGTTCGGATGGCCTGGGCGCGGCCCTTGATTTGCTGCACCTCTTCGGTCATCAACTCTTGCATGGCTTCCAACAGGCCCTGGCGATCCATGACGCTGTAGTCCTGGACAGGCTCGTTGTCTTGCTGGCTTGTCGAATCGTCGTCGTGCGTTGCCGGCGACTCCTCGGCGTTTGATTCGGCTGTCTCGGCCTCAACGTGTGCGGCCGCGGTGGCAGTCTCGGTCTCCGTTTTGGCGGCGACCTCGTTCGTTTGGTTGGCGTTCAGGCTTTCAGCATCACTGACAGCGGCAGTGGCCTCGTTGGCCTGGGTTTGCAGCGCCTCGTTCTCAGCAGGCTGCAGGGGGGTGGTCTCTTCCATGGTTAGAAGTTTGATTTTGTTATTAAAGAACTACATCAGGCATGAATCATTAATCATCCATTGCCATGATACACAGGTTGTTTCAATCATTCATACCCAATGGGTACGACTTGCAAATATAGCATTTTTCTTTATATGGACAAAATTTATTTCATTTTCAACCGCTTCGGGGCATCATCCGTCACGCCCCAAATAAAAGACAGACCCCTGGCTGTGTCACGCCAAGGGCCTGTAGAACAAAACAGTGATTCTGATTTATTTCAATTCGATGAACGGGACTGAGTTGCCCAGCATATACTGCGGCATTTTGCCGTCCCATTTCTGCACCGCCTCGTAGCTGACAAGCTTGGGGTTGCGCTCCAGTGCATTGGCCTTGATGCGCATAGCCTCGGCTTCGGCTTCGGCAGCGATCTTGGTCTGCTTGGCTTTCTCTTCGACCTGGATGGTGACATTCTTGGCCTTCAGGGCTTCCTGCTCGGCGACCTGCTTCTCCTTGATGGCGTTCTCGAATTGGTCGTCGAAGTCGATGTCCACCAGCTGGAACTGGATGTTCATGAAGTAGTTGCTGTCGAGCGTCTGGCGCAGGGTCTTCTCGATCTCGCGGCGCACGGCATCACGGTTCTCGACGATTTCGGTAGCGGCAAAGTTGCCGAAAGCCTCTTTCATGGCCGAGCGCACGAAGGGCACGACAATGCGGTTGTGGTAGTCCATACCGACATTGCGGTAGAGCCTGTTGACATTGGCCCTGACAAGGTCGTAGTTGATCGTGTAGTCGACCTCCGACGTCTGCACATCGCGCGTGTACGAATTCTCGTGACCGTCGAATTTCTTTTGCTGGATGTTGATTTTCTTGACGCTCTGGATGAAGGGAATCTTCATGTGAAGTCCGTCTTCGATGGTGGTCTCCGAGATCCGCCCGAAGGTGCTGAGGATACCGCGTTCGGTCGACTTGATGGTGTAAAACGACGATGACAACAGGATGATTGCCACGACGACAACCACGATGGTGGTGGTCAGTTTTTTGGTTTCTCCGAAGAAGTTCATAATTGTTTATTTTTATTTGTTACTTTCATTGATTTCCATCAAATATTGTGCCATTGTTCAGTCACATAATATATAGAGGTCGTCGCGCGGATTGAGGAAGAGGATGGGCGTGCGGGAGGGGTGGGTGAGGAGCCGCAGGTCGACCGGAGTGTGCAACAGATCGATCAAGTCGCGGTCGCGCGGGTCGGTGGCACGCACGATAAGCACGTCCGGATGCTGCTGGTCGAGGGTGGCCAGGTCGACACGCGTGGATCCGTCAATCGATGGAGATGTGTATTGAATCTCCAGCGGGGCGAATATCTTGTCGGCAAAACGCATATTGTTCTGCCACCGCTGCCGCAGGTCGGCATCGCGATAGTCGGGATGTGCCAACGCAATCCGATAATCCAGAAAACGAGCCAGGTAGGAGGCCCAGATGAGTTTTTCACGTCCTTCGCGTCGGTGGGTCAACGTCAGTGCAGCCGTGGCTGATTCTCCCTGAGTATAGCCACACCCCACACACAGGTAGGCGATCTTGCAAGTGCCGAACTCGCGCAACAACGTGCGGGGATTGGTCAACGACGAGCGTGGAGCATCCGGATTGACGGCCGTCACGGCAAGGATTGCGCCAAAGGCTGTCGGCAGTCCTTCGATGGCCGTGTGCCAGTCGCCCTTCAGGCAGGCATACGGCACGCCGAGCTGCTTGAGCCATTCCGGCACCTCGCCGGCATGGGCCCGCACATGAAGCACCATCAACCCCTTGTGGCGCAACCGCTCAGCAAAAAGACGCGCCCACGAAAGCACGAGGGCCGCACTTGCAGCATCCTCGACACAGGCCACCACATATTGATCCTTCTTGCTCATCGGATAAGAGTAATATCGCCTTTAAATTCAGTCTCTATGCCGTTGACGCAACGAACGCGGCAGCTGTAGGTGTACACGCCCGCCAGGGCGGGGTTGTTGTTGAAGATGCCGTCCCAGCATTGGGTGGGATCCGAACTCTCATACACACACTGCCCCCAGCGGTTGAAGATGGCTATGTGAAACTCAACGAGGATCTCGGTGTTGAAACACAGCCGGTCGTTGAACCCGTCGCCATTGGGTGTAAACGCATTGGGGATGACGAAATCCGGCGCGCCGCAGTTGATGTCGGTGCAGCGGATGCAGACCGTATCGCTGCGGCTGCAGCCGTCGGCGGTGGTTGCACTGACGGTGTAACAGACGGCGGTATCTGTCGGAGTGGCAACCGGATGCTGTCTGTCGGGATGGTCGAGGTCGGCAGCCGGTTCCCACTGATATGTGGCGGCGCCGTCGCTGGCATGCAGGGCGACACTCTCTCCCAGATAGATCTCGCTGCGATCGCTCCAGGCCCGGAAGCCGTCGAGCGAATGGTCGCGCTGGATAACCGTGGTATCAACAAACGGGCACCCCAGCGAGGTCAGCGTTGTTAGGTATGTACCCGGGCACAGTCCGGAAATCAAAGTGTCCATCTCCTGCTCCTCGGGAATGCTGCTGAAGTTGTAGCGTATGCTGATCCAGCCGGTGCAACTGTCGTCGCAAAGAGCGGAAGTGTAATCCTTTTCGTAGTAGGGGCGTGGCGGATTCTGCAGTGTGACACCCTGCGTGTAGCTGCAGCCATAGCCGTTGACGACCACCTGATAGGCAATATCCGCCGCCAACGGGCTCACCGTGAAGAACGTGCGCCCCCCCGACTGGCTGAAGGCGACATTCTCGACAGTCGGAACCACACTGACCGTCACCGAGTCGGCGTCAATCTCAGCCCCGAGCCGGAACGTGGCGCTGCCATCGGCCGAGTCATGACACGAGATTGCTGTGGGTTGCCACTGGTCGACAAGGATATAGGTCTGCACGTGGAACGTGTCGGTCTGTGCGCATCCGGAAGCGGTGGTGTGGAGGATATAGGTACCCGTGGAGTCCACCCACGGATTGGCAATGGTGGGGTCGCTGACGGGGTCTCCGCTCCAGCTGTAAGTGGCCCCCAGCACAGGGGTGTGGCCAATCTGGATACTGGTGCCGTTGCACGAAATTTCAGGGCTGTGGCTGAGGTGTACATTGCCCAGCACCTGGACGATATGGCGCTGCGTGTCGGCCTCGGAGCATCCGCCGGGCAGGTTGGCGATAAGCGTGATGGTGTAGATGCCCGGATCGATATATGTGTGGCTGGGGTTGCGTTCGGTCGAGGTGGCGCCGTCGCCGAAATCCCACTGGAAGGAGGCTCCCCGGCCGGTGTTGTTCAGCTGAAGCGTGTAGGGCGCACATCCGGCTTCGGGCAGCAGGAACTCGGCCACCGGGAAATCGTCGCTGACATTGAAACGGAACAAGGCGTTGTTGCAGTTGGTGGCCCGGTTGCTGTCGCTCCACGCGCCCGCCGTGGTCGGGAAACGGTTGGTGCCGCTGCACGAGGCACACACCGACTGGTACAGGGTGCCGAGACGGTCGAACCGCGAGGTGCCGCCATCGACGTGGTCGCCGCCGCCATAGCTGGAACCCGGTTGGTGCAGCTCGCCGAAGAAGGTGGCATACTCCAGCTGGTTGGCATTGGCGTCGAGACTGATGAGGTAGAAGTCCTGCCCGTCGGTCGTGTCGCTGTAGGCATCGCTGGTGACCTCCATGCCATGCGTGCCTGCGGTGTACCACGTGGTGAGGTAGGGCACAAAGTCGCGCCCCCAGCCGGCGGCATAGACGCGGTTGCAGATGTCGGCCGCAAAGGCGGTGGGGGAGAGGTTGATGCGGTTGGGGGTACCGAAGACGGTGCTCCAGCGGCGCACATCGAGCGCCGGTGCCAGCCGCATGAGCAGCATGCCCGAATTGGGCACGCTGTACCCCGCATTGTAGATGAAGGTGGGGCCGGCATAGTGCGTCTGGCCGAACAGGAACACCTCGTCGTGGTGACCCGTGCGGACAAAATAGACCTGGTCATAGAAGCGGTCGCCGATATACGTCGACGACATCAGCCGCTCGCCGGCATAGCTGATCTTGCACACAAATCCGTCGGCGCTGCCGCCCCCGTAGGTCGTCTGGTAAGCGCCATCGGTGACCGGGAAGTTGGCGCTGTTTGTACCGCCACAGACCAACAGGTTGTATGCCGAGTCCACGTCGATGCTGTACACCGCATCGTCGCCCGAACCGCCGAGGTAAGTACACCACAGCAGGTTGCGCAGGTTGTGGTCGAGCTTGAAGACCACACCGTCCTGGCGCCCTCCCGACGTCGGCTGCAACGACGTAGCCGCCACCGGGAAATCGGTGCTGAAGGTGGTGCTGCCTATATATATGTTGTTCAGGTTGTCAGTGATGATCTCGCCACGCGCCCCGTCGCCGTAGTTGTAGTAGAGCGAATCGTTGCCGCCCATGACGGTGTTGTTGTAGTTGCTGTAGTAGCTCCGGTAGTTGAGTCCGTCGTTGTCGCTGCCACCCACATAGGTCGATGCACGCAGCTGGGTGCCGTCGGCCGACAGACGGCTGACGAAGATGTCGCTGCCGTTCTGGAAGGCGATGCTGGTCGAGAGGTAGTTGCTCGCCGGGCCGCCGGCATGGGTGGTCTGGTAGGCACCGGCCGTCACGGGGAAATTGTTCGATCCCGTGGTACCGAACACCAGCAGTTCGTCAAAACTGTTGACGAACAGGCTGTGCGGCATGTCGCTCGACGAACCGCCCAGATAGGTGGCATACAGGCGCTGGGTGCCGGTGGAGTCGAACTTGAAGATGGCTATATCGCAACTGCCGCCGCCGTAGACCGACTGGTAGGCGCCAAGCGATGTGGGGTAGCCGATATTGAACACCAACCCCGCGGTGTAGACGTTCTTCTGCGAATCGTAGGTCGCCGTCGTGCCCCAGTTGTCGGCCGTGGAACCGGTATATGTCGAGAAGATGAGCACCGGGTCGATCACCAGGTCGCGCCCTCTGTCGTAGGCGCCCACCTCGACCACCGCCCGATAGCGCCCACCGTCGGTGCGGCTCACCCGCCACCGGCTCGCCACCTCCACCTCCTGGCCGCCGACCGTCTGGTACACGTAGGGCTTCATCTCTATTATATCACGCACCGAGGTGCGGACGCGCAGGTGGCCTGCCGCCGTCAGCTCGACCCCGTCGGTCCCCTCGTATTCGATGGCCACCTGGCGGGGATCGCCGCCCTCGTGTACGATAAAATTGTACTTCAGCGCCCGGCTGCCGCTGTAGACCTCGAGGTCGATTCCGTCATAGAGGTTGTCGTAGCGCAGCACGTCGTACTGCGGCACCCGGCTGCGCCAACGCGACGCATTGCTGCCGAGGTAGTAGTTGTTGCTCGACGGCTGGGGATGGAGGCCGGTCGGGCTGGTGCCCCCGGTGGCCACAAAATGCATGCGGTAGGCATGGCCGCGCGGCAACGCCTTGCCGACCGCCGGGTGCGGAAGGCTCTCGCGAAGCGCCACCGTAACGCCGTCGTCCTCAAAGAACAGGGCCGCGTCGTGCAGCTGCGCCTCGTAGCGGTAGGGATGCTCCCACTGACCTTGATTCTCGACAAATGAGACCATCGTGCCCACACCCAGTGTGTCACGCTCCTGCCGTGCCATCGCATTGCAACACAGCATCATCAGCAACATTATGGTCACCAATCGTCTCATCATGTTGTTTTTCTTACAGACTGCAAAGATACGCTTTTTTTGGATTACAGCAAAATAAAACTTCACAACACATAAAAAAAAGAGAACCGTTTCACCGATTCCCTTTCTTGTGACTCCTGCAGGATTCAAACCTGCAACCTTCTGATCCGTAGTCAGATGCTCTATTCAGTTGAGCTAAGGAGCCATCCTTAAATTACAATGAGTATCACATGCTTTTAGCTTGTGACTCCTGCAGGATTCAAACCTGCAACCTTCTGATCCGTAGTCAGATGCTCTATTCAGTTGAGCTAAGGAGCCAACATAGTGACGCTGCAAAAGTGTGTTATTTCCTTTTTGCGAGTGCAAAGGTACTACTTTTTTTTGAAACGACCAAATATTTTCGCTATTTTTTTTGCATATTTCTTTCTTTTGCAACAAAAATCATTATTAAAGAACCTATAACATTTTAAGATGTAAGTTCTTCTATACCTAAACAAGAAAAAAGAAGGACTGTGATCACTCACTGTCCTTCTTATATCTGTTTGGAATAAGTGTTTTTTTGTAAGTTTATAGTCATTGGGTGTTTGGATGCCCCGTGGACTAAGTTCTGCTTGGAGTTTATGCCTCAGCTGGTATTACAGACACTACGCTCTTGTCAAACTTTCCTTTGTGGAAATTAACTGTACCATCAACAAGTGCATAGAGGGTGTCGTCCTTACCCTGCGCAACACCTGCGCCTGGGAAATGCTTGTTGCCACGCTGACGCACAATAATGTTGCCAGCTACAACCTTCTGACCACCGAAAATCTTAATACCAAGTCGCTGTGAAGCTGATT
>CAMNIH010000039.1 GCA_946540365.1 uncultured Bacteroidales bacterium
ACCACAAGTGAGACACCAGGTTTCGGTGGCGAAGGCGATCCTGACGGTGATCTTTTCGCGGGTATCGCGCCGCACCAGGACGCAGACGCCATTTTCCAGATCCTTCGGCCCGATTTCGATACGCATCGGGAAACCGCGCATCTCCTGATCCGCGAACTTCCAGCCCGGTGAGCGGTCCGAGTCGTCCACTTTGACGCGCCCGCCCGCTTCTTTTATGCCCCAACCGTTAGTTGTAGGCGTGCATGCCGCCCAGCAGCAGGTTGACGCCGAAGTAGGTGATGATGACGCTGAAGAAGGCCAGCACACAGTAGATGTGGAAGGCGCGCGGATGCGTGAGGACGCCGCGGTGGAGGGGCAGGGCATAGACAATCAGCGTGATGAGAGCCCACACCTCCTTGGGATCCCAGCTCCAGTAGCTGCCCCACGAGATGTTGGCCCACACGGCCCCGATGATGATGCCCAGGGCCAGCAGGGTGACGGCGGGGTAGAGCAGCAGCAGATTCAGCCGGCGGCAGCCTTCGCCATCGGTCGCCAGGCCCGCCACGCCGCCCATCATCGCGAAGAAGAAGAGGGCGTAGGCGCACATGATGACGGCCACATGGAGCGTCAGCAGGGGCGAGTTGAGCACCGGCATCAGGTTGGTGATGGGCGGGTTGCTGCCGCTCATCATGGCCACCAGCAGGCAGAAGCCCATGGTCAGCATGCCGGCCGGCAGGGCCATCGGGTGGCGTCGGCTGAGCAGCAGGGCCACCAGCCCGATGACGATGGCCATGAGGTTCATCGAGTCGAAGCCTCCGGCCATGGGGGCATGGCCGCCGGCCACCCAGCGCAGCACGAAGATCGCCAGCAGGAACGCGGTCAGCGCCGCTACCCACACGGTGGCGGCTGTGCGCAGCCATGCGGGTAGGTGCTTGCTGCGGCGTTGACGCACGAGGCTGTAGGCGAAGCAGAGCAGGCCCAGAGTGATGCAGGTCATGGGCAGCCAGCGCCCGGTGGTGAGCGCGTTGTAGAGGCGCTCGGCACGGGTGCGGGCGGGCTGCTCGTCGAAGCGGCCGGTCTGGTACTGGCGTGTCTTGTCGAAGACGCGCTCCAGCTCCTCGTAGTCGCCCTTGAGGACCAACTCCTGGCAGTAGCTCTGCCACTGGCGGATGAACATGTACTCGTCGTCGGCCACCGTGAGTGGCAGGTTGTCGTTCTGGCCGTACCAGTTGCCCTCCACGGGGAAGATCTTGAGCAGCTTGCCGCGCAGGAGCATCTGCATCAGGTTGTACTTCTCGTTGGCGGCGCGCAGGTTCTTGCCGCTCATGGGCCCGATGGTGGTGTCGGCGAGGAAGGCCATCTGGCTGATTGAGGCCCGCTTCGGCAGATTCAGCTCGTCGGCCCCTTTGATCTTGATGGCGGGCTCGTCGGCCCAGTCGGAGTAGTAGAAGAGGTAGCCGCTGAGCACCTGCTCGGGCGTCAGACCGTGGTAGGTGGCGTTGCCGGTGAGCTTGGTGGTGAAGTCCTTGGCGAAGGTCTGCAGCGGGCAGACGCGTCCCTTGTAGAGGATGTACATCCGGCCCATGCGGTCGGCCGTGGCGCGCGGCAGGGTTTGCGGCGTGGCCGACGCGGCGCCGGGCAGCAGGAGCATCAGGGCCACGGCGGCCCCTTTCAGCAGCTGGCGGAAGCGCCCCTTGGGGCTGACCATCAGGCCGACAAAGCCTATCAATAGCAGGGCGTAGCCGCAGTAGGTGACGCCGATGCCCCACGGGTCGTGGGCCACGCTGAGGGTCGACGAGCCGTCGTCGCCGTAGTCTTCCTGATAGAAGCGGTAGCCCCGATGGCGGAGGATGTTGTTCATCGAGATGTCGCAGCGCTCGCCTTCGGCGATGACATGGCTCACGAAGTCCATCGGGGTGCGGGTGCCGGGGTAGGGCACCACCTCGAAGCTCTCCAGCTCCATCTCGAAGGGCAGTGTGGCGTTGTGGCCGTCGCCGGTGTCGATGGTGGTGGAGCGCACGCCGGGCTGGAGGGTCATGCTGCCGTGCAGGCCGGTCCAGGTGGTCAGGGCGCCGCCCAGCAGGATGACCACCACCGAGGCGTGGACCAGCAGCAGGCTGGGCCGACGCCACATCTTGCCCTGCACGATGCTCACCAAGGCAGCCACGGCTACCAGGGCCATCAGGACGATGAACCACCATTGGTCGTAGATGCGCACCTCGGGGTGCAGGCGTTCGATGATGGTGCCGGCGGCGAGCACTGCCACCACCACTGCCATCAGGGCTACTCTAAACTTCTTCATTTCAGGTTTTATATGGCGTTAATAAATTTCACAACGGCGTCGCGGTCGGCCTTGTTGAGCTCGCGGAACTTCTCCACCGTCCAGCGGGCGTCGCTCTGCGGGGCACCGTGCCACATGATGGCCTCGATGACGTTGCGGGCGCGGCAGTCGTGCAGGCGGTCGGCATGGCCGGAGCAGATGGGTGCCAGGCCACGGCCCCAGAGGGGAGTGGTGCGGCACCAGCCGGTGCGGATGTCGTTCTTCATGAAGAGGCGGTGCTGCACCATGTCGGTGTAGGGCCAGATCTTCTGGTGCGGATAGCGGGGCAGGCGGGCGTCGCCGTCGGCGTAGAAGCCGTTGGGATCGGTGAAGCGGTCGTCGCCGGTCTCCCAGCTCGGGCGGTGGCAGGTGGCGCAGCCCATCTCGGTGAAGAGCTTTTTGCCGCGCTGCACGGTGGCGTCACCCAGGTTGCGGGCCGCAGGTACGGCCAGTCCGCGGTGCCACACCATGAAGTTCACGTAGTCCTGGTCGCTCATCTCGATGGGCAGCGTGTCGCACATGAGGTAGTTGTAGATGTCGGTCTCGGGGTCGCCGGTCTTGTTCCACTCGGGGAAGTAGGTGTAGAAGTCGGCCTGTACCTCGGGATCCTGCGAGGCCGTGCGGGCGTAGATGCTCTTGTTGAGCGAGAGGTAGTGGCTGCGGCGGTCGCTGCGGGTCACGTTGGGAATGTTCCAGATGGCGTTGGCGCCGGCGGCATCCTGCAGGGGGCCGCGGCTGAGGGCGTAGGTGAAGCGCTTGGGATGGGTGGTGCCACCGTAGAGCGAGGCCCAGTCGGCACCGCCCCAGATGGCGGGATTGAGGGTGGCGCCGGCGTCATACTCGCGCTGGTACTGCGCCTTGAGCGAGTCGTCGTCGATGGCGTCGAGCAGGCCGGTACCGTAGATGCCGATGGTGCTCTCTAAGCGGAAGGCCAGGTCGCCGTAGGTGGTGCCCTCCGAGAAGGGGGCGTAGAAAGCGTCTTCGGGGATGTTCACCTCGGGGTAGATCAGGCTGTAGGTCTCGCCGTCGGCGAAGCGGTTGCCCCATTCGTCGGTGTATTCCAGCCAGTCGATGGTGATCTTCTCCTCGTCGATCGAGGGTTTGAAGGGCGCCACGGCCTTGGTCTGCGGCATGCCGGCCACCGAGGTCTCGTAGGCGTTGGTGTTCTTGTTGTAGACCACCAGCAGGTAGCCGTTGCCCCAGTCGTCGGCGCGGTAGCGGTCCATGCGGCGTCCGTGGCCGTAGCCGGGGTGGCAGCTCTCGCAGCTCGAGCGCACATACATCGGGCCGAGGCCGTTGAAGGGCGGGTTGTTCTGGGTGATGGTGTGCTCGAAGAAGAACTCACCGTACTTGAAGGCGTTGACCATGCCCGCCTGTTCGACGGCGGGGGTGGGGTCCTCATAGGCCGAGGCGCTCTGGTTGAAGGTGGTGCCCAGCAGACCGCCGGCGTAGGTCTCCTCCTCGACGCCCTCGGCGGGCGTCGGGTCAGGCTCCGGGTCGTGGTTGCAGGCACTGAAACCTCCGGCCATCAGGGCGAGGCCCAGCAGATAGATTGATCGTTTCATCTCTTGTGTATTTAGTTGTTGTTAGGATTAGTTGTTGCCGATGGCGTCGATGACCTCGTCGAGCACCCCCTCGAGGGCGGCGCAGGCTTCGACGGCCTCGCCGTTCTTCGGGTCGGAGTAGTGCTCCACGAAGGGGGCCGGCATGGCGTCGATCTTGGTCAGGGCCGTGGTGATGGCGTCCATCACGCGGGCGTCGAGCGAGGCGTCGATGGCCTTCACGTAGTTGTGGAGCGACTTCTCGTTGTCGCGCTGCCCCTCGACACCGCCTAAGTAGACGTTCTGGATGCTGATGATGTTGTTGTGGAAGTCGGTGATGGACATGTGGCTGTAGGGCGACTCGATGTAGGTGATGTCCTCGCCGTCGTAGGCCGAGTTGATCTTCGAGCTGCCCACCTCGTCGGCGATGTCGGCGCATCCCTGCACGATGGCGATCAGGGCTGCAGTGCGGCTGACGTAGGTGCTGCCGGCCTGTCCGGCCTGCTTGATGTTCTGGCCGTAGCTCAGGTCGCCGCCGGCCACGGTGTACTGCATCTCCATCTCTTCCAGCTTGGCCACATGGCTGGCGGGGGCGTTGTCGCCGAGCCAGCCCACCTCGAGCTGGAAGCAGCGGTTGCGCAGGTCGCCCGCTACGGCCACGGCATAGGTCCACTGGTCGGCCGTGATCTGGTCCACCGTCTTGGGCTGCCCGTTGGCAAAGAGGATGTACTCCAGGCCGTGGAAGCCCAGCAGCGCGTTGCCCAGCTGCTCGCCGGCCTCCACGTCGCCGTTCTCGCCGGCCAGCAGGGCCAGCATGGCGCTGTTGCCCATCAGGGTGTTGAAGGCGTTCTCGTCGAGGGGCCACGAGTCGATGTGGGGGTCGATGCCGAAGTCGCCGGCGGCGCCGAACAGGAAGGCCTCGCTCTTCTCCCATTGCTCGCGGGCCTGGAGGAAGATGGTGCAGGCGTCCTGCAAGCCGGCATTGGTGGGTGTGGTCTTGAGGGTGGCCAGCATCGAGGCCAGCAGCTCGGTCTTCTCGGCCAGGGCCGTGTAGGTCGGTGCCACGGTGTGGTCCACAAACTGGGCGGTCACCTCGAGGGCCGTCTCGTCGTTGATTTCATAGGGGTCGTCCTTGCAGGCGGCAAGGTTCAGCGTCATGGCTGCCACGGCCGCGACGGTGAACATGTTGCGAAAGATTTTTTTCATAGTAATTGTTGTTTTTTTTTATTTAGTTCCTAATTTGTTCTTTATCGGGTGAAGAACCCCGTCCAGGTGATGCCTAAGGCGCAGTAGGGCTCGTTGTTGTACTGCTCGGCAAGCAGGCGCACGCCGGCTTCGGCCTTGACGGTCACCTCGGGCAGCGGGCAGTAGTTGAGGCCGGCCGAGAGCACCTGCCGCTCGCACCAGCCGACGTCGGTCTGATGCTCCGAGGGCACGAAGCTGTCGTAGTGGTCGTAGCGCCCGAAGAGGTAGAGGCGCTGCGAGGTGCGGCTCCAGGCCAGCAGGTTCAGGCCCGCCTCGACCGAGGCGTCCCAGGCCGCCTGCGCCACCGTGGTGTGGGGGTAGGGGTTGCCGCTCATGGTGGTCTGGTTCTTGTTGTGGGCCGAGATGGCGCTGGCATCGCCCAGGAAGCCGTAGTCGGCATTGCCGCGCACGGTCACCATGCGGTTGCGGTACTCGAAGTCGAAGGCCCCGATGAGCACCGTCCCCTTGACGCCCGCAAAGCGCGACGAGTCGCCGTAGATGCTCGTCGTGATGTCGTTGTTGAACGAGTTGCCGGCATAGCCGCTCAGGCTCAGCCGCAGGCCCGGCAGGCCCGTCCAGTCCACGCGCAGCGCCGTGGCCAGGCGATTGGCCGGCCGGAACTCGTAGGGCGAGGCGCTCCCGTTGTGGATCCAGCCCTGGTCGTTGAAGAGGTAGGCGTTGAGGCCGGGGATGACCTGCGCCTCGTAGCGCCAGTGGCCCACGCGGCCCCACAGCGCGAGGCCCGTCTCGTGCCACGTACACGGCAGGATGGTGTTCTCGCCCTCGGGCCGGTAGACGCCGAAGAATTGGTTGGGCGTGTGGTTGTTGTTGGTCATGCCGACGGGCACCACGATGTGGCCCGCACGGATATTGAAGGCCCGCGAGAAGCTTTTCTGCACCCAGAACTGCTCCAGCGCCACCTCGCCGCCGCGCTCCACCTCCTGCTCGAACTCGCCGGTCTCCTCCAACTCCTTCTCCACGGCGGCCTCGACGCCCCCGTGTTCGAACTCGATCTCGGTGCCCATCGTCCAGCCGTGGCCGAAGTCGTAGCCCAGCATGATCACCGCATGCGGCAGATCCACGCGGCCGTAGCTCGGCGCGTCGGCATAACGGCTTGGGAATGAATAGCGGAATACATTGTCGCTGTAGAAGTGGTGGCTGTAGACGGCCTCGCCGTAGCCGCCCACCGTCAGGCGGCTTTTCGTCGCCGTGCTGTCGTCCTGGGCCCTCGCGGCACCCGCCGCCAGCAGCCCGAATAGCATGCAGATTGCTGA
This sequence comes from uncultured Bacteroidales bacterium, assembly GCA_946540365.1. The sequence continues at coordinate 6,360 of CAMNIH010000039.1, forward strand.
TAGTCTTGTGATTGTATGCATGGTCGTTTTTGTATTTCGAAGTGCAAAGGTACACCCGCCGCCCTGCACAGACAATACCCAAAAGTGGTGATTTGCCTGCCGCAGGCCCCTGTCAGCCCATCCCAACGAGGTATCAAGTCAACCTTTTCTTCAGTCGTTCTTCAGTCGTTCTTCAGTCGTTCTTCAGTGATCACTGAAGAACGACTGAAGAACGACTGAAGAACGACTGAAGAAAAGGTAGAGTCAACCCTTGGTTGGGGAGGGGGTGGGGGAGGCTTAAAAAGTGTTAAACGGTGCCCGTTGTCGGATTTATGTGTATCTTTGCAGCGCGATTGGATATACATTTTGTGTATAATCGCCTATATATTAATGTTTTGAAAATATAATAGTAACAAAAAAACAGTTTATGAAACAAAAATTTCTACAAATTTTGGCCCTTTTGGCGCTCGTAGTGGTGCCGTGGACGGGCCAGGCGCAGAGCGGTTGCACCATTCGGGTTGCCGGCGAGGACTCCTACGGCGACGGATGGAACGGCGGCTCGCTGGACATCATCCAGGGTACCGACACCCTGGGCAACTTCGCCCTTACGGGTGGCAGCGGCGAACTCAATGTGGTGCTGCCCACCGACGATCCCGTCAGTTTTGTGTGGTACTCGGGGTCCTGGGACAATGAAGTCACCGTATATATCTACGACGGTGGCAACACGCTGGCCCACAGCGTGAACAACCCGACGGCGGGCACCATTTACACCATGAGCAGCCCCTGCCCCTCGTGTCTGCCTGCGACGCAGCTGACCGCCAGCGATGTGACCACCGACGGCTTCACCCTCTCGTGGACGGGTTCGACCACGGCCACGTCCTACGCCATCTATCTGGACGGCAGTCTGGTGACGGACGGTGTCACCGCTACCTCCTACACCTTCAGTGGATTGAACGCCAATACGTTGTATAACGTTGGCGTGCAGGCCGTCTGCTCGGCCGACGACAGTGCCAACATCGTCTCGCGCGATGTGCGCACCTCGTGCGGCCTCACCGTGCTGCCCTACAGCACCGGCTTCGAGGATGCCGCCTTCAACGGTGCCTGGTACCCCTGCTGGGACAGCACCATCCATGCCGGCACCGATCCCAGTGTGAACAACAACACCGTCCACACGGGCACCTACTCGATGTACCTGCAGGCCACCAGCAGCGAGAGCTACAACCTGGTGGTCGGCCCCGAGATGGACGCCACGGGCGACAACATCTATGTGCGTTTCTGGGCTAACATGAACGGCGGCGGCTGGCTGAAGGCCGGTGTGATCACCGACGCCACCGACACCAGCACCTTCATCCCTCTGGTCACCATCGAGAACGTCAGCGGTTGGAACGAGTATGAGTTCAACACCGCCGCCCTCGACCCGACGGCCGAGTACCGCGTGGCCTGGCTGGGCTACCGCTCGGTGTACTACAACCAGCGCATCGCCAGCATCGACGACATCTACATCAGCGAGATTCCCTCGTGTCTGCGCGTGGCCGACCTGGCGGTCGTCGACAGCCTGACCGACAGCACCAGCCTCACCATCAGCTGGGTCGACCCCAACGCCGGTGCCACCTTCACGGTCCGCTACTGGGCCGCTACGGGCGACACCGTCGAGATGACGGGCATCACCGACACCTTCTACACCGCTACCGAGCTCACGGCCAACACGCAGTATTACTTTGAGGTGGTGGTCAACTGCGGCAGCGAGGATGCCGAAGCCATGGCCACCAGTGGCCGCACCGCCTGCGGCAGCCTCGTGATCCCCTTCGCCGAAGGCTTCGAGGACGAGGGCGCCCTCAGCTGCTGGCAGGTGATCAACCCCGCCTACAACACCGGCCGCTCCACGAACGCCGCCTCCACGGGCAGCGCCAGCTTCCTCTTCTACTACACCACCAACCCGCCCGAGTACCTGATTTCGCCGGTCATCGCCAATGCCGACGAGGGGGTCACGGTCGAGTTCCAGTACAAACGCTACAGCTCCAGCTACAACGAGTCGTTCCAGGTGGGCTACTCCACCACCGGCGACTCGGTCGAGGCGTTCACCTGGGAGGCTGAGACCACCGATGCCAACGAGGCATTCCAGCTCTACAGCACCACCTTCCCGGCCGGCACCAAGTATGTGGCCATCAAGTACACGGCCTACGATGCCTACGGTCTCTATATCGACGACATCAACCTTCAACAGCCGGCCGACTGCGCGCCGGTCTCGATGCTGACCTTCGACACCGCCACCGCTACCACCGCCACCATCCACTGGACGGCCGGCGAGGGGCAGAGCGCCTGGTATGTCCGCGTGGGCGGTGACCTCTACGATGCCTACGACACCAGCTACACCATCACCGGCCTCTCGGCCATGACGGAGTATACCGCCATGGTGGCTGCCAACTGCGGCGGCGACAGCTCGGCGTGGCGCAGCATCAGCTTCCGCACGGGTTGCAGCGGCGAGATGTGCGAGATCAGCGTCACTTCCAACGACAGCTACGACTACGGCTACTATGCCCCCACGCTGCATGTTGTGCAGAATGGCGTTGAGTTGGCCTCGGTCAACGGCTACACCGAGACCGTCGGCGTCTGCTCCGACATGCCTGTGCTCGTCCTCTATGAGGCTCCGTCCTACAGCTACGGTGCCGAACCCATGGCCACCATCCTCGATGGCGGCGATGCCGAGCTCTTCAACGGCGTCACCACGGCTTTCAGCACCGGCGACACCCTGCTCAACATCCTCGCTCCCTGCCCCACCTGCATCACGCCTAACGGTGTGATGGCCACGGTGGTCGACTCGGCCATGATCACCTTCGTGTGGGATGTCGTGCCCGGCAACACCTACCTCACCTCGTTCAACGGCGGCGCCTTCACCGTCAACAACACCGGCAGCCAGACCGAGTACAACCTGGATGCCAACACGGTGTACACCTTCAGCGTGAAGGCTGTCTGCTCGGTGGGCGACACCTCCAACGCCCGCACCATCAGCCAGAAGACCGTCTGCGGCCAGATGGCTATCCCCTATATCGAGGACTTCGAGGCCAGCACAGGCAACGAGGTACCCTCCTGCTGGACGGCCGTTCTGGGCAACCCGGTGGTCAGCGACTATGCCTATGATGCCCACGGCGGCAACAACTCGCTCGTCGTTGCCAGCGGCGACATGATTGCCAGCAGCGCCATCCCGCTGCAGGGTGACTCGATCCACGTCAGCTTCTGGGCCGAGCTCAGCTACGCCGGCACCCTCGAGGCCGGTGTGGTGACCAACCCGCTCTTCGACAGCACCTTCGTGCCGATGGTGACCGTCCCCGCCACGGGTGATTACGCCCTCTACGAGTTCAACACCTCGACCCTCAGCCCCGACAGCGTCTACTACCTGGCCTTCCGCGTCAGCGGCGGCTACTACAGCGCCTACATCGACGACATCAACATCGACCGCTACGAGGGCTGCATGTATCCCACCGCCCTGACCGCCACGCCCGACACCGTCGCCGCCTCGGTGGCCCTGAGCTGGACCAACAATGCTTTGTCCAGCGACTTCGTGGTGGAATACCGCGAGAACGGCAACAACACGTGGAGCGCCCCGATCAATGTGCCCGGCAGCACGAGCTACACGCTGACGGGTCTGGACTATTCGACCAGCTACGAGATCCGCGTCGGTCTGGTCTGCGGCAGCGACACCTTGTGGGTCACTACCACCGCCATGACCATCTGCCAGATGCACACGTTGCCTTACTTCGAGAACTTCAACAGTGCCGACGGCACGCTGCCTCCCTGCTGGGACTACACCAATGCGTCCTACTTCCACTGGAACCGCTGGACCACACATGCCGAGACCAGCGGCAACGGCGAGATGATGGTCGGCTCCTATTCGGCCGGCGAGGCTGCCATCCTGCCGCTGATGAATGCGCCTCTCGTGAAGCTTGAGATTTCGTTCGACGCCAAGCTCGGCAACGTGTCGGAAGGCGACGCCATCATGATGGGTGCCTACGACAATGCCACCGGTACGATCGAGTGGCTCGACTCGCTGACGATCCCCGGCCAGTGCCGCGAGTCGTTCGTCCGCTTCACCTACAACTACCTCAGCTACACCGGTATTGGTGACCGCATCGCCATTGGCCATTCGCACAACCACCCGAGCGACTGGGGTATGGCTATCGACAGCATCATCGTTGTCGAGTTGGCCAACTGCAATCCTCCCGAGAACCTGACTGCCCACAACACGATGTATCCCAACACGGCCGACGACGTCTACTTCACCTGGACTGTCAACAATGATGGCGCTGTTCCGTCCGGCTATCAGGTCTACATCGACACCATCACCTCGACTGCCATCGTAGACAGCGTGGCCGACAGCCTGCTGATCAACGTCGACACCAATTACTACATGCCTCCGATCAACACCCTGGCCGAGGGCGCCCACTACCGCCTCTTCGTGCGCAGCGTCTGCGGTACCAACATCCGCAGCGGTTGGGTCGAGATGCAGAACGGCTTCGCCACCGACGAGTATTGGATGAACAATACCGGTGTGGCCGACACCATCGTGGGATGCGACTTCATCATCTACGACAACGGCGGCCCCGTGGCGGGCTACTTCCACAACAGCAACTCCACGCTGGTCATCCAGGCCGGCGAGACGGGCCGCGAGCTGCAGCTGCAGGGTGGCTTCTTCAGCCATGGCGACGATCCCAACACCTTCACCGTCTACGACGGCATCGGTGTCAACGACAGCGCTATTCTCTACAGCCGCAACGTCACCAGCATGACCGAGACCATCGACAGCGTCCTGGCCACCTCCACCACCGGAACCCTGACCATCACCTTCACGTCCGGCTACTATGCCGCCCTCGGCTACGAGCTCTACATCCACTGTGTGGGCGATGCCTCGTGCGAGAAACCCACCAACCTGCAGGTCGAGATGGTCGGCGAGGGTCAGGCCTACGCCACCTGGAACTCCACGGGCGCCAGCCTCTACCGCGTCTATCACCATGCCAGCGGCGACAGCGTGTGGAATATGAACCCCACGACGACCAACAGCATCACCCTGAGCGGTCTGCCTGCCGATGTGAACTACGACTTCTACGTGGTGGCCTACTGCTCCAGCGACAACTATTCGGCGCCCAGCATCATCCGCCACTTCAACACCCACTACGATGTGCCCGTCTGCGACCCGGTCAGCGACCTTAGCGTCAGCGACGTCAGCCAAACCAGCGCCACCCTCGCCTGGGTGTCGGACGGCAACCTGTGGGAGGTCGAACTCAACGGCACGGTCGTCAGCACCACCGACAACCCCTGCGCGCTCAGCGGCCTGACCGCCGGCACCGATTATAGTGTGCGTGTGCGCAATGTCTGCGACGTCGAGACCGGCTTCTACTCCGAGTGGAGCGCCGCCGTCGACTTCACGACCGACACCGTTCCCGTCGAACCCCAGGGGATCGACGACGTGGCCGGCGCAGCGGCTGTGGCCATGTACCCCAACCCTGCCAGCAGCACTGTCACCATCGACATCAAGGGCGTGGGCAGCGATGCCAGCGTCAGCGTGATCGACCTCAACGGCCGCATCTGCGGCACGTGGAAAGCCGAGAACGGCCAGTTGGTGATCGACCTGGGCAGCTATGCCCGTGGCGCCTACTTCGTGCGCGTCACCGGCGAGACGGCCAGCGTCATCCGCAAGCTGATCCTCCGCTAACAGAGGATAGGCTTGCAGCCCATCACATCAAGGGCGTACACCATGCGTGTGCGCCCTTTTCTTTGTTTATGGGAAACCCTTGTCTGAACGGGGTCATTGCAGTGTGTTGTGGTCTATGTTGCTAATTAACAATATTATATGCTGTTTTGATGGGGAAATGGCCCAAAAGGGTGGAAAAAACGATGCTTTTCCTTTTGCACAACGGCATTTGTTGGGGTGATGGGACGTGCGAGCGTAAAAAAGTTGACGGTATATAATTCTATTTTTCAACAAATTATAAACAATATGAAAAATATTTTGAAAAAAAACTTTGTTGGTTTCGGAAAAAGTAGTATTTTTGCAGCCTCAAAACGAGAGAAAGAGAGAGACGTTTGAAAGGTTGATAGAAGCCGATGTAACTCAGTTGGTAGAGTAGCTGATTTGTAATCAGCCTGT
>CAMNIH010000040.1 GCA_946540365.1 uncultured Bacteroidales bacterium
TCTTCAGGGGGGTGATGAGGCGGTGGATGACGTCGGCCTCGATGGTCTCGGCCAGGATGGCACCCATCACAAAGGCGCCCAGAGCGGTGGAGAAGCCCGCTTTGGCGGCCAGCACCACCATGCCGAAGCAGAGACCCACGGCCACCAGCAGCAGTGTCTCCTCGGTCATATACTTGCGCATCCAGCGCAGGAAGGTGGGAATGAGGTAAATGCCGAAGACGAACCACACGATGAGGAAGAAGGCCAGCTTGACCATGCTCATCACCAGCTCGCCGCCGTCGAAGGTACGGCTGACGCTGACGGTACTCAGCACCACCAGCAGCAGCACCGCCACGATGTCCTCGACCACCAGCACCGCCGTCACCGTCGAGGTGAAGTTCTGTTGCTTGAGCTTCAGGTCGTCGAAGCTCTTGACGATGATGGCCGTCGACGAGATGCTGAGCATACAGCCGAGGAAGATGCAACTCATATCACTGAATCCCAGCAGGTGTCCCACGGCATTGCCGACGAGGAACATGATAGCCAGCTCGGTGAGGGCGGTGATGGCGCCCGTGGCGCCCACTTTCTTCAACTTCTTGATACTGAACTCAAGACCCAAGGCAAACATCAGGAAGACGATGCCGATGTCGCTCCAGACGTGGACGTTGGTGGCATCCTTGACGGCCGGGAACCAGGGGAAGTAGGGGCCGATGAAGAAACCGGCCAGGATGTAGCCCAGCACCAGCGGCTGCTTCAGCCATTTGAAGACGACGGTAATCACTCCGGCCGTGATCAGGATGACGGCCAGGTCCATGAATAACGCGGGGAGACTTTCCATTTTCTTAGCAGTTACAATTGTCTTAACTTCTCTAACTCCTTAACTTCTTAACTTCTTTTCTCTGGGACGATAAAGTTGACTGCCTTCGGCAGGATGGTTATTTCGAACCGGCGGCCGGTGAGCAGCTCGCCGTCGGTGACGACGCTGAACTCGCGGTCGGCCTCGAAGCACATGGTGCGTACACGGCGGTGGTGGACGACGTCGTGCATGTCGACGCGGTCCAGGTGCTCTCCACGGCGGTAGGAACCGATCAGCCGCAGGAAACGGGGGATCGAGAGGGCGTCGACACACTGCGCCTCGAGCCATCCGTCGTCGACCACGGCCCGTGGGGCGCACTGGTAGCCGCCGCCCACGAAGCGACCGTTGGCCGCCGACCCCAGCAGGAGGTCGCCGCTGTGCCAGGCCTCGCCGTCGACGGTGATGCGGCAGGGGTTGTGGCGTTTATGTAGCAGGCAGTGGACGATGCCGGTCACATAGGCCATGCGGCCGCCCACCAAAGGCCAGCGGCGCACACGCTCCATCGTGCGGCACACCTCGGCCTCGAAGCCATAGTTGAGCACGTTGACGCAGTAGCGGTCGCCCACCCGCATCACATCCACCGGCTGCGAGGGGGCCGCGACGAGGGCCCGGATATCGGTGAAGGCCACGCCGGGCCAGCATTTGACATAGTCGTTGCCGCTGCCGCAGGGATAGCAGCCCACCTCGACATTGCTCTCCCCACAGTCCGCTTCCATCACCCCGCTGACCACCTCGTTCAGCGTGCCGTCGCCGCCGCAGGCATAAAAACGCAGCGGTTCGTCCGCCGCCTGGCGACAGCGGTCGGCCACATAGCCCACCGCATCGCGCGGGGCGCGGGTGACATAGACTTCGGCTCCGACCTCGACCTGTCGAAGCATCTCGTTGATATCTGGTGTGTTATCCCGCCCTCCGGCATGGGGATTGACAATAAAGATATGCCTCATTTGTTCTCTTGTTCGTCCACTGCTAACGAAAAACCTCTTTTTTTATTGTTTCCATTATAAACACGACCGTTAATTTAACTTAAATCCCTCCGTTTTGAAAAGTGGCAAAACTAAAAAAAACGGTCAAAAACCGCCTTCATAACCACCTCAAAACCAACATGACACAGCACCATCTCCTACTCATCTCCTACTCATCTCCTTATCAACGCCTACTAAACACTTAGTTTTGTAGGAGTTAAGTAGGCTTTAACATGGTGTTAATAAATGTTAAATATAAGGAGCGTGTTGCGCAGTCATTTTGTGTGGATTTTAACATTTCGGAACCACCGTCGTCCGTGGGGGCCGAAGGGGTCGGAAACGAAGATTGTGTGGCCGGAAGGAGAGTTTTTTTTCACTAATAAAGAAATTATTTGTATATTTGCAAGTTTAAAGCAACAAGAGATGCAGTTTAAAGACATTGTAGGACAACGAGATGTGATCAACCGGCTGACGGAAATCATCGACAGCGGACGCGTGAGCCATGCCCAATTGCTGCTGGGAGCCCCCGAGGATGGGAGCCTGCAGGTGGCCCTGGCGTACCTGCAGTACCTGTGCTGCGAGCACCGGGTGCATCACGACGGAGGCGACCTGCGGGCCGACTCGTGCGGCGAGTGCCCGAGTTGCAAGAAGATGGCCGCCCTGATGCATCCCGACCTGCACCTCTACTTCCCGACGGCGACGACCACACGCGTCACATCGTCGCCGAAGAGCGACGACTTCGGGGCCGAGTTCCGCGAGTTTGTCGCGGCGCACCACGCACTGGGCACCCTCGACGAATGGTACGCCCACCTGGGCATCGACAACAAGCAGGGCCTGGTGCGCGAGGCCGATGCCGCCGCCATCGTGCAGGCACTGGGCATGAAAGCCTACGAGGGCGGATGGAAGATGGTGGTGGTGTGGATGCCGGAGAAGATGAATGCCGCCGCCGCCAACGAACTGCTGAAGACCCTCGAGGAGCCGTCGGAAGGCTCGGTCATCATGATGGTCGGCGAGAGCGACGAGCGCCTGCTGCCGACGATCAAGAGCCGCGTGCAGACGGTGCGCCTGAAGGCCGGGAACAGCAGCCGCGCAGCGGATGCGGCGCTGGCCGAGCAGTACGCCCCCCTGCTGGTGGAGTGGCTCAGGATGCTTTTCAAACTGAAGATGAAGGAGCTGTCGGCCCAGGTGGACAAGATGGCCGCCATGGGTCGCGAGCAGCAGAAGCAGTTTCTGGGCTACACGATGGAGGTGATGCGGCGCTGCTTCCTGCATTCGGCGGCCGGCCTGCCCTGCCAGCTGGGCTCGGGCGACGAGAAATTCGACGCCATGTTCCCAAAGATGATCACGGCCAACAACATCGAAATGATCACCGAGGCGCTGGACGATGCGATATTCGCCATCGAGCGCAACGCCTACGGCAAGATAGCGCTGATGGAACTGTCGTTCCGCATGAGCAAGGCGCTGAAGAAAAGATAACACCCCCCTATTGAGAAAAAATGGAAGACAACAAGGATAACGAACTGGAGAAGAAACCGCAGGAGCCCATCCTCGACACCGAGGAGACCGTGGCGTCGGCGGAAGACATAGCGGAATTCATGCGCGAACGGCGCAAAGCCCGCGAAGAAAAGAAGCACCCGGTGGAGCGCGAGAACCCCGAGGTGGAGGAATACCACAGCGAGGAGAGCGCCCTGGACCCCTACATGGACCCCGACCCGGAGATTCCGTGGGTGAAGTACGACGAGCCGCTCTTCCTGAGCCGCGGCTGCCGCAACTGCCCAAAGAGCTACGTGCCGGTGAGCGCCCTTGAGCGCCAGAGCTGCTCGAAGGTAACCTCGACCAACTGGCTGAGCGGCATCCGCCAGCCGACCGAACGGCCGTTCGACTGCATCGAGGTGCGGTTCAAGAACAACCACAAGGACTTCTACCGCCTGCCCGACGGGCTGGAGGTGACCGAGGGCGACGTGGTGGCCGTCGAAGGCCAGCCGGGGCACGACGTAGGCATCGTGTGCCTCACCGGCGAGTTGTGCCGCCTGCAAATGCGCAAACGACGCATCAGCCCCGACTCCGAGACCATCAAGAAGGTGTTCCGCCGCGCCAAGGAGAACGACATCGAACGGTGGGAAGCCTCGCTCCACGAAGAGCACCGCGCCCTGCTGCGCACACGCCAGATCGTGCTCGACATGGGGCTGGACATGAAGGTGAACGACGTCGAGTTCCAGGGCGACCACTCGAAGGCCATCTTCTACTACACGGCCGACGAGCGCGTGGACTTCCGCGAGCTGATCAAGGTGCTGGCCGAAGAGTTCCACGTGCGCATCGAGATGAAGCAGATCGGCGTGCGCCAGGAGGCCGGCAAAGTGGGCGGCCTCGGCACCTGCGGACGCGAGCTCTGCTGCGCCACATGGCTGACCTCGTTCAAAAGCGTCACCACCAGCTCGGCCAAGACACAGCAGATCATGCCCAACCCGCAGAAGCTGGCAGGCCAGTGCGGCAAGCTGAAGTGCTGCCTCAACTTCGAGTACGAGGTCTATGCCGACGCGCTGAAGAAATTCCCGCCCGCCAACCAGGCCATCCGGTTCCAGAAAGGGCTGGCGCTGTACAAGAAGACCGACGTCTTCCGCGGCATCATGTGGTATGCCTACGAGGGCGAGAACGACCTCATCGCCGTCAAGGCCGAGGATGTGAAGAAGATCATCGAGATGAACCGCCAGCAGCAGTACCCCGAGAAACTGGAGGACTACCAGGTGGAGCTGATGTCGACATCGGGTCTGGCCTCGGAGGGCAACAGCGAGGAAATCGAGCGCGAGATAGCGCGCCTGTCGGAGGGCGGCAACGGAGTGGTGAACGAGGATCGGCCGCGCCGTGCCGAGGGCGAGTCACGTCCCAACCGCGACCGCGGCGACCGCCAGCCGCGCGGCGGCGACCGGCGCCCCAAGGGCGACCGTCCCAACCGCGACAAGGAGCAGCGCCCCCAGCAGCCCCGACGCAACAACAGCAACAACAACCCCGGCAACAAGCCCCGCCGCGAGGGTGGCGACCACGAGCGGCGCAGCGGCGGCAACCGGGACAACAGAGACCGGCGCGGATGATGAGAACGACAATCATACACAGAACCCTCCTCTGGGGCGCCCTGGCGCTCCTCCTGACGGCCTGCGACGGATCGGTGTTCTACGACCGCCAGCAGAGCGTCGACGAGCACGGATGGCTCCCCACCGAGGCGGTGGACTTCGACGTCGAGGTGCAGGACACCACGACGGTGTACAACTTTCTGGTCGATGTGCGCAACAGCATCAGCTACCCCTATGCCAACACCTTCCTCTTCCTGCAGACCACCTTCCCCGACGGGAGCACGGCCCGCGACACGCTGGAATTCCCGCTGGCCGATGACTCGGGACGCTGGCTCGGCAAACGCACAGGCCGCTACATCGACACCCGGTTCTACTTCCGCCGCAACGCCCGCTTCCCGATGGAGGGCAACTACCGCTTCAGCTTCACCAACGGCATGCGCGACAGCGCCATCACAGGCCTGAAAGACGTCGGTCTACGCATCGAATACAGCAACATGAAATAAAGCATTATGGCTACTAAAAAGAAGAACGAACGTCCGAAATACATCAAGACCCTATGGCTGATCTTTGGCGGCCTGTGGGTGTTTGTGGTCCTGTTTTTCCTGTTCCTGTCGCTGGGATGGCTGGGATTCATGCCCTCGTTCGAGGAGCTGGAGAATCCCCGCAGCCTGCAGGCCTCGGAGGTGATCAGCGACGACGGCGAGGTGCTGGGCTTCATCGGCCTGGAGAACCGGAGCAACGTCACCTACGACCAAATCTCGCCCAACCTGATCAACGCCCTCATCGCCACCGAGGACGTGCGCTTCTACATGCATAGCGGCATCGACGGCCGCTCGCTCTTCCGCGTGCTGTTCAAGACCGTCATCGGACGTCACGGCTCGTCGGGCGGCGGATCGACCATCACACAGCAGTTGGCCAAGAACCTCTTCCCGCGCGGCAAACGGTCCAAGCTGGGGGTGGTGTACGTGAAACTCAAGGAGTGGGTGGTGGCCGTCAAGCTGGAGCACAACTACTCGAAGGAGGAGATCCTGGCCATGTATTTCAACACGGTCGACTTCGGCAGCAACGCCTACGGCATCAAGACAGCCTCGAAGACCTTCTACGACAAGAGCCCGGCCGAGCTCGACGTCGACGAGGCGGCCCTGCTGGTGGGCCTGCTCAAGGCGCCCACCTACTACAGCCCCATCATCAACCCCGACCGCGCCCTGGCCCGTCGCAACACGGTGTTGCACCAGATGAACAAGTACGACTACCTGAGCGACGAGGACTACGTCATCTACAGCGAGAAGCCCATCGACATGGGCCGCTACTCGCCCCAGAGCCACAACGACGGCCTGGCGACCTACCTGCGCGAATACCTGCGCACCTACATGAAAGACTGGTGCAAGCACCACCGCAAGAAGGACGGCGAATACTACGACGTACACCGCGACGGACTGAAGATCTACACCACCATCGACAGCCGCATGCAGCGTTACGCCGAAGAGGCCGTGCGCAAACACTTCAGCGAGGAGATACAGCCCGCCTTCGAGCGCGAGCTGAAGGCCCGCAACGGCAACCCCTTCTGCAACATCAGCAAGGAGCAGGAGAACAAGTTCATGATGCAGGCCATGCGCAACAGCGACCGCTACCGCGCCCTGAAGGCCGAAGGCCTCAGCCAGAAGGAGATCCGCGCCAACTTCGACGAGAAGGTGAAGATGCGCGTATTCAGCTGGAAGGGCAACCACGACACCGTCATGTCGCCCTGGGATTCGCTGCTCTACTACAAGAAATTCCTCAACGCCGGCCTGATGAGCGTCGAGCCCGGCACCGGCTACGTCAAAGCCTACGTGGGCGGCATCAACTACCGCTACTTCAAATACGACAACGTGCAGAGCCACCGTCAAGTGGGTTCCACATTCAAGCCCTTCGTCTACACCATGGCCCTGCAGGACCTCGGCATGTTCCCCTGCACCGAGGTGCCCAACTCGCAGGTCTGCTTCGAGGTGTGGAACGCGCCCGACTGGTGCCCCAAGAACTCGAGCCACGAGCGCGAGGACGAGATGGTGACCCTCAAGTGGGCCCTGGCACACTCCATCAACTGGGTCTCGGCCTACCTGATGAAGCAGGGCTCGCCGGAGCAGGTGATCAACATCGCCCGCAAGATGGGCGTGCGCAGCCCCATCGACGCCGTGCCCGCCATCTGTGTCGGCACCCCCGAGATCACCGTCTACGAGATGGCCGGCGCCATGGCCACCTTCGCCAACAAGGGCGAATACGTCGAGCCGATATTCGTCACCCGCATCGAAGACAACAAGGGCATGGTGCTCGAACGCTTCACGCCCCAGCGCAACGAGGCCATCGACGAGCAGACTGCATACATGATGATCGAGATGATGAAAGGAGTGGTGCAAAGCGGCACCGGCGTGCGCCTCAACTACCGCTACAACCTCAACCAATACTCCACCGCCATCGCCGGCAAGACAGGTACCACGCAGAACAACTCCGACTGCTGGTTCGTCGGCATCACCCCCCGCCTGGCCACCGCCGTGTGGACCGGCGGCGAGCTGCGCTCCATCCACTTCCGCAACATGACATTCGGGCAGGGTGCCGCCCAGGCACTGCCCATCTTCGCCTACTTCATGCAAAAGGTCTACCAGGATCCCAAGATCAACTTCTACCGCGGCGACTTCGAGCGGCCGGCAGTGCCTATCGAGATGGACTGCTCCAACTTCCAGCAGGAAATCGAGAACGAGGGATTCGACTGGGACTTCTAATCAGTTATGAGTTATGAGTTTGAAGTCAGGAGTTAACCTATTGGGGATGACGCTGGAGCAGCTGCAGGAGCTCTGCGCCGCCGAGGGATTCCCCCGCTTCACAGCCAAACAGATCTGCGACTGGCTGTACCGCAAGCGCGTGGACAGTATCGACGCCATGACCAACCTCTCGCTGGCCCAACGGGCGCGGCTGAACGAGGTGGCCTACATCGGACGCGAAACCCCGGTGCGCTGCCAGGTATCCCGCGACGGAACCAAGAAGTACCTCTTTCCCGTCCTCGACGGCCAATACATCGAGACCGTCTACATCCCCGACGACGACCGCGCCACACTCTGCGTCAGCTGCCAGGTGGGCTGCAAGATGGGCTGCCGCTTCTGCGTCACCGGCCAGCAGGGCTTCCACGGCAACCTCTCGGCCGGCAACATCCTCAACCAGCTCTTCGCCATCCCCGAGTTCGAACAGCTGACCAACGTGGTCTTCATGGGCATGGGCGAGCCGATGGACAACCTCGACGCCGTGCTGGCCGCCACCCGCGTGCTCACCGCCCCCTGGGGCCTCAGCTGGAGCCCCAAGCGCATCACCGTCAGTACCGTAGGCATCATACCCGGACTGCGTCGTTTCCTCGACGAAAGTCAGTGCCACCTGGCCATCAGCCTGCACAACCCCGTCGCGCAGGAACGCCTGCAGATGATGCCCGTGCAGAAGGCCTACCCGCTCGGCGAGGTGCTGGCCCTGCTGCGGCAATACGACTGGAGCGGCCAGCGGCGCCTCTCGTTCGAGTACACCATGTTCCGTGGCCTGAACGACGACCTGGCACACGCACAGAAACTGGTGGAGGCTCTACGGGGACTTGACTGCCGCGTGAACCTCATCCGCTTCCACGAGTCGCCCGAAGCGCCCTACAAGACCTCCATGCCCACCGCCATCCAGACCTTCCAAAACTACCTGAACAGAAACGGCGTCGTCTGCACCCTCCGCGCCTCGCGCGGACAGGACATCGACGCCGCCTGCGGCCTGCTGGCCGGAAAAGAGTAAACGCAGCCTACTGCCGCTTGAAGTAGTACCAGATCCTGCCCACAATGAGGTGTTCCATGACTATCTCCTCCTGGGTCAGTTTCTCCACCTCGTAGACGCCCGGCATCCCCGGCTCGTCCTGGCCCGTGGGCTTCGCGAACATGATCAGCGTGTCGTGTACCAGGTTCCAGCCGAACTCTTCTGTCCTCACAAGCACGCTGTCTTCCACATGCATCACACCGGTATTGTCCTCGTGGAAACTCAGCATCAATTTCTCATGAAGCGGGACATGGTAAGTTCCTTCGACTTCATCGGTGAGCAGCCAATCGCCGACAAGGGACGGTTTCTTCTCGCAGGCAGCAAACACGAGTGCTGCACAGATCAACAAAGCAAATCGTTTCATCGTTCAATCGGCTTTTATGGTTGAAAGGGGTTGTTTTCGCGACTATAACTTGCGGGCACCGTCGCCGATGGCTACCGGTATGGGCTGGCAGTCGATGCCGAAGCGGGCGCGGTAGGTGCGCTGCACCTCCTCGACAAAACGGTCTCGACAATCGTCATGCACCAGATTGATGGTGCAGCCGCCAAAGCCGCCGCCCATCAGTCGGGCACCGCAGACTCCGAGGCGGCGCGCCTCGTCGACCAAAAAGTCCAGCTCGGGACAACTCACCTCGTACTCGCGTTTCAGTCCCTCATGTGTGAGGTACATCTGACGGCCCACCTCCTCGTAATTACCCGCCTCGAGGGCATCGCAGACAGCCATCACACGGACGTACTCGCCCAGCACGTAGGTGGCACGTCGATAGTCGACGGCGTCGATTCTCAGCCTCATCGCGTTCAGCATCGCCCATGAGCAGTCGCGCAGCGTCTCCACCCGCGCCATGGCGGCCACACGCTCGCACGAGGCACGCCGCTCGTTGTAGGGCGACCCTACCAACTCGTGCTTCACGCAGCTGTTGATCAGCATCAGACTATACCCCTCCGGATTCCAGGGGAAATACTCGTAGTCGCCGCTACGGCAGTCGAGACGCACCAAAGCGCCCTCGCGGCCATGCATCGAGGCGAACTGATCCATGATGCCACACTTGACACCGACATATTTGTGCTCTGTAGCCTGTCCGATGCGGGCCAACGCCATGCGGTCCAGTCTACCGCCGAAAAGCTCGTTGAGGGCCGTAGCAAAGCAGCTCTCCAGAGCGGCCGACGAACTCATGCCGGCCCCCAGCGGCACATCGCCGCCGTAGACAGCGTCGAACCCTGACACCCTGACACCCGCTGCCAGCAGCTCGCGCACCACGCCGTAGACATAGCGGAAATCGACATCGGAAGGGCCTTTCCCGTCAGCCAACTCGAAACTGCATGTACGCCCAAGGTCGACGGCATAGAGGTGTACGGAGGATGTATGATTGGGGCGGATCACCGCGCTGATGCCCTGCCTCACGGCGCCGGGGAACACGAAGCCGCCGTTATAGTCGGTATGCTCGCCAATCAGATTGATTCGCCCGGGGGCGAAAAAAGCGATTCCCTCGCCACCGAAGCGTTCGGCAAAGAGGGATTTAAGGGAATTGGTATCAATCATGTCTGGTCAGTTTAAAGACAGTTGTGCTGTGAAAGGGTTGTTCCGGGCTCAGACAGCCTGTCGACTCGGGCCAGCTGTGGTTGGGGGAGTCGGGATACTGCTGTGTTTCCAGGCAGACGGCACTCCGTCGCGGGTAGTGTACCCCACCCTTTCCCTCCACACCGCCGAGGAAGTTGCCCGTGTAGAGCTGGATGCCGGGAGCGTCGGTCATCACCTCGAGCCGGATGCCGGTCACTGGGCTCTCCAGCACGGCAGCAGGGCAGTCCTCGCCGCGGTGACGCAGCACGAAATTGTTGTCATACCCCTGCCCGATCCTCAGCTGCTCGTCATATGCCTCGATGTCACGGCCGATGGCCTTGGCAACAGTGAAGTCGAACGGGGTGCCCTTGACAGGCACATGTTCGCCGAGCGGTATCTGAGTCCCGTCGACCGGAGTGTAAAAGTCGGCGGCAATCATCAGCGTATGGTTGAGTACACTCGACGACAGGTCGCCATTGAGGTTAAAATAGCTATGGTTGGTCATATTGATGACGGTCGGGCGGTCGCTCACGGCGCGATAGTCGATCCGTAGACTACCGTCGGCGGACAGAGTGTAGACCACGCGCACCTTCACCTCGCCGGGGAAGCCCTGGTCGCCGTCAGGACTGGTCATACTCAGCTCCAACCGATGACCGTCATACTGTTCAACATGATATATGCTGTACTGCCACCCTCTGGGGCCGCCATGCAGACAGTTGGGGCCGTTGTTCTGCGGCAACTGGTAGTTGCGGTCGCCCACGGTGATGCGGCCGCCCGCCAGACGGTTTGCGTAGCGCCCAACGACGGCACCGAAGTCACTCAAATGATTCTCCGGCAGGTAGTCCTCCGGACGGTCGAACCCCTGCACCACGTCGATGCCATCCACCAACAAACGCACCAGCCGGCCGCCGACGTTAGTGATTTCAGCCTGCACCCGCCCAGCCTGCAACGTATACAATCCGATCTGCTCCATGACTATCGCTGGCGGGGGAACATGGGTTTTGCCTTCAGGAAAGCCTGATAGTCGCGTATCATTCCCGTGTACATCTCCTGGCGCGAGTAGACGTTGTAGTTGGGGTGGTACTGCTTCACCACCACCACGCCCGTCGACGGCGAGAACCACACATGGCCGTTGAACTGCTCCATATCCTTGTATACATGGGTGGCAAGGAATTTCACCATCACCCCTTGTCCTCCGACGCAGAGGATAATGTCAGCATCGTAGAGCGACACCTGTTCGGCCAGCAGGTCGGCATAGCCATCCAGATACTTCTGGATTGGGCTGTTGGAGGCCGACTGCTTCCTGCAGTTAATGCGGGCGATGGGGGCGTTCTCATAAAATCCCTGCAGGCGCGTGGCGTTGTCGGCCTTGCCGAAAGGCATCACCTTGCGCTCCGGAGTGTTCATCAGACCGTAAACCCACAGCTCCAGGTTGGGGAAGAAACGCTGCGCCGTGCGGCAGGTCAGGCGCGGCGACGGCACACGGCCGCTCTCGCCCCGAATGTCCCAGCCGTCGTCCTCATCCAGTTCCTTGGTCATCACCAGCAGACGCACCCCGGCATCAGCCCACTGCTGCTCCTCGTCGCCCGGTTTACGCACCTGGTTGAAGCCGTCGAACCACATCTCGCCGCGGTACAGCAGGCCGTCTTTCGTAATGTCATCACTCTCGCGCAACTGGCGCGCACGCGCTGCCCAGCGGGCATACAACTGTTCTTCTGTCTGGTGATACTTCATGGCTGTAAACGATTTAAAACTCGATGCAAAGATACAAATAAAAAGAAAGCCATGCAAGTGTGATTTTGTTTTTAACTTAAATTAAGGATTCCTGTCCCATTCCTTTTTATGCATACGGCAGCCTGCCATATCGAATGCAGACGCGGCACGCCGCGTCTCTACAAAGGGATCATTGGCGGCGAACCTGCGGCTGTAGAGACGCGGCGTGCCGCGTC
>CAMNIH010000041.1 GCA_946540365.1 uncultured Bacteroidales bacterium
CCGAGCCCGGTTTTGCCGGCAACACCGCCACCAACGCCATGAAGGATGCCACCGTCGAACCCGGTGTGCAGGTCCGCGTGCCCCTCTTCATCAAGGAAGGCGAGCGTATTAAGGTCGACACCCGCACCGGCGAGTATGCCGAGCGTATCAAATAAAGGTTTTGAAGTTGAAAAATGTCTTTTTCATGGCAGCCTGCCTGCTTCTGCTGGCAGGCTGCAAATATAAGCAGCCCGAGGCTCCCGCATCGGCGGGGATAGACTATACTCAGGTGGCTGTGCCCGACTTCTGTGCCGATTCGGCCTACCGCTACACCGCCGAGCAGCTGGCCTTCGGCAACCGTATCCCCGGAAGCAAGGCCTGGCAGCAGTGTGCCGATTACCTGGTGGCTGCCATGGGACGCTGGTGCGATACGGTCATTGTGCAGGACTTCAAGGCCACTCTGTGGGACAAGTCGACGGTGCCTGGAAAGAATATCATCGCTTCGCTCAACCCGCAGGCTCCCAAACGGATACTGCTGGCTGCCCACTGGGACAGCCGCTCCTGGGCCGACCACGACAACAACCCCTCGTTGCACCGTTCGCCGGTGCCCGGTGCCAACGACGGGGCTGCAGCTGTGGCAGCCCTCATGGAGATGGCACGTGTGATGAGTGCCATGCCTCCGTCGATTGGCGTCGACTTTATCTTCTTCGATGTTGAAGACCAGGGTGTTCCGGAATGGAGCGAGGCCTATGATGAGAATTCGTGGTGCAAGGGGTCGCAGCATTGGGCTGTCAACCGCCATGTGCCTTACTACACTGCCGTATACGGTGTCCTCTTTGATATGATTGGTACGCCCGAGCCGCGATTCACGCAGGAGTATATCAGCCGCCAGTATGCCCCCGGCCTTTGCGACAAGCTGTGGAACTGTGCCACTGCCCTCGGCTACGGACATATCTTCGTCAAGCAGCAGACCGATCCCATCCTCGACGACCACCTCTATGTCAATCAGCAGGCTGGCATCCCGATGGTTGATATCGTCCAGAATACGCCCAATATCAGCTTCTTCAGTCATTGGCACACCACCACCGACGACCTCGCTTCGGTCAACCGCGATGCCCTTCGCACCGTGGCCTTGGTGACCATGAAGACCATCTATGGCGATTATCCGGCGAAATGAAAACAATGACTATGATAAAAAGCAAAAGACTGAGTCACTTGTTGTGTCTCAGTCTTTTGTTGCTTCTGTGTGGTTGTAAGGGTGAGCGGTGCAGAACTCCTTTCGGCGAGGGCGGGACCCTCGACTTGCTGCAGCCCGATTTCATGGGACTCTACAATAGTCCCGGCAGCACCCTGGTCATCAACCGCGGTTATCGCGGCATCTTGGTGAATTGCGTGGGACTCGATGATTATGTGGCGTTTGAGTGCGCTTGCCCTCATTGCCGCGAGGTGGGTATGGTCCCCGACAGCCGCACCAGTGCTGTCATGTTGACCTGTCCGGAATGTGGATCGCGCTTCGACCTCTTCTATGGCAATCCGCTCGAGGGGTCGCAGACGGCCTGTATGCTTTTCCAGTACAGGACGCTCTATGACGGAAGATACTTAAGTATCTATTGATCAGTTCTTCTTCCAAAGGACATAGAGCAGGTAGACCAGCAGACCCAGCAGTCCGAGCATCAGCAGGCGGGGCGAGAGGAGGGTCAGGATCAGCACGCCGGCCACGATGGCTGTTACGTTGAACGCCACCCGCTTGTCGGACGGCAGCATCTGATAGCGCATGCGTGATTGCTGCCACCACTGCTGCACTTTATTCATCGTGCGGCCTTGGCTGTCAACGGTCTCGGCGTGTGTCGTGGGGATGTCGGTCACACGCACCTTGATGGTTTTCGATCCGTGTTTTCCATCCTTCCAGGCGGTGATAGTCAGGGATGTGCGTCCTTTCGAGCGATGCAGGCGAAACCGTTTGCTTCCGCTGATTTCCAGCGGCATGACAGTGGCTTTGTATCCGTTGTCGATCTTCAGTTCCACTCGTTCGGCACCGCTACATTCCCAACGCACCTCTACGATGTCGCCTTCGGTGACGATGGTGCGGTCAACGTCAAATGTCATTCTCTTTTCCATAACCTTTTGTCTGCAACTTTCATGCCATATTTAACTGCTGACGGCCCGTGGGCCGGGCGGCCGGGTTTAGAAACCCGGCTTGCCCAGCAGGTGGAACATATTGCGTTTGTAGGCCTCCACACCCGGTTGGTCGAAGGGGTTGACCCCGAGCGTGTAGCCGCTTACGCCGCAGGCAAATTCAAAGAAGTAGATGAGCTGTCCGATGGTGTATTCATCTATCTTGTCTACAGTGAGTTCCACTACCGGCACCCCTCCGTCGACATGGGCCTGGATGGTGCCTTCGGCAGCGCAGTCGTTGATCTCGGTCAAACTCTTGCAAGTAAGATAGTTGATGCCGTCGAGGTTCTTCTCGTCGGTGGGTACGGCAATGGTGGCGTTGGGACGGCGCACGCGCAGCATGGTCTCCATCATCAGGCGTTCGCCGTCTTGCACGTATTGTCCCATCGAGTGGAGGTCAGTTGTGATGCTAAGGCTGTGTGGCAGAAGACCTTTATGCTCCTTGCCTTCGCTTTCGCCGTACAGCTGTTTCCACCATTCGGCTAAATAGCGCAGGTTGGGTTGGCAGCTGACCAGCATCTCCACTTTGATGCCTTTGCGGTAAAGTGCATTGCGGATGGCGGCATACATCAGAGCAGGGTTCTCTTCCAAGGTATTGTTTCCATGACATATAGCTCGCATGTCGCGTGCGCCTTGCAGCAGTCGGTCGATATCGTAGCCGGCCATGGCGATGGGGAACAACCCCACGGGGGTCAACACCGAGAAGCGGCCTCCGACATTGTCGGGGATGACATAGGCGGGGTAACCCTCTTGCTTGGCGATGTCGTGAAGGGCTCCGCGGCGGGCGTCGGTGATGGCCACAATGCGTTTGGCGGCAGCCTCTTTGCCGTACTTCTTCTCCAGATGTGCTTTGACGATGCGGAATGCCACGGCGGGTTCGGTGGTGGTGCCGCTCTTCGAGATGACGCATACGCTGTAATCCTCTCGGTCCAAGAGCTTAAGCAGTTGACTGTAATAGTCTTCTCCCAGTGTGTGACCGGCATACACGATGTAGGGTTTGTCATTGCGCACCATCGAGGCGAACTCCGACTGCAGCGCCTCGATGACCATGCGGGCCCCGAGGTAGGAGCCGCCGATGCCCACCACCACCAGCAGTCGGCTCTGGGCCGATAGGCGGGCCACATCGGCTTTCAGACGCTTCAGTTCGTTGTTGTCAATCGTCTCTGGCAGGTCGACCCATCCGAGGAAATCGTTTCCGGCAGCGTCGCCGTCAAGGAGGTGTTTCTTGGCCTCCAGGACCTCGGGGAGCAGGTTTGTTGCTTCGTTCTGTGATACATAGTTGAGTGTGTGCTCAATGTTTACTTTAAGGGTTTCCATTTTGTTATTTTTTGTTGATAAATTGTTTATTTTTATAGACGGAAAATGGGCGTTTGCGAAAATTTTTTCATGCGTAACTTCAACATTTTCGCCATATTAACGAAATAAGAAAAAAAATATTTTTCGTATTCAAAAAAATATTTGTAATTTTGCACATCATAAAAGCGAACAGATAGTTAGAAGTATTAATAATTTTAAAATCATTAATGATATGCTGAAAAAACTAATCAAGATGGGCGTTGTGATGTCGCTCTTAGTGACTTCTGTTAGCGCCTTTGCACAGAATTCCGGCAAGATCGAGTATCCTCGATACAGCTTCGGAAGCAATTGGTCGCTGGGCGTCGCCCTCGACTATGACTGGGAGGCCGAGCAACATGGTGCCAGCCACCCTGATGGCATGTGGAGAAGATCCACCAACGTCGGTTTCGACATCTTCGGTATGAAGAAATTCCACCATGCCTTTGATCTCCGTATCCGTGCTCACGTCCCCACGCTGTGGAGAGGTCTGCAGGATCAGCCTGTTGATGGCCAGAGCTTCTACATGGCTCGCTATTCCACCTTCACCGGTGAGTTGATGTGGTCCATCAGCAACTCTATCCATGGCTACGATCCCGATCGTCGCTGGAGCGCCCCCTACCTCTTCGTGGGTGCTGGTGCCGCCTTTGCTAACTGCTTCATCGACAAGGATCAGTTTGATGGCACGCACTATGCTGAGAAGAATTTGGGTCACGTTCTGCCCGTGCTGACCGCTGGTATCGGTGCAAGCTACAACTTCACCGAGAAGAGCACTTGCTTCGTCGAGCTCGAGCTCAACGCCAACGACATTCCCAACATCTTCAAGCAGAGTTTGAGTGACCTCAACATGGTTCATGCCGATGCCCGCTTGGGTTACATCTACAACTTCGGTCTGACCGAGGCTGACAAGGCCGTTGCTTCGCAGAAGAGCATGCTCACTCAAGACAACTTCGGTGCCCTCAACAGCCAGGTGGCCGCCCTCGAGCAGCAGGTTGCCAACAACCGCAACGAGGAGAAGAAACTGCAGAACCGTATCGCCGAGCTCGAGAAGCAGCTCGCCGACGCCCTCGCCAATAAGGGCAACAAAGTCAACAGCGCCGCTGCCGACAGCCTGCAGAACGTCATCAACCAAATCAAGGCCGACCAGCTCAACTACTACGCTCTGCCCTTCTCGGTGCAGTACGGTGTTGACGAGTGGCAGGTCAGCGACGAGGAGATGGACAAAGTCAAAGCCGTCGCTCGCGTGATGAAAGACAACTCGAACGTGAAGATCAAAGTGGTTGGCTTCGCCGATTACACTGGCAGTGCAGCCTACAACATGAAGCTCTCCGAGCGTCGTGCCAACGAGGTCAAGCGCCTCCTCTCCAAGAAGTATGGTATTGCTGAGGACCGCATCGAAGTCGACTTCAAGGGTAAAGATGCTCCCTTCGGCGATGCCCAGTACGCTCTCAACCGCCGCGTCAGCTTCTATCGCGTGATTGAATAGTCATACGATACACGCCAACAACAAGAGGGCCTCTCAATCGAGAGGCCCTCTTCTTTTTATATATAATGTAATAGCGCTAATCGGCGAGGATGCGATATTCTACGCGGCGGTTGTTCTGCCGTCCCTCAGGGGTGGTGTTGGTGTCGATGGGAAGGGACTTGCCGAAACCTTTCCACCGCAGACGCGAGCGATCGATGCCATGTTCGACCAGGTAGTCGGCTACAGCCTTGGCGCGGGCATCCGAAAGGATGCAGTTGCGTTCGACAGTACCTTGGTTGTCGGTATGACCACGCAGTTCAATCTTCATGGTCGGGTGTGTGTTGAGTAGATCGATCAGTGTGTGCAGGTCATTGTAGGATTGGGGCAGGAGCACGCTCTCGTCGGTGTTGAAGAGGACATTGCGGAGGGTGATAACCTCGCCCTTTTGGGGGACGGGAATAGTGTCAACTACCTGCGTGTCTGACTCGCAATCCAGACATACGACCGATACATCATCAATATAATAATAGGCTCCGGAGAGAACCGGGTTCTCGGCGCGAGTGTCCATTACATTCGAGTGGTTGAACGAGTTGAAGTTGCCTATAGTCAGGTACTTCTCGCCCCCGGCGGCTGTAAATTCACCTTTGATTTCGACCCATTGATCCATATATATGATAACTAAATTGGAGGGGAACGCCACTTGGGGTTTATAGTAGGTGGCGATAACCTGCTTTTGGCCGTTGCCGAGATCGGTTGACTCGCTGTTCATCAGGATGTTCCAAGTGGTGTCGCCGATGCGGTCGGGAGTGAACAAGGCACCAAGCGTAGCAATGGCATTGGGTGAATTGTCGGCCAAGCTGGCCCAGAAGCTGACGCGGTAGCGGCGTCCGGCTTTCAGCGGTTCCTTGAGTTCGGTCTGTAGGTACTCGCGGTAGTTCTCCTTCGAGCAGTAGATGCCGCAGTAGGCCTGGCCGGTGTGAGGCTCTTGAACGCCCATCTTGTTGCGGGGCGTCAGGCATTCGCGGCCGCCGCATGAGTGGAAATAGTCGCTGCTGCCCTTGGTGGGCTGCCACCAGGCGTCGACACCGCTCATGATTCCCAGTGCATCAATGCGCTGCGGACAGATGCTGTACTCCTCAAACGATGGGTTATAAACCATGTTATCAGGTGTTTGTGCTGATGCTTGCTGCCATTGCAGTAAGGCTATCAGACTAACGAGAGGTAGCCATAGTTTCTTCATAATTAATCGATTGTATGTATGATGCTATTCCACAGCAACTCGGATGTGTGATCCCAGCTGAATTTGGTTCGTTGTATACGTCCCTTTTCGATCAGTCGGTCGCGAAGTTGCGTGTTATTTATCTCGTTGATAGCATGTGTAATATCGTCGATGTTGTTGGGGTCGATATATCGTACGGCGTCGCCTCCTACCTCGGGCATCGAGGTGGTGTTGGAGGCGATGACGGCCGTTTCGGCGTACATGGCCTCCAGGATAGGGATGCCAAAGCCCTCAAAGAACGAAGGATAGACCAGCGCTTCGGAGGCCGAGAGCAGGGCTGCCAGCTCGGAGGGTTCCACATGGCCGGGCATGATGACATCCTGCCGGTGTCGCATGCCGTTGTAGGCCGTCTCGAGTTCGTCTTGCCACCATACGCGATTTCCAACGACGATAAGTTTCAAATCCCTTGTGTCCATGTCTTTTACACGGTCGAATGCGAGTAAAAGGTTGGCCAGATTCTTGCGCTTGAGGATGGTGCTGATGAAGATTATGTAGGGTTTTCCGTCGGTGAACCGGGCACGGATGGCCACTTTCTCTTGTTCCGTATGGGGGCGGTAGCAATCGTTGGCGCCGTCGTAGACTACATCAATCTTCTTGGAATCAATATTGTATGTGTTTATAATGTCTTGTTTGGAATATTCCGATACGGTGGCGATGCGGGTGGCTCGACGGGCATAGCGTGGGAAGAAATGGGTCATGTAGCGCTGGTGCGAAGGGCGCAGGTTGTCGGCAGCATGCTCGAAGTTGATGTCGTGGATGACGGCCAAGGTGGGCACCTTGGAGTGCAGCGGCATGAAACCATCGGGTGAGAGGAAGAGGTCGATATCGAGGCGTCGAAGTGTCATGGAAACAGACACTTCGAAGAATATCCACCAGAGGACAGGGTGCCTGGCTGGTGGCATCAACACTACGGGGATGGCGTTGTCGCCGAAGGTGAATTGCGGGGCGGGTTTGCGGTCGAAGAGAAGGTAGAAGGTGTGTTCGGGATGTGCGGCAACGATGCGCCGGGTGGTTTCGTAGGTAAACCAACCGATGCCGTCCATCTTGCCCGGCACAAGCAAACGTGTGTTGATGGCGATCCGCATCGTTACGAGCGCTTAATGGTTTCGTCGATCACACGGGGGAAGTGTTCCTTCTCCAGCAGGTGGATCTTGGCGGCCAGGGTGTCAGGGGTGTCTTCGGGCGTGACGGTGCAACGAGCTTGGAACAAGGTGGTTCCGCGATCGTAGTGGCGGTCCACGATGTGGATGGTGATGCCGCTCTCATGTTCGCCGGCGGCCACGACGGCCTCATGGACGTGGTGGCCATACATGCCACGTCCGCCGTATTTGGGCAGCAGGGCGGGGTGGATGTTGATGATGCGGTTGGGGTAGGCGTCGAGCATCGGTTCGGGCACAAGCCATAGGAAGCCGGCCAAGATGACCCAGTCGACCTTCTTCTGCTGCAGGTAGTGGAGCACGTTGCCGTTGTCGTAGAAATCGGCACGGCCGAAGTAACGGGCCTCGATGCCGAGGTTCTTGGCGCGCTGGGCGATGTATGCGTCGCGTTTATTGTATATGATACACGCGACCTCGACGTCGGTTCGTCCGGCGAAGTATTCGCTGATTTGTTGCGCGTTAGTTCCGTTGCCGGAGCCGAGAATAGCCAGTCGGATAGGGGTGTTCATTGTGGGCGATGTTGTATTGATTCAGGCTGCAAAGGTACGCAAAAAAAATGATATAGCGAAAAAATGTGCGGTGGCGATCTGCTGCGCACACAGTCGATGAGGTTGAATCCAGCAGGCATCCGCTCTGCATCATCTCTGCATAGGAGCAGAGGAAGTGTATGTGTGATGAGATATGCAAGATAATGATATACATGTTGTTGATGCTGTTTTGTGGCCGTTGGACGGGAGGTTTGACGGGGCAGGAGGGCTTCAAAACGATAAAAACGGGGTTGCAATCAGGCTGAAAATGGGCCGAAAAGGATATGTTTCGTTAAAAAATTATAAAATTTATACCGTTTTATATCAGTGGTTTAACCTTCGGGTGTAGGGGTAAAAATGTTAAAAAGTGTTGTTATATCAGAAATTTTTCGTTTCTTTGCAGCCAGTTTTTAACATTAAAATTGAAGAAAAATGTCAGAAATTGCTACTAAAGTTGTCAGCATCATCACCGACAAACTGGGTGTTGAAGAGAGTCAGGTTGTTCCCGAAGCCAGCTTCACCAACGACCTTGGCGCTGATTCGCTCGACACTGTTGAGCTGATTATGGAGCTTGAGAAGGAATTCGACCTCTCTATTCCCGACGAGGAAGCCGAGAAGATCGTCACCGTTGGCGACGCCATCGCTTTCATCGAGAACAACAAGAAGTAAATCTTCTACTAAAGGAACGTTGACGCGACGGCCCGACGGCTGTGCATCAACGTTTCTTTTTCTTTTATCAATCAGGACGTCTACAACCCGATATGGAGTTGAAAAGAGTTGTTGTTACCGGATTAGGCGCGCTGACCCCGATAGGCAACGATGTCCCCGCGTTGTGGGAGTCGTTGGTGGCGGGTGTGAGTGGTGGCGGTCCGATAACGCATTTTGATACTACTAAATTCAGAACTAAGATTGCGGCCGAGCTCAAAGGGTTCGACGCAACGAACTATTTTGACCGCAAGGAGATGCGTCTGCTTGACGGGTACACCGTCTACGGCCTGGTGGCAGTGGACGAGGCCATGCGCGACGCCGGCCTGACCGACGAGACCATCGACAAGAACCGCATGGGTGTCGTGTGGGGTTCGGGCATGGGCGGAGTGACCAGTCTGCAGGATGAGATTATCGAGTATGCCACCCATGACCGCACGCCGCGCTTCAGCCCCTACTGGGTGCCGAAGGTGATCATCGACATCTGCGCCGGCCAGATTGCCATCCGCTACGGACTGCGAGGTCCGAACTATTGCACGGCAGCGGCCTGTGCGTCGAGTGCGGCGGCCATCAGCGACGCCTTCAACCTGATCCGTCTGGGCAAGGCCGACGCCATGATTGCCGGCGGCAGCGAGTGCGCCGTCATGGAGGCGGGCATCGGCGGGTTCGGCAACATGCGCGCGCTTTCGACCCGCAACGACGACCCGCAGACCGCCTCGCGTCCCTTCGACCGCGACCGCGACGGGTTCCTGCTGGGCGAAGGTGCCGGCACGCTGGTTCTCGAGGAACTGGAGCATGCCTTGGCCCGCGGGGCCAAGATCTATGCCGAGGTGACGGGTGTGGGCCTTTCGGCCGATGCCTACCACATCACCGCCTCGCATCCCGAGGGCCTCGGTGTCATCGAGGCTATGCGCCAGGCCGTCGAGGAGTCGGGCATGAAACTGGAGGATGTGGACCACATCAACACGCACGGCACGTCGACCCCCATCGGTGATATATCGGAGCCCAAGGCCATCGTGGGCCTCTTCGGCGATTACGCCTATCGCATCGGCATCAACAGCACCAAGTCGATGACCGGCCACCTGCTGGGTGCCGCCGGCGCTGTGGAGAGCATCGCCACGATCCTCGCCATCAAGAATGGCGTCATCCCCCCGACGATCAACCACTTCAACGACGACCCCGACATTCCGGCGCTCGATTTCACCTTCAATCAGGCCAAACAGCGCGAGGTGAATTTCGCGTTGAGCAATGCCTTTGGGTTCGGCGGACACAACGTCTGTCTGGCATTCAGAAAGTATTAGTATATGTTCTTGTTTGCCAGCAAAAAGGAGAGCCCGGAGTTTTACCGCTTCTTCAAAAATGTGCTCGGTTTTACACCCCGTAGAACCGAGCTTTACCATATCGCGTTGACCCACAGCTCGTCGTCCACCATCGACCACGGCCACCGCATCAACAACGAGCGGTTGGAGTATCTGGGCGACGCCGTGCTGGGGGCGGTGGTGGCGGAGTACCTCTATCGCAAGTACCCGATGAAGGGCGAGGGCTTCTTGACCGAGATGCGGTCCAAGATAGTGAGCCGCAAGAGCCTGGGCAGTCTGGCCCGCAAGATGGGTTTGCCCGAACTCGTCGAGCACCAGCGCGGTCAGGAGGGTGCCTTCAAGAGTATGGGCGGCGATGCCTTCGAGGCCCTGATCGGCGCGATCTATCTGGAGAAGGGCTACCGCTTCACGCGACACTTCATTGTCGACAAACTGCTCTGCACCTATCTCGACATCGACCAGTTGGCCACCACCGATTGGAACTTCAAAGGCAAGCTGATCGACTGGGGCCAGAAGAACAAGAAGAAGGTCAGTTTCGAGGTGGTGCGCACCATGGTGCGCGACCACGAGGGGCGTCGCGAGTACGAGTGCCGCGTCAACATCGGCGGGCAACCCCAGCAGTCAGCCATCGGCTACACCATCAAGAGTGCCGAGCAGCTGGCCGCCGAGAAGACCTACAAGGCCATCATGGCCGAGCTCGACAAGGCACAGGCAGAAAAATAAATTCCACTGTTGCACAATAAATTGCCCTGTTTGCAGTTAAAGAATAAATTACTGCAAATATGAGGATTAGTATATTTATACTTGACCAATCAGAGAAACGGTGGATCCATGCGGTCGTCCGGGGGGTGCGTTGTGTTATGGTTATAGCCATGGTGGCTGCATTGACGACACTTGTTTCATGCATAAAAGAAGAATCGCCCATCAAGGGAATGTGGGAGGTGGAGAGCGTGTCCATAAACGACGGCAGCATACCGGATGCTTTTCATTATGGGTTCTTCCGTCCTGGCGTGAGGTGGTATTTCTCCCCCAAAGGGCAGTTGGTGATAGGAGGTGGCAGGCTTGGTGTTTCAGAATACGGAGTGACAAATCCGGATCCACCATCCTATGGTTCAGAGCAATGGGTTGCATCCCCCACGTCGGTTGGCGACTACTCCGTCCGACATGAAACACTAAAGGCGTGGTTTGAGTATTACGGTGAATCGTATGAGCTGGAAGGCGAATATCAGTTTGACAATCCCGACTTGCCGCAAAGGCTCGTGGTTGAATGGAAGGACGCCACGTGTGCATATAAATTTGTGAACGAATAATAAAAAATTAAACGGAACTATAAATATGGAAATTAAGAATCTCAACATCGACGAGAGCGCCAAGCTGAATGCCCAGAGCTGGCTTGACGGCGAATATGACGAGGCCTCGAAGCAGGCCATCCGCGACATGGCGGAGCACAATCCGCAGGAGCTCAACGAGAGCTTCTACCGCCACCTGGAGTTCGGCACCGGCGGTCTGCGCGGTATCATGGGCGTAGGCACCAACCGCATGAACCGCTACACGGTGGCCATGGCCACCCAGGGCTTGGCCAACTATGTGAAGAAAGTCAACGTCGGCGAGAGTGAGTTGCGCGCCGCTGTCAGCCACGACAGCCGCAACCACAGCCGCGAGTTTGCCGAGATCACCGCATCGGTGCTGGCCGCCAACGGCTTCAAGGTCTACCTCTTCGACGGCATGCGCCCCACGCCGGAGCTCAGCTTCGCCGTGCGCCATTTCCATTGCCACACCGGCGTGATGGTCACCGCCTCGCACAACCCCAAGGAGTACAACGGCTACAAGGCCTACTGGAGCGACGGCTGCCAGCTGACGGCCCCGCACGACACCGCCGTCATCGACGAGGTTCTGAAGATCAAGGCCGTCTCGGACGTCAAGATGCGCGGTGGCGAGAAGAACATCACCATCATCGGCGAGGATGTGGACAAGGTCTACCTGGCCCGTGTGGAAAAGAATGCTCTCAACCCCGAGGTGATCAAGAAGCACCACGACGTGAAGATAGTCTACACGCCGCTGCACGGCACCGGTATCACCCTCATCCCGCGGATGCTGAAGCAGCTGGGCTTCACCAACGTCAACGTCGTCGAGGCACAGGCGGTGCCCGACGGCAACTTCCCCACCACCCCCAGCCCCAACCCCGAGGAGAAGGCTG
>CAMNIH010000042.1 GCA_946540365.1 uncultured Bacteroidales bacterium
AGCATCGTCACTACTTCTGCATCCTCCATTCATGGCTGCGACAGCACGGTGCATATCGACCTGACCGTCCACCCGACCTACGACCTGCACTTCGAGGACAGCGTGTGCCTCAACGTGCCGTACACCTTCGACAGCAACACCTATACCGAGCCCGGGGTCTACACCCTGACCTACCGAACCGTGGACGGCTGCGACTCGGTGCGCACCCTGTCGTTAGGCATCAGCTCGATGAACCTCAAGGCGGTGATCCAGGCGGTGCCCCTGGTTGCCGACGAGGAGCACACCACCATCCGACTGAAAGACCTCAGCCGCAACCATGTGGGCAGCCGCTGGCTGATCGACGGGCTGACCTACGAGAACCAGCCGAGCATGACCATCAGCTACCCGGAGGACCGCGACTCGCTGCCGATCAGCCTCGAGGCCGTCAGCCGCGAGGGCTGCTACGACACGGCCACGGTGGTGGCGCGCTACGACCGCACCCGCATCTTCGTCCCCAACGCCTTCACCCCCACCATGGGCAGCAACGAGACCTGGCGGCCGGTGGTGAAGGACGTGGTGGAGATGGAGGTGTGGATCTACAACCGGCAGGGCGTCGAGGTGGCCCACTGGGAGGGTCTGGACGGCGAATGGGACGGCGGCGACTGCCCCACGGGGGCCTACGTCTACACCATCCGCTACCGCACCCGCGTGCGGCCCGAATGGGAGCAGGTGAAGAACGGCACGGTGGTGATGATCAAGTGAACCGCCGCCGCAGCCCGCAGGCAAAAACACTGAACGATGAAAGAACTGATAGAACAAGCATGGGAGCATCGTGAGATGCTGGACGACAAGAGCGTGCGCGAAGCGGTGCTGGCCACCGTCGACGCCCTGGACCGGGGCGAGGTGCGCGTGGCCGAGGCCGGCGCCGACGGGCGCTGGACGGTCAACCAATGGGTCAAGAAGGCCATCCTGCTCTACTTCCCGCTGCAGGGCATGGAGACCCTGGAGGCGGGTCCGATGGAGTACCGCGACAAGATACCGCTGAAGCGGGGTCTGGCCGAGCGCGGCATCCGCGTGGTGCCGCCGGCGGTGGCGCGCTATGGCAGCTATATCGCCCCCGGGGCAGTGCTGATGCCGAGCTACGTCAACATCGGCGCCCATGTGGGCAGCGGCACGATGGTGGACACCTGGGCCACCGTGGGCAGCTGCGCCCAGGTGGGCGAAGGGGTTCACCTGAGCGGCGGCGTGGGCCTGGGCGGCGTGCTGGAGCCCGTGCAGGCCGAGCCGGTGATCGTCGAGGACCACTGCTTCATCGGCAGCCGCTGCATCGTGGTCGAAGGCGTGCATGTGGAACGCGAGGCGGTGCTCGGCGCCGGCACGGTGCTGACGGCCAGCACCAAGATCGTCGACGTCACGGGACCTGAGCCGGTGGTGTACACGGGCCGGGTGCCGGCGCGCAGCGTCGTCATCCCGGGCACCATGCCTAAGCGCTTCGCCGCCGGCGAGTACGGCGTGCCGTGCGCCCTCATCATCGGGCAGCGCAAAGAATCGACCGACAAGAAAACAACCCTCAACGAGGCCCTGCGCCTCTTCTGACCACCGCTATGAGAAAAGGAATCTTGGCAACCGTACTGCTCGGCGCCCTGCTGATGGCGGGCTGCGTGGAGCACGAAGAGATCGCCTTCGAGGGCGTGGTGCTGGGCACCCGCAACTGCTCGGGGATGCTGATGGACGACAACATGGGCTTCATCGTCAAACTGCTCACGCCCGACAGCATCGGCGGGACCATCACCTCGACCGAGGGGGAGACACTGACCAACGTCGTCGTCCTCTACGAACCGCCACGGCTCATCTACGTCGAGGACACCATCCGCGGCACCTTCTACCTGGACGACAAGTATTCGAGGGTCAACTGCAGTGTGGTGTGGAGCGGGATGGACGTGCCCGAAGGGGTCTTTGTGAGGGTCACTGTTGATTAATAAGTGGAAAAAATATCGCCCCGGAGGCGTCCGTGCGGGAAAAAAATCGTATTTTTGCAGTCGGATTACGAATAACAAAAAAGAGTAAAATATGAAATTTATCGTTAACAGTCAACAGCTTCTCAAGCAGTTACAGTCGCTCAGCGGAGTGCTCACCAGCAACAACACCATGCCCATCATCGGGTGCTTCCACTTCCATCTGGAGGAGCAGAAGCTCACCGTGAAGACCACGGACCTGAGCACCACCCTGATGGCCACCCTCGAGGTGGAGACCTCGCGCATGGAGCAAGCCGAAGAGGTGGCGATCCCCTCGAAGATGCTGCTTGACATCCTCAAGACCTTCGACGATGTGCCCCTGACGTTCGACGTGGATCAGAACAACTATTCGATCACCATTGCCTCGGGCCAGGGCGAATACAAGCTGGCGGGCATGGATGCCGCCACCTACCCCACGATGCCCGTGGCCGAGGAGACCAACACCCTGGTGCTGGGCAGCACGGCCCTGGTGGAAGCCATCAACAAGACCGTCTTCGCGACGAGCAACGACGAGATGCACCAGCAGATGAACGGCATCTTCTGCGAGATGACGCCCGACGGCATCACCTTTGTGGCCACCGACGCCCACAAGCTGGTGCGC
The DNA here is from genome assembly GCA_946540365.1 of uncultured Bacteroidales bacterium. The sequence continues at coordinate 2,596 of CAMNIH010000042.1, forward strand.
TACCGCCGCCACGACGTACATAGCGACGAGAGCACCAACTTCATCCTGCCCAAGAAGCCCATCATCATTGTCAAGAACATCCTGGCTGCCCGCAAGGACGACGCCGAGGTGAGCGTGGCCTACAACAACACGAACCTCTTTATCACCTTCGACAACTTCTACATCGTGTGCCGTCTGGTCGACGGGCGCTACCCCAACTACGAGGCTGCCATCCCGAAGAACAACCCCAACAAGCTGATCCTCGACCGCCAGTCGTTCCTCAACACGCTGCGCCGAGTGAGCATCTTCGCCAGCGAGGCGACCCGCCAGGTGCGCCTCTCGATCGGGGCCGACAAGGTGGAGATCTCGGCCGAGGACATCGAGTTCTCGAACAATGCCCACGAGACCATCCCCTGCACCTACGAAGGCGACCCGATGGACATCGGATTCAACGCCAAGTTCCTCACCGAGATGCTCACCAACCTCGACAGCGAGCAGGTGCTCATCGAACTGTCGCACCCCTCGCGTGCAGGTATCATATTCCCCTACCTCAGCGAGGAGAAGGAAGAGAAGACCGACGACATACTGATGCTGGTCATGCCTGTGATGTTGGCGAACTGATGGTTTAAGGTTTATTGTTTAAAGGTTTAAGGTTTAAAGTTTTAGGCTTGAAAAACAAAGTCAACCTCTGGGGTACACACGGAGCCACGGTGCTGGGCATCACGCTGGTGCTCTTCATGCTGGGCCTGCTGCTCAGCATCGAGTACCATTCCTACCGTCTGACCCACGACGCCCAGGAGCGGATCACCTACAAGGTGGACCTCTCGCCCGACGTCAGCGACTCGCTGGCACTGGCGCAGAAGGCGGTGGTGGAGAAGATGACGTTCGTCAAGCATGTGGACTACATCTCGAAGGAGAAAGCCGCCGAGATCTTCAGCGAGGATCTGGGCGAGGACTTCGTGGGCTTCATCGGCTACAACCCCCTCTACCCGTCGCTGATGGTCAACTTCAACGTGCAGCTGCTGCCCAGCAACTCGACCGAGGTGCTGGACCGTTTCTGCGCCGAGGTGGGCCGGCTGGAAGGGGTGACGGGAGTGACCTATCAGGAGAATGTGGTCAGCGAACTGCGCGAGGTGCTGTACAAGCTGTCGTGGTTTCTGATTGTCTTCGTGGCGTTGCTGCTGGTCATCACGGTGGTGCTGATCGCCAGCCTGATCCGCATCGCCATCTACAACCGGCGCGAGGCCATCGCCACGATGCGCATGGTGGGTGCCACGGCGTCGTTCGTGGCACGGCCGTTCCTCTGGCGCAGCGTCCTCTACGGCGCGCTGGGCGGATTGTTTGCCTCGGTGCTCACCTTCATCACCCTGTGGGTGGCCCAGAACAACCTGGATCTGCGACTGATCGCCCCCGAGCACTACATCTGGTATGGCGGCATCGCCGGCGTGCTGGTGGTGGCCGGCATCGTGGTGTCGTGGCTGTCGACGGCCATCACCGTCCACCGCTATATCGTCAAAAGCAATTAAATAAAGTAATACATATACGAAAATGGAGAACCAACAGGATAACAGCCAGTTCAACCTGGCTTTCGGCAAGATAAACTACATCCTCATGGCTGTCGGCATCGTGCTGCTGGCCTTAGGCTACATCTTCCTCGCCGGCGGCGGTTCGGACGATCCGAACGTCTTCAATCCCGCCATGTTCGACACACGCCGCCTTGTGGTGGCTCCCATCCTCATCGTGCTGGGCTTTGTGGTCGAAATCGTCGCCATCATGTACAAAAACAAGAAGTAACCTATGGAATGGTTTGAAGCACTGATACTTGGCATCATCCAAGGACTGACGGAATACCTGCCTGTGAGCAGCAGCGGCCACCTGGCCATAGGGGCCCACCTTTTCGGCCTCAGCGGCGAGGAGAACCTCACATTCACTGTGGCCGTTCACGTGGCCACGGTGTTGAGCACCATCGTCATACTGTGGAAGGAGATCGTGTGGCTCTTCACCGACCTGTTCAAGTGGAAATGGAACGAGGGCACACGCTACATAGTCAACATTCTCATCTCGATGATTCCTGTCGGCATCGTGGGCCTGTTCTTCAAAGACAAGGTGGAGGCCATCTTCGGCAGCGGTCTGCTGGTGGTGGGCATCTGCCTGCTGATGACCGCCTCGCTGCTGGCCTTCAGCTATTTCGCCAAGCCGCGCCAGCGCGAGACCATCTCGCCGTGGCACGCCTTCGTCATCGGTCTGGCCCAGGCCCTGGCCGTGCTGCCGGGTCTGTCGCGCTCCGGATCCACGATCGCCACCGGACTGCTGCTGGGCAACAAAAAGGAGAAGATGGCCCAGTTCTCGTTCCTGATGGTGATTCCACCCATCCTGGGCGAAGCCCTGCTCGACGTGAAAGACATGGCGGAGATGGGTGTGAGCCAGGCCATGGCCGGTCTGCCCACGATGTCGCTGGTGGTCGGATTCCTGGCCGCCTTCGTGTGCGGCTGCCTGGCATGCAAGTGGATGATCGACATTGTCAAGAAGGGCAAGCTCATCTGGTTTGCCGTCTACTGCGCCGTGGTGGGCGTTGCCACGATCATACTCCCCTACGTGCTGTGATCACCGTAGAGCAGCTGCAGGCAGGCATCGTGCTGCCCATCGACAAACCGCGCCAGTGGACCTCCTTTCAGGCTGTGAATAAAGTTAAGGCCGTAGTGCGCAATGCCTACGGCCTTAAGAAGTTCAAGATAGGCCATGCCGGGACTCTCGACCCGTTGGCCACAGGCTTGCTGTTGGTGTGTCTGGGCAAAGCAACCAAGAGCATCCCGCAGCTGCAGGACGGCGACAAGGTGTACAGCGGCACGATGGTCTTCGGCGCCACCACCCCCTGCTACGACCTGGAGCAAGCCGTAGACCACTACTACCCCTACGAACACCTCTCGCACGCTGTGGTGCAGGAAAAGGCCCACGCGTTCACCGGCACCATCATGCAGGTGCCGCCGATGTTCAGCGCCGTGAAGGTCGACGGTCAACGGGCCTACGAGTACGCCCGCCGCGACGACCCGACGGTCACCATACAGCCCAAGCCGGTCGACGTCTACAGCTTCGAAATCACTGCCTTCAGGGAAGGAACGGAAAGAGTGGAATGTGGAAAGTGGAAAGAGGAAAGTGGAAAGTGCTACCCACAACCCACTACCCACTATCCACTCTACACCCACCCCTTGGGCGAGGTGCCCACCCACCTGCCACAGGCCGACTTCCGCATCGCCTGCGGCAAGGGGACCTACATCCGCTCGCTGGCGCGCGACCTGGGTGCGGCGCTGGGCAGCGGAGCCTTCCTCAGCGCCCTGCGGCGCGAACAGGTGGGGGATTACAGCGTCGACCAGGCCCTGCAACTCGACGAGGTGGCCGACTACCTGTCCAACGGCCAAGCGTAGAAATGTTAAAATTGACGGTACGGCGTACTTTTTTGCAGTGCAATAAAAAAAAATGTGTATCTTTGCACCGTTTTTTAACACAGGATTGAAAGTAATAATATAATATGGAACTGAAAGGTAAAATAACGCAAATCATTGGTGCTGTTGTCGATGTGACATTCCCCGACGACGCCAACCTGCCCGACATCTACACCGCTCTCTCCGTCGTGCGTCCCGACGGGCACAGCGTTATCCTTGAATGCCAGCAAGATATTGGCGAAAACACCATGCGCTGCATCGCCATGGATTCGACCGACGGTCTGGAGCGCGGCATGGAGGTGACGTCGCTCGGCGGCCCCATCTCGATGCCCGTGGGCGAGAACATCAACGGCCGCCTGTTCAACGTCATCGGCGAGACCATCGACGGCATGCCCGCCCCCGTGTGCGAGAAGCGCTACAGCATCCACCGCGATCCCCCGAAGTTCGAGAACCTCAGCACCTCGCAGGAGATCCTCTACACCGGCATCAAGGTAATCGACCTCATCCAGCCCTTCCTGAAAGGCGGTAAGATCGGCCTCTTCGGCGGCGCCGGTGTGGGCAAGACCGTTCTGATCCAGGAGCTGATCAACAATATCGCCAAGAAATACAGCGGCATGTCGGTCTTCACCGGCGTGGGCGAACGCACCCGCGAGGGTAACGACCTGCTGCGCGAGATGATCGAAGCCGGCGTTATCAAGTACGGCGACGAGTTCGTCAAGAGCATGGAAGAGGGCAGCTGGGACCTGAGCAAGATCGACCCGGAGGCGCTGAAGGATTCGAAGTGTACGATGGTGTTCGGCCAGATGAACGAGACCCCCGGTGCGCGTGCCCGCGTGGCCCTGGCCGGCCTGACGCTGGCCGAGTACTACCGCGACGGCGACGAGAAGACCGGCGGACGCGACATCCTGCTCTTCATCGACAACATCTTCCGTTTCACCCAGGCCGGTTCGGAGGTGAGCGCCCTGCTGGGCCGCATGCCGAGTGCCGTGGGTTACCAGCCCACGCTGGCCACCGAGATGGGTCTGATGCAGGAGCGCATCACCAGTACCAAGCGCGGTTCCATCACCTCGGTGCAGGCCGTCTATGTGCCTGCCGACGACTTGACCGACCCTGCCCCCGCCACCACCTTCGCACACTTGGATGCCCAGACGGTGCTCAGCCGTAAGATCTCGGAGCTCGGCATCTACCCTGCCGTCGACCCGCTGGATTCCACCAGCCGCATCCTGAGCCCGGATATCGTGGGCGAGGAGCACTACAACACCGCCCAGCGCGTGAAGCAGATGCTGCAGCGCTACAACGAGCTGCAGGACATCATCGCCATCCTCGGTATGGAGGAGCTGGGCGAGCAGGACAAGCTCATCGTCAGCCGCGCCCGCCGCGTGCAGCGCTTCCTGTCGCAGCCGTTCTTCGTGGCCGAGGCATTCACCGGTCTGGAAGGCAAGTTCGTCAACATCGAGGACACCATCAAGGGATTCAAGATGATCCTCGACGGCGAAGTGGACTACCTGCCCGAGCAGGCATTCCTGATGGTCGGCACCATCGAGGAGGCTATCGAGAAGGGCGAGAAGATCCTGGCCGAGACTAAGTAAAAGTCATGAACTGTGAGAGTAAAGTGGCTGGCTGCGCCAGCTCACTCACAACTTAAAACTTACAGTTTAAAACTAATACATAATGAAAGTCAAGATAACAAAACCCGATAGTATCTTGTACGAGGGCGAAGCCTCGCTGGTGCAGCTGCCCGGCACAGGGGGGCTGTTCGAGATACTGAACAACCACGCGCCGATCATCTCGTCGCTCGGTCGGGGCACCATCCGTCTGGTGGGCGCCGACAACAGCGAGCAGACGTTCGACATACGTGGCGGCGTCATCAAGGGGCAACAGAACGACCTGTTGATCCTGGTGCAATGAAAAAAGATAATGCGGCGGCGCCGGCCTTGACAGTCGGCGCCGCTTTTGTTTTACAATCCTATATTGTATAAGATATGTGTAAAAGACTACTGGTGCTGACGGCCCTGCTGGCTTTCGGTGCCGAGGTGGCCATGGCCTGCACAAACCTCATCGTGGGCAAGAAGGCTTCGGCCGACGGCAGCGTGATCTGCACCTACAACTGCGACGGCTTCGGCTTTGCCGGCTCGCTGTTCCACACGCCTGCCGGCCGGCACGCCCCCGGGGAGCTGATTGCCATCCGCGGCTGGGGGCCCGTGCATGAGGGGCAATACGTCGACCAGGTGGACTACACCTACAACGTGGTGGGCTTCATGAACGAGCGGCAGGTGACCATCGTGGAGAGCACCTTCGACGGCCGCCTGGAGCTGCAGAACCGCGAGGGGCTGCTGGACTACTTCAGCCTGATGCGGCTGGCCCTCCAGCGCTCGGCCACTGCCCGCGAGGCCATAGCCTGGATGGGCACGCTGGTGGAAAAGTACGGCTACAACTCGACCGGCGAGAGCATCACCGTCTGCGACCCCAACGAGGCATGGATCATGGAGATGATAGGCAAAGGCCCCGGACGGAAAGGCGCCGTGTGGGTGGCCCTGCGCATCCCGGACGACTGCATCAGCGCCCACGCCAACCTCAGCCGCATACGACAGTTCCCGCTGGAGATGAAGCGCCAATACCGAAGCATCAGCAGCAATAACTACAAGCACATCCACCGTCCGGAAGTGGAATGTGTCTATGCCGCCGACGTCATCACCTTCGCCCGCGAGATGGGCTTCTTCAGCGGCAAGGACGAGGAGTTCTCCTTCCGCGACGCCTACTGCCCCATCGACTTCGAGAACGTGCGCTATGCCGACGCCCGCGTGTGGAGCTTCTTCCGTCACCACCGTTCGGATATGGACCAGTACCTGCCCTATATCAACGGCGAGTTCGACCGCTGCGATGCGCTGCCCCTCTGGGTGAAGCCCGACAAGTCCTTGAGCCTTCGCGACGTGATGGCCGACATGCGCGACCACTACGAGGGTACGCCGCTCGACATGACGGCCGACATGACGGCCGGCCCGTGGCAGATGCCCATCCGCCCGCTGCCGATGCACTACCGCACCTCCGACAGCGTCGACCTGTTCCGCGAGCGCCCCATCGCCACACAGCAGAGCGGCTTCAGCATGGTGTGCCAGATGCGCTCGTGGAGGCACGACGATGTGGGCGGCATCACATGGTTCAACTGCGACGACGCCGACATGGTGGCCTACGTGCCCCTCTACTGCTGCATCACTCAGGTGCCCGACTGCTTCCGTCCGGAGAACAACCAGCGCTCGGAGTTCAGCTTCGAGTCGGCCTTCTGGATGAACAACTGGGTGGCCAACATGATTTATCCCCGCTACAGCCTGATGATCGGCGACCTGCGCAAGGCCCAGCGCGATCTGGAGGACTACTACATTGCCGACCAGGACAGCGTCAGCCATGCCCTCGCCAACCTCACCACGCAGGAGCGACGCGACTACCTGAACCGCAAGAGCATAGAATACGCCGACCGCATGATGCAGTGTTGGAATCGACTGGCCAAGCACCTCATAGTGAAGTACAACGACCAGGTGGTGAAGCGCGAGAACGAGGATGGCACCTTCCAACGCTGGGGCTACGACACGCCCGGCTACGGACAGTCCTTCATCGACGCCATCCCCGCCGCCACGGGCGAACGCTACCGCCTGAAAGAAGTAATTGAACGCCGAGAACGATGAAACAACAAACACTACTACTGTCTGTCGCACTACTGCTGACGATCGCCTCGTGCAGTCGTCACAACCACAGCGACAAGATGATCTTCCACTACAACGAGAGCGCCGGCATCGCCACCCTCGACCCCGCCTTCGCCAAGGATCAGAGCATCATCTGGCCCTGCCGCCAGCTGTACAACGGTCTCATCCAACTGGACACCCTGCTGCAGGTGCAGCCCGCCATCGCCAAGCGCTGGGAGATCAGCCCCGACGGACTGGACTACACCTTCACGCTGCGCAGCGACGTCCGTTTCCACAACGGCCGTACCGTCACGGCCGAAGACTTCCTGTACAGTTTCCGCCGCATTATCGACCCCGATGTGGCCTCGCCGGGTGCCTGGATCTTCTCCGGCGTCGACAGCTTCAGCGCCCCGAACGACAGCACCTTCTGCATCCGCCTGAAGGAGCCCTTCGCGCCGTTCCTAAGCCAGCTGGGCATGGTCTACTGCTCGGTGGTGCCGCGCGAGGAGGTGGAGCGCTATGGCAAGGAGTTCCGCTCGCATCCTTGTGGCACGGGGCCTTTCCGCTTCCAGTACTGGAAGGAGGGGGTCAAACTCGTCATGCGGCGCAACCCCGACTATTTTGAGCGCGACGACGACGGCACTCCCCTGCCCTACCTCGACGCCGTGGCGGTCACATTCATCGTCGACAAGCAGACCGTCTTCTTAGAGTTTGTCAAAGGCAAGCTGGACTTCATGAACTCGCTCGACGCAAGTTATAAGGACGAGATACTCACCCTCGACGGGCAGCTGAAGGAGAAGTATGCCGACCGCATCGACATGGTGTCCACCCCCTACCTGAATACCGAGTACCTGGGCTTCCAGATGGAAAACAACAGCACGCCGCTGGCCGACCGGCGCATCCGGCAGGCCATCAACTACGGATTCGACCGGCGCAAGATGATGCGCTACCTGCGCAACAACATCGGCCAGCCAGGCGTGGGCGGCATGGTGCCGCTGGGATTGCCGGGCTTCGACACCGTCAAGTCATACTATGAGTACAACCCCGAGCTGTCGCGCCGTCTGCTGGCCGAGGCCGGCTACCCGAACGGGCAGGGCCTTCCACGCATCAAACTGGCCACCACATCGAGCTATCTCGATGTGTGCAAATACATCCAGCAGCAGCTGAATCTGCTTGGCATGGACATACAGGTCGACGTCAACCCGCCGGCCGCCCTGCGCGAGCACATGGCCCAGGGACAGGAGGGATGGTTCCGCGGCTCGTGGATTGCCGACTACCCCGATGCGGAGAATTACCTCTCGCTCTTCTACAGCCCCAACCGGGCGCCCGCAGGGCCCAATTATACCCGGTTCAGCCAGCGGGAGTTCGACCGACTGTACACCGAGGCGCGTCGAAGCACCGACCCCGACCGGCGCGTAGAGCTCTATCAGCGGATGGACAGCCTTGTGATGGCCGAGGCGCCTGTCGTGGTGCTCTACTACGACCAGATTCTTCACTTTACACACAAGAACGTCCGCGGCCTGCGCTCCGATGCCCTCAACACACTCGACCTGCGTCGCGTCACCATCGATTAAAAAATTTTCTTGACACTGTAAGAAAAAAGCATGTTTTTCGACATATAGATATAGAAACAATTTAATCTGAAAAACATGAAACCTTTTAAGAAGAGAAAGTGGAGTTTTTACCTCCTGTTATTCGCTGTATTCTCAGCGGCCTTTTTCGTCACAGCCCTGCTACTGGACAGGAAAGAGGTGGGCCACTCCGCCATCAACGGATTGATTCACGGCGTGGTGATCACCGCAATATGGTGGCTCATTGACCAAGGGAACGACCGGCTGAATGCCACCGCCAAAGAGGACGAAGCCAACCAGAGGCGAAAAGATGACAAGTAATAAGCATAAAAGAGCGCAGCCGGAGTGTGAACTCCGGCTGCGCTCTTATTTCATGAAGTAGAACAAACTACTTCTTCAGCCACTGGTCGAACCAGTCGATGAAGTTGCGATGCCACAGCAAGCTGTTCTGCGGACGCAGCACCCAATGGGTCTCGTCGGGGAAGTAGAGGTAGCGGCTGGGGATGTGGCGCATCTGGGCGGCATTGTAGGCTGCCATACCCTCGCTGGCCACGATACGGAAGTCAAACTCGGAGTGGATGACGCAGATGGGCGTGTTCCACTTGTCGACGAAGAGGTGGGGCGAGTTGCTGTAGCTCTTCTTGATCTGCGGGTTGTTCCAATCCCAGTAGGGGCCGCCGAGATCCCAGTTGTCGAACCACATCTCTTCGGTCTCGA
>CAMNIH010000043.1 GCA_946540365.1 uncultured Bacteroidales bacterium
CGTCGCACTGGTAGAACTCGCGGTAGCGTCCCTTCTGCGGCCGGTCGGCGCGCCAGACGGGCTGCAGCTGGTAGCGGCGGAAGGGGAGCTGCACCTGCTCGCGGTGCTGTACCACGAAGCGGGCAAAGGGCACCGTGAGGTCGTAGCGCAGGCCGCGCTCGCAGATCTGCGGCGCCACCTTGTGGTAATCCTGCCCGAAGTCGACCCCCTCCATGAAGTTGCCGCTGTTGAGCACCTTGAAGAGCAGTTTGTCGCCCTCCTCGCCGTATTTGCCCATCAGGGTGGAGAGATTCTCCAGCGACGGGGTCTCGATGGGTTCGAAGGCGAAAGCCTTGAACACGGAACGAATGGTGTCGAAAATATAGTTGCGGCGCGCCATCTCGATAGGCAGGAAATCGCGCGTACCCTTTGGTATTGAACACTTAACGTTGGCCATAGTACATTATTTTAAACGGCAAAGATACAAAAAAAACCATATTCGGACAAGTCTGCGTGCGAAAAAGCCGCTTTGGGTTGCAAAAAAACGAGTGTCCCGGGGCAGGGCGGCGGTGCCTGGGGGATGCCACGCAGCGCTATTGCGGGCTGCTTTTTGCAATGGAAATGACGGAGTCAGATTTTTTTTGTAATTTTGCACGGGTCTAAAGTAGACGTAATGAAGAGCTTGGTTGGACATATTGTGTTGACCCTGTGCTTATTACTCTCATGTGGCGTGTGCGCGCAAGAGGGTAGGGGGGCGCTGTTTTCGCTTGCCGAAGGGGCCGATGGCACATGGAAGGTGCTGTTCCGGATGGATGGTTTGACGATCGACACGTCGGACGGTGTCTACAGTCGTCTCGCTATCGAGGGGATGACCGTGGCCAACGGCACGGCGGGCTGTCCGGCCCTGCCGTCGATGAGCCGGATGGTGCTGCTGCCGCGGGGTGGCCGCCTGACGTTGCGCGTGGACGGGACGGACGAGACGACCTGGACCGAGGCGCTGCCCCGTCACAAGCCGCTGCAGCCCACTGCCGGGCCGACGGTGAAGGACGCCCCATGGCCGGACTGCCACCCCGACACGAAGATCTACGCCAGCGACGCCTGGTACAGCGGTGGCGACATGCTGCAGCTGGAGCATGTGGGCACGATGGGCCCCAACGAGGTCTTCCGCCTGACGGTGCGGCCTGTGGCCTACAATCCGGTGGGCCGCAGCCTGCGGATCAGCACCCGCATCGAGGCCACGCTCGTCGGCCAGGGAATCGACGCGCCGGGGGCGCTGCAGCCCGCCTCGCGCCGCTACCTGATCGTCTCGCGGCCGCAGTTCCGCGAGGGCCTTCAGCCCTTCGTCCGCTGGAAGCGCCAGCAGGGCTACGACGTGGTGGAACGCTACGCCGACACCAACCGCCGTGATGCCGTCAAGGAGCTGATCGCTCCTGAGTTTGCCGCCCCCGACCGCCAGCCGGCCTACCTGCTGCTGGTGGGCGATGCGGCACAGATACAGTCGTTTATCGGCACCACACGCCCTTCGGGGTCGAACCTGCATATCACCGACCTCTACTATGCCGAGCACACGGGCGACTATCTGCCCGAAGCCATGCTGGGCCGGTGGCCGGTAAACGACACCGCCGAGCTGGGCGCCGTGGTGCGCAAGACGGTGGCCTACGAACAGGGGCTCCTGTCCGACACCGCCGCCCTGCGGAGGGTGTTGCTGGTGGCGGGCGCCGAAGCGACCTCGCCGGCCCCCACGACCACCAACGGGCAGGTCGACTATGTGGGACGTGAAACCATGCTGATGCATCCCGAGCTGGATACCCTCACTTATCGCAATCCCGCCTCGGCCGACCAGCGGGCCGAAATACTGGCCGACGTAGGGCAGGGGGTGGCGCTGGTCAACTACACGGCCCACTGCACCACGGGCGGGTGGTCGTCGCCGTCGGTGTCGTTCGGCAGCGTCGATACGTTGGGGCTCCGGCAGCCGACGCTGTATGTCAACAATTGCTGCCTGAGCAACGACTTCGGCGGCACCTGCTTCGGCGAGCAGCTGTTGCGTGCCCCGGTGGCCGGGGCCGTCGGGGTCATCGGTGCCACCAATACGACCCTCTGGAACGAAGATTATTACTGGGCTGTGGGGCCCAAGTACCCCTACTGCCTCGAGCCGCAGTACGACAGTCTGCGTCCGGGCGCCTTCGACCGGTGGCTGGGACGCAGCGGCGGCGTGCATACGCAGGGCGCACTGCTTGCGGCCGGCAACCTGGCCGTGTCGGCATTCGGGTCGCCCTACGACAAATTCTATTGGGAGATCTACTGCCTGCTGGGCGACCCGAGCCTCGAGCCCTGGGTCGGCATTCCGCAGCCGCTGGACGTGCATCTGGCCGATGGCTCCCCGCGCAATGGCGACGGCGTCATCCGCTTGAGCGGAACGCCGGGCGCCACCGTCACCGCCATGCAGCACGACAGCCTGCTGGGGTGCGGCACGATGGGCGTCGACGGGCAGCTGGCGTTGCCGCTGGCCGCTTCGGTCGACACCTCGACGCTGGTCGTTACCGCCACCATGACGGGCCGCCGGCCCTGTATCGCCACGGTGGCCGTGATGCCTGCCGCCGACACGGCGGTGGCGCTGCGCGATGTGTCGGTGGGCGACAGTGCCGTCGTCTGCCGTGTGGAGAATGTGGGGACCGTGCCCCTGCGTGACTTACGGGTGACGCTGACCCAGCCCGGCGCCGACAGCGGCGCCACCGCCCTGGTCGGGCAGACGCTGGCCGTCGACACCCTGATGCCGCAGGCAAGCCGCCTGCTTGTCATCCCTCTGCAGCTGGCCGTCCCCGGCCAAACGCCCGACTGGCAGGCCTGCCTCCAGGCATGGGACAGCACCGCGGGCCTGCTGTGCAGCGTGACGCTGCAGGGCCGTTCCGAGGTGCATTATCCGACGCTCGAGCTGCGCCTGCTCGAGGCCGGCGGGGCGGTGGCCCGCGATCTGCAGCCACGCCAGGCATATACCCTCGAGGGCAGGGTGAGCGGCCGGGCCGACAGTGTTGTTGTCACCGTCAGCCCGCTGCCGTCGGTATCGGCGCTGGCCGATACCGTCCTCTCAGTCCCGGATTCGCTGTTCACCATCCCCTTCACCACCCCCGACAGCCTCACCCACCTCCGGCTGCAGGCCACGCTTGCGCTGGGGCGCCACCGCACGGATTACGATTACTATCTGGTCGGCGGCGGACGCACCGACGGCTTCGAGGAGGGCATGGCGTCCTACCCCTGGCAGGGTGGGGGAACGCAGCCCTGGCAGGTGGACAGCACGGTGGCCCACAGCGGCCGCTTCAGCCTGCGCAGCGGCCAGATCGACTACCGGCAGACCTCCGACCTGACGCTCGAGGTGCTGCTTCCGGTCGACGACACACTCACCTACTGGTCGCGCATCTCGAGCGAGCCCAATGCCGACAAGATGATCTTCACGGTCGACGGCGTGGCGCGCGGCAACGCCCGTTGGGGTGATGGCAATTGGAAAGAGGCCGCCGTGGCGCTTTCCGCCGGCCGCCATACCCTGCGCTGGCGCTATATCAAGGACGAGAGCGGCACCCAGGGGAGCGACTGTGCATGGGTCGACGACATTCGTCTGCCGATGGCGCTGTGGACGGCGCCCTACGGGTGTTTCGGTGCGCCGGCCTCCGTCGGTGTCGACCCGGTCGACGAGGGCAGACTCACCTTCGGGGCCTATCCCAACCCCACCGCCGGCCGGCTCTATTGGCAGGCCGAGGGGGTCGTGGCGCTGCGCCTGTACGACCTCTACGGGCGGTTGCTGATGACCTTCGTCCAGCCCCTGCCGCCGGTGCTCGACCTTGCCCCGCTGCCCGATGGCGTTTATCTGCTGGAAGCCGTCGCCGGACACGATACCTACCGTCAAACCATCCTACTCCGCCACCGCTTATGACCCAGTCCACCGACACCCTCAACCTGTTGCAGCCCCCTTTCTACCAATGGGACAGCACCGCCTACGACCTGGAGGCGGACGCCCCCTCCATCGGGGTGGCTGTCGATTCGGCCTACAGCATCTACATGGTCCACGACACGCCTGTCGAGCGCGACAGCGTCGTGCGGCCGTCGCTCTTCACGGGGCATGAGCTGCCGGTCCGCAGCAGCGCCGTGACGCCGCGTGTCGACGCGGCTCCGCAGGCGTGGGTCTTCGTGCTCGTCATGTTCCTCGCTGCAATGACCACCCTTTATTACCGCCAGCGCAAGATACGCCTCGGCGAGATGTTCCATGCGCTCATCGACAGCCGTGCCATGGACCGCATGCTGCGCAACAACAACCTGACGCGGTCCTCGCAGCTGGCCCCGATGGGCTTGCTGCTGGTCGTCACAGCCGCCCTTGCCATCCACCAGCTGGCCATGGCCCACACCGGATGGGTCGGCTACCTGCTCCTCTCGGCCGCCCTTGCGCTGGGCTACTACCTGCGCAACGGCCTCATACGCCTGCTGGCCACCATCTTCGACGACAACGCCGCCGTCGGCTTCTACATCGCCAGCAACTACCTCTACCACCTGATCCTGGCCACAGCCACGCTGCCGCTCCTACTGCTTATCCTTTACATGCCTTTCGGCCATACGGCCTTCGTCTACAGCCTTGCGGCCCTGGTGGCCGTCGAGTTTGTGATGCGCCTGGTTAGGGGTTTGAAACTTTTTTTAACACAATCGAGTGGCTCCCATTTCTATCTTTTTTACTATCTTTGCATCGTCGAAATTGCTCCGATTTTGCTCATTACAAAGTGGCTAATCGAGTAGTATTTAGATAATTGTGAAAATATATAGTAGAGTATGAAAATCAAAAAAATCCTCATCTCGCAGCCCGAACCGGCCGATTTGGAGAAGTCACCCTACCGTAATTTGATCAAAAAACATGGCATCGACATCACCTTCTACAAGTTCTTCGAGGTGGTTGGTATCTCAGCCAGCGACTTCCGCAAGACACGCATCCACATAGGTGACTATTCTGCCATCATCTTCAACAGCAAACAGTCGATCGACCACTTCTTCCGCATGCTCAAGGAACTGCGCGAGACTGTCGGCGAAGAGATGAAATACTTTTGCTCCACCGAGGCTATCGCCCTCTATCTTCAGAACTACATCCAGTACCGCAAGCGCAAGGTCTTCTTCGGCGCCCAGTACTTCTCCGACCTCGTCGAAGTCATCGGCAAACACCGCGACGAGAAATACCTCTTCCCCTGCTCGGACGAGAAGCAAACCGAGTACACCAAGGCCCTCGACAAGGCCAAGATCAAATACACCAAGGCCCCGATGTACACCTCGGTGCCGCGCGACCTCTCGCGGTTCAACCTCGACGACTACGACGTCATCTGCCTCTTCTCGCCGGTCGGCGTGCGCAGCCTCGTCAAGAACTTCCCCGACATCAAGGAGCGCAACGTGACCATCGCCGCCTTCGGCGCCTCGACCCATGCCGCCCTCAAGGAGCAGGGCATCAAGCTCTCCATCGCCGCCCCCACCCAGGTGGCCCCCTCCATGGCCATGGCCTTGGAGAACCACATCCTGGGCAAGCAGCAGGGCACCGTCATCTCGCTCAAGGGCGAGAGCAAGCGCACCCGCGGCAGCTCGACGGTCGTCGGTGTGGGCAAGCGCACCAAGCCCGTGATCGCCAACAAGGAGGTCTACAAGCAGCGCATGGAGGAGAAAAAGGCCCAGGCCGCCGCCCGCCGTGCCCAGCGGGCCGCCGAGAAAGCCGACAAGGCCGCCGCCGAGAAAGCCGTCAAGAAGGAGCCTGCCGAAAAGCCCAAGAAGGAGGCCTCGCGAACCAGCAAAGTGAAAGAGGCCAAGTGAACGCCCGCTTTCCCAAAGCCGAGCACCTCTGCAGCCGTCGTCTCATCGACCGGCTCTATGCCGAAGGCCATCGTCTGATGGCCTTCCCGTTCAGCGTCCAGTGGCATGCCGAACCGGGCCTGCCCGTCCCCTGTCAGGTCCTCATCGTCGCCCCCAAGCGGCGTCTGCACCACGCCGTGGACCGCAACCGCGTCAAGCGTCTCACCCGCGAGTGCTACCGGCTGAACAAATCCCTCCTGCTGCCCTTCCTCGATGCGAGGGGGCTCCGCATCACCCTCTCGCTGGTCTATGTCCACAACCAGTTGCTGGACTTCGGCCAGATGCAACACAAAATGCAGAAACTGCTGCCGCTTCTGGTGGCCGACATCGCATCCCATGAAGAAAATTCTACGCCTGCCGACGCTGCTGCTGAGTAAGGCCATGCTGGCGCTCATCGCCTTCTACCGCACCTGCATCTCGCCCCTGACGCCGCCGGCGTGCCGCTACACGCCCACCTGCTCGCAGTATGCCCAGGAGGCCATCCGCAAGTACGGCCCCTTCCGGGGCGGTTGGCTGGCCCTCAAGCGCATCCTGCGCTGCCACCCCTGGGGCGGCTCCGGCTACGACCCGGTGCCGTAGTCGAGCGCGTGTGTGTTAAAACTGATGTAAATCCATTTTATCGCGATTGAATCATCGCGTTGAGGCCCTTCTCGTCGCGGCGGTTGTTCCATACGGCAACAACCAGCAGGATATCGTTCCGTAGGCAGTAGATGAGTGCGGTTTGTCCCATGCTGAGAGTCCTCACATCTTCTCCGTGGTATGCCACACCAGAGAATACCTTGCCTAACCGCGGGAAACGACAGAGAATGTCTATGCTTTCCAACACTTTCAGATAGACGCGCTCTGCTGTTTTCGAGTCGAATTCGTTGTAGACATATTCCAGTTCGGCAACCAGATCCTCGCGGGCTTCGGGCAACCATTCATTGGCTAAAACCATAGCGTGTACGGAGTTGAGAAAAAACCTGTTCGCCCGGTATCGTGGTTGTCTCTCCTGCGTCCAGGCGGCGGAGCCTTTCTTCGACGATGCTCCTCATCTCCTCCTCTGTGTGGGAAATGGGAGAATCGGTGCGAGGCTCGGCTGTGATGCCGGCCACAAGTTCGTCCACATGATGCTGCAGCCAGCGGCCGAAAGCCTCGCGGCTGAACGATGGCTGCATCTTCCGTAGCGCTGATTCATCAACAGTTATGTTATACGTACACATTATGATTAATTCTTTGTTTCAAAATGCAAAATTACGACATTTATTCCATCCGGCAAAATATTATTTGGCCATCTCGCTATTTTTGTGTACTTTTGCAGCCTCGAAAACAAATAAAACAACAATATCTATGAAGCAACAAAAAGACATCATGAAAGGTTTGAAGCCGGCCCGTGTATGGCATTGGTTCGGCGAGATAATGCAGATCCCGCGTCCGTCGAAGCACGAGGAGCGCATCAGCGCCTGGCTGGTGCAGTGGGGCAAGGACCACGGTCTGGAGACCATGAGCGACAAGCTTGGCAACGTGCTCATCCGCAAGCCCGCCAGCAAGGGCTACGAGAAGTCGCCCTGGGTGGCTCTGCAGGCGCACATGGACATGGTCTGCGAGAAGAACAGCGACAAGCAGTTCGATTTCATGAAAGACCCCATCCTGCCGGTGCTCGACGGTGAATGGCTCACCGCCGACGGCACCACCCTCGGCGCCGACGACGGCATCGGTGTGGCCACCATCCTCGCCATCCTCGAGGATCCGAAGCTGCAGCATCCCGCCCTCGAGGCGCTCATCACCGTCGACGAGGAGACCGGCCTCACCGGTGCCAACGGCCTCAGCAAGAGCTGGCTCAAGAGCGAGATCCTCCTCAATTTCGACGACGAGGACGAGGGCGAGTACTGCATCGGCTGCGCCGGCGGCATCGACACCGTGGCCGATATCGACTACAAGCTCGTGGCGGCGCCCAAGGGGTGCAAGGCGTTCAGGGTGAAGGTGAGCGGCCTCGTCGGCGGCCACAGCGGCGACGACATCAACCGCGGCCGCGCCAACGCCAACAAGCTGCTGAACCGCATCCTGTGGGAGGGCACCTTCCGTCACGGCATGCGCCTGGCCACGATCGACGGCGGCAACCTGCGCAACGCCATCGCCCGCGAGGCCGAGGCCGTGGTGCTGGTGCCCGAGGAGAAGGTGCGGGCCTTCAAGACCATGGTGACCCGCATGGGCAAGGCCATGGTCTTCGAGTTCCGCTCGACCGAGCCCGACATGGAGTTCGAGCTGCGCGACGTGGAGATGCCGAAGCGCGTCATCGACCTCGAGACACAGGAGCGCCTGGTCAACGTCGTCTATGCCTGCGCCCACGGGGTGCTGGCCATGAGCCGCGAGATCGAGAACTTCGTCGAGACCTCGACCAACCTGGCCTCGATCAAGATGGTGGAGGCACAGCATGCAGGCGGGACGCCTGCGCACCCGGTTATCCACATCGCCACCAGCCAGCGCAGCTCGGTCGAGAGCGCCAAGCTGGCCGCCGCCGCCAAGATCGAGGCCACCTTCCGTCTGGCCGGGGCCCGCGTGCAGCACAGCGACGGCTATCCCGGATGGACGCCCAACCCCGACAGCCGCGTGCTGAAGGTGGGCGTCGACGTGTACAAGAAGATGTACGGCCGCGAGCCCGTCGTCCGCGCCATCCACGCCGGCCTCGAGTGCGGCCTCATCGGCGAGAAGTACCCCCAGATGGACATGATCTCCTACGGCCCCACGCTGCGTGGCGTCCACAGTCCCGACGAGCGGATCGAGATCCGCACCGTCGAGATGTTCTGGAATCAGACCCTCGAGATACTGAAACGCCTCAAATAAAGCAACTTCCTCCCCTGGGGCGGCGCCATATGGCGCTGCCCTGGGGATATATTGACTCTACCTTTTCTTCAGTCGTTCTTCAGTCGTTCTTCAGTCGTTCTTCAGTGATCACTGAAGAACGACTGAAGAACGACTGAAGAACGACTGAAGAAAAGGTAGACTTGACAGGGGGTTGACCATGGGTGGGGGAGCGGCAGCGGCAGCGGATCCACGGGTCGCGACCCGCCCGGCGGGCCGCATTGGCCGGCGGACCGGGAAATTAAATTTTGCCAGTCCGAATATTCTTCGTACTTTTGCAAAATGAAATCAAGGCTATCTGACATGGAATCTACAGCAACAACTATCAGGTCCAAGACGGCGCGTGCCACGCATACGGCACGCGGCAGAAAGCCCGTGGTACAGCCCCAAACCATTGAGAAAACACCCGAAAGCGAGCTGATGACGGTGGAAGAATACTTTGGAATTCTCAGGAAACGGGTCAATGACTATTATGCAAACTGAAAGACCTCATATTGTTAATATGCAAACAGCAGCAAAATATCAGGATATGTCGGCCGTAGATGCGCTTTGGACACTCTATCGGCAACAGTCGCCAAGGGTTCAAAATGCGTTCCGTAAACGTCTTGCGCAAAGCGAAAAAGCCAACCTGCAAAGCCTGACAACCGACGAGGCGAAGGCGCTGACCCTGCAGCGTGGTCGCGACATCAAAGCCGGTCGGGTCAAACTCATCGCCCACGATGCGGTGATGCAGGAGATGGAGCAAATGATGACGACCTATGCAGATTGAGTGGAGCGAACATGCACGAAACGACATGCGGGGCATAGTGGCTTATGTCGGACAGAACTTTGGTCGACGCAAGGCCGAAGAGGCCTTGGCCGACATCCGCGAGCGCGCCGAGATGCTGCAGGATTTTCCCAGTCTCGGGCGAGTGTTCGTGAAAGATCCCGAACTGGGCATCACTTACCGCTCACTCACAACAAAGTTGAACAAGATTGTCTACTTTGTGGAGAGCGAGACTATAATCATAGTGACAGTCTGGCAAAATCGCCAAGATATAGGACGATTGATGAAACTGACAAAAGCAGCCCAATGATCCATCCCTACCATAGCCTGAGCAAAAATACCCCCCCCGTTCCGGCCGGTCGCTAACAAGCGGGGTCGGTAGACCCGTCTTTTTCTTATTTCCCCACACCTGCACCTGCCTTGCCCGACAAGGCGGGGCGGGCTCGACGTGTATCTAACTTTTTTTTAATCAACAATACTATGACAGAACAAACAACAACCAAGAAGACCTACGAGGCACCCCGCCTGACGGTGGTGACCGTCCGCGCGGAGCATGGCTACGCCATGAGCGACCTGGCCGCCAGCTTCGGGCTGGGCAATGCGTTCACTGCTTTCGGCAACGACGCCTGGAGCGGCGGCTCGACCGGCGGCAGCACGTTCAACAGCGGCTGGACCGACGAAGGCGGCAGCGCCTGGATCTAAACCACACCAACAAATGTCAAACAACAAAAACAAGAAAAGAAAGAACATGAAGACCAAGTTTTTATTGGCTGCCGTGGCGATCATGAGCCTCGTGGCGGCCTCGTGCAACAAAGAGAACGTCGACCCGCAGGCCGACCAAGTGCAGACCCCCATCACCATCACCGCCTCCTATGCGGGTGAGGGCTCCAAAGTGAACTACAGCGAGGACGGCAGCATCATCCGCGCCTACTGGGAGACCGGCGACCAGATCGACGTGGTGTACAACGGCACCGTGAACACCCTCACGCTGACCGGCGGCGAGGGCACGCAGCGTGCCACCTTCAGCGGCACCATCACCGGCACCCCCTCGGCCTCCTCGATGCTCATCTGCTATGTGCGCGACGTGGACGCCCCGGACGGCATCCTCACCATCAACGGCGACGGCTACACCTACACCCCCGGCACCTTCCTCGCCCAGGACGGCACCCTCGACTATGCCGCCAGCCTCAACCTCTACTACGGCGTGGCGCAGTACGGCGACGGTTCCAACATCAGCTGCACCTTCAGCGTGAACACCTCGATGATGAAGTTCAGCGTGCAGGCCCCCGCCACCACGGCAGGCCAGACGGCCACGCTGACCTACAAGAGCGGCGATGCCGCGCTGGCCAAGGCCACCTACACCGTGGGCACCGGCGGAAACAACACCATCTACATGACCATCCCCGCCGGCAGCCTCAGCGGCGAGCAGAGCCTCGTCTTCGCCAGCGGCACCACCAACGAGACCGAAGTGCTCTCCGCCACCGGCGCCAACTTCGCCGCCGGCCAGACCTACAGCAAAAATATCATCTTCACCTCAGCTATCGACCTCTCCTCCGTCAGCTGGCCCTACACCGCGCAGGATGGCGCTGTACTGACCGGCACGGTCAGCTCCATGACCCATCCGCTCATGATTGCCGACGGGGCCACCGTGACTCTCCGCAATGTCGACCTCTCCGGCAACCTCGACTACATCGTCGGCACCCTGGGCGATGCCACCATCGTGCTGAAGGGCACCAACGTGATCGAGAATACGAAATTATATAATGGCGATCTCTCTGCCAGTTATCCCGCCATCTATATTTGCTATGACGAGGGATCTGGCAATAAAACACTTACTATCAAGGGCACCGGCTACCTTACTGCTTCAGCAAACCAGAGCTTGGTCATCGGTCCCTATGGTGAACTGTACAACGATCTAACCGCTGCCGGCAACCTCGTAATCAACGGTGGCGCGATCACGCTCAATAGTGGTTCAGACCGTGCTCCTGGCATTGGCGTTTTGGATTCATACGACTTTGGCACGGTTACTATCAACACCGGCATCACCTCCTTGACGGTCAACGGCGGAGGTTGGGGACCTATGGATCCCCTCCCAATAAAAGTCGATCTCGGTCTATATTTCGGAACTCATGAAGTCTCAGGAGAACTTAGCTCAATGACAAGTGGTAGTGACCACTATGGGTTCCGTGTCGTGAAAGGCGAGCACTCCCTGACCCTCACGCCTGCCGAATAAAGAACATCCCTCACCACAACAAAAGAAGCGAGCCCTTGCGGCCTCGCTTCTTTTTTGTTGTAGTGGTGCCCATAGGGCTTATAAGACTTATAGGTCGTATAGGTCCTATTAGCCCCATGGGTCTTATTGTTTTTTAGAACAGGCCTTCCAGCACCGCGTCGTCGACGAGGTTGGGGAGGGTGACCTTGAGGTCGGGGCAGATCTCCATGGCGCGCTTGATGGCGAACATGGCGCCTTCGTTGCGGGCCCAGGAGCGGCGGGAGATGCCGT
>CAMNIH010000044.1 GCA_946540365.1 uncultured Bacteroidales bacterium
CCGCCACCTATGCCGGCTACACCGCCGTGCTCAATGCCGGCTACCCCCAGTGGGCTGCCGTGGGTGGGTCGCTGCTGGCCTCGCTGGCCGTCATCGCCATCCCCGTGGCGCTGACCATGCTCGTGGGCGGCTGGCTGCTGCGCCACAAAGAGCATCCCACCGTCGCCGCCGTCATGCCCGTGTTGCGCCTCGCCGTCGTCGGCCTCATCGCTGCCGCCGCACTCAGCCTCATCAATGCCGACAGCTTCGGCGCCCTCGGTCTCAACCGCCGCTTCCTCACCTCCGTGGCCATCTTCCTCGCCGTCTTCCTCCTCTCTTGGCGCAAAAAGACAAGCCCGATACTGCTCATCGCAGCCTCGGGCCTGGCGGGTTTGGTTGTCTACAGTCTATAAACCCTTAATCCTTAAACCATAACCTCCTGTCGACCAACATTCGTCTTTCACTTCCTTTCACTTCTTTCACTTCTCTCACTTCTCTCACTTCAAACATCTCACTGCATATACCATCTTTTGAATTCGCCTACGCGGGCCTTGCTCACCACCACGCGGCTCGGGGTCTCCACCTTCAGCGTCAGCACCAGCTTCGACACCGGCCAGAAGCCGATCTCCTTCACCGCCTCGTGGGCCACGATGTACTGGCGGTTCGCCCTGAAGAAACGCCGCGGATCCAACTCCTCCATCACCGACTCCAGCGGACCGTCCACGATCTGCTCGCGCCCGTCGTACATCACCGCGCGTGCTATCTTGTCCTCGAGGTAGAAGTAGGCCACCTGCTTCACCTCCACCGGTATCAGGCGGTCGCGCACCCGTATCAGGAAGTGCGACCGGTACTGCTTCGGCAGTCCCTCGCCGGCCTCCGCCTTCTGCTTCTCGCTGTCCGCTTTCCACTTGCCGCCCTCCGCCCGGCCCACCTTCTCGATGGCCCGGGCCAGACTGGCGCGGTCGATCGGCTTCAGCAGGTAGTCGTACCCGCCGGCGCGGAAGGCCTCCAGGGCATACTCGTCGTAGGCCGTCGTGAAGATCACCGGACACTCCGGCTCCACGCGTTCGAACACCTTGAACGACAGCCCGTCCGCCAGGTGGATGTCCATCATCGCCAGCGTCCAGCCTCCCTTGCGCAGCTCCTCCACGGCCTCGTCCACCGTCTCCACGGTCTTTGTCTCCGGCTCCTCGCCGAGCACCTCTCCCAGCAGCCGCCGCAGGTGTTGCGATGCAATGGCCTCGTCCTCAACTATCAGAATTCTTTTCATATATAATTGTAATCAGAAAACATTAAATCTTTTTAAATGCAGACGCGGCACGCCGCGTCTCTACAGCCTCTACAACTTTAAACCTTTTTTAAATGCAGACGCGGCACGCCGCGTCTCTACAGCCGATAAACCTTAAACCTTAAACTTTAAACCTTAAACCTTAAACCGGCACCCTCACCGTGAAGCGTTCTCCGTCGTCCACGATCTCCGGCTCTCGGCCTGTCAGCAGGCGGCAGCGCTCGCCCAGGTTCGACAGGCCCACTCCCGATGCGGCATGGCTGCCGTCGCGCGGTGCCTTCACGTTGCTCACCGTCAACCATCGCTGTCCGACGCCGTCCGTTTCGCTCTCCACCACCACCGTCAGGGGCCGCCGCTTCGTCGCCACATTGTGCTTCACGGCGTTCTCCACCAGCATCTGCACGCTGATTCGCGGCACCCGCCGCCCCAGCCAGTCCTCTGCCACCCGCTCTTCCATCATCAGCGCGTCGCCTCCGTAGCGCGTGCGCATCATCTCCACATATTCACGTGTGAACTCCATCTCCTCGCTGAGCGTCACCTCGCTGCCTTTCTGCAGCACATAGCGGTAGATGCTCGCCAGCTCCTGCACATACTTGTGCGCCCCCTCCTCGTCCGTGCCTATCAGGGCGTCCAGCGCGTTCAGGCTGTTGAACAGGAAGTGGGGACTCACCTGGCGCTCCAGCGCCTCGTGGCGCACCCGCAGCACCTCTTTCTCCAGCCGCTCCCGTTCCAGTTGGCTTTCCTCGCTCAGCCGCACGCTCTCCAGCAGCAGCGAGATCAGTGCCGCCACCAATGCCGTCGTGCCGTTCATAGCTATCGTCACCATCATGTTGTTGAACTGCTCTGCGTACAGCCACCCCTCGATCCACCATCCGGGCACCGTCAGTATCACCGACAGCAGCAGCGACCCGATGATGCACACCACGGCGGCCTTCCATCCGCGCAGGCCCATGCCCAGCATCCGGAAATTGTAGAAGTACAGCACCACAAACAGCACCAGGTTCTCACCCACCATAAAGGGCAGATGTGCCGTGGTCTCCATCTCGTGCGTCTCCGGATCGATCGTCCCGATCGCCATCACCGCCGACATGATCACCGTCGACACCACGGCCAGCGACAAGGCCCGCATCATGCCGTACGGCCATTTGTATTCTTTCGTTTTCATGCTGCAAAAGTACACATTTTTTTCAAATGCCACGCAAAAAAAACACTTCTCGCCCCCACGCCGCGGCATGCAGCCCTCGCTGCACATGTCGTCAGCGCCCCCGCAGCTTCAGCCATCGCAGCGATCCGCAGGCCGTCACAAAGTAGACTCCCGCCTGGATCCACAGCGCCATGTATTCGCTCCGCACCGCGCTCAGGCGGGCCCCCATCGAGCTGATGCGCACGAAGCCTTCGATGCCCGGTGTCGAGGGGAACAGGTAGCTGAACACCAGCCAGAACTTCGGCATCGCCGACTGCGGCCACACCAGGCCCGACATGAAGAACAGGATCACCGAGAAGAAGAGGCAGCAGAGCAGGGTGCTCATCCGCTCCTGCGAGAAGAGGTTGCCGAATGTCATGGCGAAGCAGATGGTGGCGACCAAGAACGGCAGCAGGAAGAGCATGATGTCCGCGGCGCTGCCCAGCTGCGGCAGCCCGAAGATGCGCGGCATGATCCACAGGTCGAACAGGGCGATGGGGATGTAGATGAGCAGGAAGCAGAGCAGGCGGCCCGTGGTGACGCGATGCACCGACCGCGAACGCAGGTGGGGCGGTATGAGGCGCAGCGCCTTGCGGTTCTCGTTGGCGTCGCCGCAGAGCACGCAGATGCCGAAGAAGAGCGTCTGGTGGATCACCAGCAGCAGCAGGGCCGGGATGAAGTAGGAGGCATATCCGCCCGTGGGGTTGAAGAGCTTCACGTCGTCGAGGCCGACCGGCTGCACCTGCACCGCCGCCTGCCCGGCATCGAGCCCCTGCGTCTCGTGGCGTTCCAGCTGGATGGAGCGCATCTCATCGAGCATCACGTTGCTGCCGCCCAGCAGCGCATCCTTGTAGTAGAGGAACGAGCTGATGTCGCTGAAGCAGCTGACGGTGGCCGTCTCGCCGTGGGCGAGCCGTTCGCCATAGTCGGCCGGCAGCACGAAGAGCGCCTTCACGCGGTGGTCGTCGACCATGGCCTCGCCCTCGGCCAGCGTCGCCGGGCGCGAGGCGACGCGCAGCTCCGGGGTGGCGTCGAGCTTGTGGACGAACCGCTTCGAGGCTTCGCTCCTCGACAGGTCGACCACCGCCACCGGCATCTCCTGCAAGGCCTCAAGGTGATATATATAATAGTATAGGGGAGGGTAGACGGCGGTGGCCAGGAAGAAGATGACGAGCGTGGTCTTGTCGGTGAATACACGCCGCACCTCGGCCGCCAGCACATCCCAGATGTCGCGCAGGTTCGTCGTCAGGCGTCTCAGCATGCCACCCTCCTTTCCACCTGACGGGCCAGCATGGCGGCCCCCACCAGCAACAGCAGCGGGAAGGCGGCCAGCGCTGCCACCGGCGGCCAGCAGACCTCCAGCCCGTTGCCGAAGAGGGTGATGTCGCGCATGGCCAGGAAGTAGTAGCGCAGCGGGAAGAGCAGGCTGAAGGCCTGCATGGGTTCGGGCATGGCCTCGGCCGGGAACGAGAAGCCGCACATCGTGAAAGCCAGCGTGCCGTAGGCCGAGGTGAGGCTCATGGCCACCGACGCGTCGGGCACGCACCCCATCAGGAAGCATCCCGCGCTCTGGGCCGCCACCACGGACAGCAGCGACACCAGCGCCAGCAGCGGCCAGCTGCCCTCCATCGGGAAGTGCATCGGCCCGTACATCACAATCTCGGCCGCCAGCAGCAGCAGGGTGTAGTGGGCGGTGTAGGGCACCATCTTGCCCACCATGGCACGCACGCAGTTGCCGCCTGCCTTGCGCAGCCAGTTGGCCACAGTGCGCTCCTGCCGTTCGCGTCCGACGACGTAGGCCGTCTGCAGCATCGCCATCATGATGATGATGCCCGGGATCAGCGTGGTCATCAGGTACACCTGGTAGTTGGCCTTGGCGTTGCCGATGGCGTGGGTCTCCAAGGCCACGGGTTGCAGCTGTCCCATGATGAGGCTCTCGTCGACCCCCTTCTTGCGCAGCACCTCGCGCTGCACGGCGCCGGCGGCCAGCTTGCCCATCGTGGCCAGCTGGCGGTAGGCCAGCGACCCCGCCAGCAGGTACGACTGGTTGGTGTAGAGCCCTATCTGCGGACTGCGGAACTGCAGCACGTCGTTGTAGGTGCCGTGGCCCACCTCGTAGAAGGCGAACACCTCGCCCCGCTGCATCGCGCGCCGCGCCTCGTTGTGGCTGTGGTAGACCGCCACCACATGGACCGCCTGGGTGGCGTCCAGCTCGTGGCACAGGCGCCGCGACAGGTAGCTGCCGTCCATGTCCACCACCGCCACCGGCAGCTCCTGCGGCTGCCCCTCGCGGGTCAACGTGGCGAAGAAGAGGAAGGCAAACACCGCCCCCACGGTCAGGATGACCGTGTAGCGCGGCTTGAGTGCTATCCGCCGTATCTCTCTGTTTATTACCCTCAGCATGTCGTTTCGCGTTTGCGGTTTGCTACATCTCCAGTATCGCGGTCATGCCGGGTTTGAGGCCCTCGATCGGCGACTGGGGCACCACCTTGACGTCGAAGTTCTTCACGTCGTGCTGGCCCCCGATCTTGGTGGCGCGCCAGGTGGCATAGCTGGCCATCGCCTGCACGCGGCGCACCGTGCAGGGGTAGGTCTGCTTGCCCAGCGCCGGGATCGACACCTGCACCGTGGCGCCGCTGTTGATGCCCTGCAGACGGTCCTCGCGCACAGCGAAATACATCCATGTGTCACCCATGTCGAGCACGCTGACCACCGGCGAGCCGGTGCCGATCAGGTCGCCCACCTTGGCGTAGAGCTCCACCACCTCGCCGTCGCAGGGGGCGACGAGGTAGCTGTCGTCGAGGTAGCTCTGCACCTCGGCCACGGCCCCGCCGGCGCGGCCCACCAGGGCGGCCGCCGCGTCGATGTCTTCGCGCTGGGCCCCCTCCTGGGCCATGAGGTACTGCTGCTCGGCGGCCGCGCAGTCGGCCTGCGCCACCTTGTACTTGGCCTCCACCTCGTCGAACTGCTGCGCGCTCACCACCCCCTTCTCCTTCAGGCCTTTCATGCGTTCGTAGCTCTTGCGGTACACCTCCTCGGCGGCCTGTGCCTTCTGCCACACCTGGCGTGCCATCTCTTTCTGCTGGCTGCGGGCGCCGGCCTGTGCCTTGCGGCTCTGGGCGCTGGCGGCGCTGCGGGCCGCCTGGGCCTGCAGCATCTTGGCGTCGACCTGGCGGCTGGCGATATGGGCCAGCGTGTCGCCCCGCCGCACGCGGTCGCCCTCCGTCACGTAGAGGGTGTCCACATGCCCGGGCACCATGTTGCTCACGCGGTATTCGGCGGCCTCCACCTCGCCGCTCACGATCTCTTTCTCGGGATGTATGGCCAGCAGGCCGACGAGCATCACCACGCCCACCGTCACCATCACCACCGCCAACCCGGCCAACAGGCTCTTGTTTGTCTCTTTCATAAGGATTGTCTGTTTAGTTGTTTTTGCCGTAAGTGTTATGTTTCATGCGTATTGAGTGTTACCGGCCGGTGGCCTGGCGCAGGTAGACCTTGCCCATGGCGATCTCGATGCCGGCGTCGACCCATTCGGTCTGGGCCTGCAGCCAGGCGGTCTGCGCCATCATCAGGTCGCTGCTGCTGCACATCCCCGCCTTGAAGCTCTCGTCGGCCAGCCGCAGGTTCTCCTCGGCCTCGTCCACCAGGCTCTCGGCCTCGGCCCGCTTGCGGTAGGCCAGTTCCAGCTCATAGTAGACCTTGTTCACCTGCAGCTCGATCAGTTCGCGCGCCTCCTCGGTCTGCATGGCTATCTCGCGCCGCTTGGCCTTGGCGGCCTTGACGGCGTAGATGCCGCCCACGTGGACCAGCGGCACGTTGACCACCACGCCGGCCATGGCGCTGCCGCCCCAGCTGTTGCTGAAGCCGTCGAACACGTTGGGGTTGCTCACCATGTATCCGCCCGTGGCCATGATGTTGGGCTTCAGGGAGCTGGCGGCCAGGCGGACGCCCTCGCGCGCGATGCTGTCGCTGATGCCCAGCATGCGCATCTCGCTGCGATGGGCGTAGATGTCGTCCATCGCCGGCAGCCCCTGCCGGCTGTCGCCGAGGGGCAGGTCGGGGTGCAGGTCGGCCACCTCGAACTGGCTCTCCAGCGGCATGCCGCACCGTTGGGCCAGCAACATCTTGGCCAGCGCCAGCCCGTTGGTGGCCTTGGTCAGGCTCATCTGCGCCTCGTTGCGTTTCACGCGCACCTTGGCCAGGTCGCCCTGGGTGGCCATCTCGGCCTCCAGGGCCAGCGTCACGTGGTGCTCCAGCGTGTCGAGCAGCGCCGCGTAGCGCTCGGCCAGCTCCTTCTTCTGCTGCACGCTGACCACCTGCCAGTAGGCCTCGTCGACCGACACCAGCGTCGCCGCCCGCTCCTTGTCGTACTCCACGCCGCTCAGCTCGTTGACCAGGCGGGCGGTGCGGTAGGCCGCCGCCAGCTTGCCGCCTAAGTAGATCGGCTGCGTCAGCGTCACCGCCGCCACCCCCATGTTGCGGGTGTCGGTCTCCAACCCCTGCACGATGTCGTTTCCCACCTCGTTCAGGTGGGGCCCGAGGTTCGAGTTGCCGATCATGTTGTTGATCCGGTCGGCTATGGACGACCCCACCACCGGCAGATCGTCGAACTCCGTGTGGACCGCCGTGCCGAGGTCGGCCACCACCTCGTCGCCCATGTGGCCCAGGCGTTCCTTCTGCTCCTGGCTCAGCAGGTTCACCCGCTTCTCCATCCACAGGTAGCCGCCGTTGGCGCTCACCTTGGGCAGCATCTGCCACAGGGCCACCTTCTCCAGTGCGGAGGTCTCCTCCTGCTTGATGGCGCTGCGTTTCAGCGCACTGTTGGCCCGCAGGGCCCGTGCCCGGCAGCTGTCGAGCGTCAGCACCTCCTGCCCCTGGCAGGGCGACAGCCCCTGCATCGCCAGTAGCAGGCTGGCCATAAGTGCCGGTAAGATTTTTCTTAGTGTCATTATACTTGATTTTTAGTCAATAAGCGTTTTTCTTTTAACATATCATACCCCTCCATCTATCAAAAACCATGCCAAATGGCCCTTTTTCCGACAAAAAGTGTATGTCGGTTCATACATGACACCCTGTCAGGTCTACCTTTTCTTCAGTCGTTCTTCAGTCGTTCTTCAGTCGTTCTTCAGTGATCACTGAAGAACGACTGAAGAACGACTGAAGAACGACTGAAGAAAAGGTAGAGTCAATATAGCGTCATGGCTGTTTCATGCTGGTTTTCAGCGTGTAACCTCTTTTGTTTGACGTAACTGTTTGATACGCAGAGCGATGGTGGCGGGTTTGACGATGCTTCAAGGCCCCTGTCAGAAAAAATATCCCGCACTCGTACAATAATCTTCCCGGTTCGTCGTTTACAGAGCATTGTTTTGATTTATATGTACATTAAATAAAAACGTAAAAACCCATAAAAACATGAAATCAATCGCTATCCTCACTGGCGGTGGTCCCGCTCCCGGAATGAACACTGTTGTTGCCTCGGTCGCCAAGACGTTCCTGCGCGACGGCTTCCGCGTCATCGGTCTGCATGGCGGCTACAGCGCCCTCTTCACCGACAAGCCCCGCATGCGCGAACTGGACTTCCTCACCGCCGACGAGATTTTCAACAAGGGCGGTTCGATCCTCAAAATGAGCCGTTTCAAACCCACGCCGGAGGACTTCGAGAAGCGTTTCAACCTCGACCTCTTCACCAAGAACGACATCAAACTGCTCGTCACCGTGGGTGGCGACGACACGGCCTCAACGGCCAACCGCATTGCCAAGTTCCTGGCCGACAAGCACTATCCGATTGCCAACATCCACGTGCCCAAGACCATCGACAACGACCTGCCGCTGCCCAACAGCAGCCCCACCTTCGGATACAACAGCGCCAAGGCGCAGGGTTGTGTGCTGGCCACCGCCGTCATGGAGGATGCCCGCACCAGCGAGAACTGGTTCGTGGTCAGCGCCATGGGCCGCTCGGCCGGCCACCTGGCCCTCGGCATCGCCGGCGCCTGCCACTATCCGATGGTCATCATCCCCGAGTTCTTCAACAAGACGGAGATCACCGTCGACAAGATCATCAACATGGTGGTCTCCTGCATCGTCAAGCGCAAGCTGATGGGCATCGACTACGGCGCCGCCATGATCAGCGAGGGCGTCTTCCATTCGCTCTCCGACGAGGAGATCAAGAACAGCGGCATCCACTTCTCCTACGACGAGCACGGCCATCCCGAACTCGGCAAGGTGTCGAAAGCCCATATCTTCAACGACTTGCTTGAGCGCAAGGTGAAGCAGCTGGGGCTGAAGGTGAAGAGCCGTCCGGTGGAGATCGGCTACGAGATCCGCTGCCACACGCCTATCGCTTTCGACCTGACCTACTGCTCGCTGATGGGCATGGGCGTCCACACCCTCTTCAACCAGGGCTGCACGGGTTGCATGGTCTACGTCGACCATCAGGGCAACGTCAGTCCGCTGTACCTGAAGGATCTGCAGGATCCCGAGACGGGCAAGATCCCGCCGCGTCTGGTCAACGTCGCGTCCAACAAGGTGATGTCCTACGTCAACGACATCATGGACTACATCACCCCCGCCGACTACGATGCCGCACGCCAGTACCTGCCCAACCCCGAAGAGTATGACTTCAAACGCATCCTCGCTTGGGACTAATACCATCAAGGGCATCTTGACACGACAACACAGACAACAGAGACAACCCTCCCGGCGCATCCTGCGCCGGAGGGGGAAAGTGCAGGTTGCACTTTCCCTGTTGTCGGTGTTGTTTCTGTTGTCGTTCTCCCATCCGCTGCAGGCGCAGAGCAAGCAGCAGCTTGAGAAGGACAAGACCCGCGTCGAACAGGAGATCAAGCGCCTCAACGGCGACCTCGCCAAGGCACGCAAGAACAGCAAGAACAGCCAGAAGGAGATCAACCTGCTGGAACAGAAGATCAAGCAGCGCACCCGCCTGATCAACAACATCGGCGGCCAGCTCAACCAGCTCTCCGTCCAGATGACGCAGACCCAGGACAGCATCTCACTGATGCGCACGCAGGTCGACTCGCTCAAGGCCGAGTATGCCCACGTGGTGCGCGTGCTCTACGGCGAGCGGGGCTCGCTCGACAAGCTGGTGCTCCTGCTCGACACCAAGAGCTACAACACCGCCTACCTGCGCACCAAATACTTCCGCGACTACTCGCGCTACCGCCGCCGCCAGGCCGCCTTCATCCGCCAGAAGGAGGATGAACTGACCGAGGCCGGCGTGCAGCTGGCCCGCCAGCAGCAGGAGACGACCAACC
This sequence comes from uncultured Bacteroidales bacterium, assembly GCA_946540365.1. Next base: position 9,725 of record CAMNIH010000044.1, read on the forward strand.
TGCTGGCCCAGGAGCGCCGTCAGCAGGACCAGCTGGCCCAGGAGCGCAAGGAACACCAGAAGAGCCTCAAGCAGAGCCGTCAGCAGGAGAAGAACCTCAAGGCGCAGATCGACCGCAAGGAAAAGCAGAAGCGCCAGCTGCAGCAGCAGATACAGAACATTATCAACGAGGAAATTGCCAAGGCCGCCAAGGCCAAGAAAGCCGCCAAGGCCGCCGCGGACAAGGGCAGCGCGGCGCCGGTGGACAAGACCTCGGCCGCCGATGTGGCCCTCACCACCGACTTCGCCGGCAACAAGGGACGCCTGCCGTGGCCCGTCAGCTACACCCGCGTGGTGCGCGAGTACGGACGCTACACCCATGCCTCCGGCGGTCAGAACATGAACAACGGTATCGACCTGCAGTGCAAGAGCGGCACCGGCGTCCAGGCCGTCTTCGGCGGCACCGTCAGCCGCGTCTTCACCACCCCCAACGGCACCAAGGGCATCATCGTCCGCCACGGCGACTACATGACCGTCTATGCCAACATGGGCTCTGTGGCTGTCCGCGAGGGCGCCAAGGTCACCATCCGGCAGAACCTCGGCACCGTCTACACCAATGAGGAGGGCACTGCCGAATTCAGCTTCCAGCTCTGGAAGGGCACCGCCTCCCAAAATCCGCGTTCATGGCTGAAGTGAGACAAAAAGGTATGGAAAGTGGAGAGCGGGGAGTGGTTAGCAGCAAGGGCCAGGTGCTACCCACTACCCACTATCCACTACCCACTGTGGTATTTATCTCCGACGCCCACCTCGGCAGCGGGGCCGACTCGCTGCAGCGCGAGCGCGAGCTGTGCCGCTTCCTCGACGGCATCAAGGACGACTGCCGTCAGCTGTTCCTGCTGGGCGACATGTTCGACTTCTGGTTCACCTACCGCCACCTGGTGCCCCGCGGCCACACGCGCCTGCTGGGCAAGCTGGCCGAGCTGGCCGACCTCGGCGTTGAGATCCACTTCTTCATCGGCAACCACGACATGTGGCTGTTCGACTACCTGGAGCAGGAATGCGGCGCCATCATGCACCCCGACCCCGAGGTGCTCGAGATCGACGGCCGCCGCTTCCTCATCGGCCACGGCGACGGACAGGGCCACCTGGACAAGAACTACAACACGCTGCGGCGCATCTTCCGCTCGCGCCTCAACCAGCGCCTCTTCGCCCTGCTGCCCTCGGCATGGACATTCCCCATCGCCCGCCGCTGGAGCGACAGCAACAAGGTCAAGCACGCACGGCAGGACACTCTCCGCTACCTCGGCGACGACCGCGAGGGCATCGCCATCTACTGCAAAGAGCGCCTGCGGCACGAACCGCTCGACTACTGCGTCTTCGGCCACCGCCACACGCCGCTGGTGCGTGAGTTGACAGTGGAAAATGGAGAACGGAAAGTGGAGAGTGGAAAGTTGACAGTGGAAAATGGAGAGCGGAAAGAGGAGAGTGGAAAGTTGACAGTGGAAAATGGAGAGCGGAAAGAGGAGAGTGCTACCCACTACCCACTACCCACTACCCACTCTCCACTCTCCACTCTCTACGTCAACACCGGCGACTGGCTGCTCAACCGCAACTACGCCGTCTATTCCCTCACTGACCACACCCTCAGGCTCTATGACCTTCAGAAAGGCGAGATTACTGGATGTTGAGGCCATCATGGCCCTCGTACAGAAGCGCATCGACTGGATGAACGCCGTCGGGCTGCACCAGTGGAACGAGACCGACTACTTCGGGCGCTACCCCCGCCGCTACTGGGAGCAGCATATCGGCTCGTTCCTCGTGGGCGAGGAGCAGGGCAGGGTGGTGGTGGCCATCGCCCTCTACACCGAGGATGTGCGCTGGACGCGCGACGGCCATTACACCGGAGGCCTCACGGGACGCGCCTACTACCTGCACCACCTCGTCACCGACCCAGCCGTGCCGGGGGCGGGCGTGCAGATGATGAAGCATGTGGAGCGCTACGCCATCGAGCAGGGCGTCAGCTTGTTGAGGTTGGACTCCGCGGTGGGCAATGCCGTCCTGGAGCGCTACTACACCGTCCTGGGCTACGCCCCCTGCGGCACCTGCCACGACCAGCTCTACCACGGCATCCTCCGAGAGAAATCCTTGTAGAGACGCGGCGTGCCGCGTCTGCATTCTTTTTTCCCAAAATGTTCCCATCTGTAGAGACGCGGCGTGCCGCGTCTGCATTCTTTCCAACATGGCCTGATG